>CAUTNS010000012.1:0-22242 GCA_963540345.1 uncultured Candidatus Saccharibacteria bacterium | reverse complement strand
GTTTTGCTCAACATAGATTTCGATATGTCCAGAACTGAGACGAATATCACCAGGCTTGAGGGAGCCTTGACGGTTTTCAACTTCAACGAATTTACCGGAGTTTTTAACATAATTTGAGGTTGGGCCACCGTTACTAATACCACAGCAAACAAAATTTTTATCGATTCCTGAATAACGAATAACGGTAGCAACAAAGGCATCGCAGCTAGCGCCCATCATAGACCAGCGATCGCCAAGTCGGTTGATACCAGTTTCAATGAGTGCGTTACGATAATTATCGTTTGGAGTAATGCCATGGCCAGTATTTGCCCAGGCGAGATTAAGAGCGGTCTGATTAATACTGAGATTGCCGCCTCCACTGCCGGAGCAGTTACTAATGCCATTTGAGCCGCCGAGAGCAGAAAAGATAAGGAAGGCACCTGGAATTAGGTTAGCGGAGGTTGGGTGTCCGTGATCGGTTTTTATCATAAGCCAATTAGAGTTTTTTCTGGAATCACGCTTACTATCGGCAAGATTCATGACATATGGTGAGCCTTCACCACGGGCAGCCTCTTGTTCGGTATAACCAAGAGTGCGAGCTTGCGAGATGTAGGAGCGAGCGGTGCCATTATAGCGGAAAAGGAGGGTTTTGATTCCGTCGTCAGTTTTTAAGTTTAGGCCGGCGCCATAATTATTTTGTAAGAGCTCGGCCATAATATCGGTTTGTCTTTGGAATTCGGCTTCGGAAACTTCACCAAAATTAGTGAAAGCATTACTATTGTGACCGCCACCAGTGTAAGAATAAAGTTGATAAATACCTTGACCATTGGTTGGGTTGTAGCGACGAAGGCTGGTTTCGCGATAATGGAGAGTGGCAATGAGTTGCCATGGAAAACCATATCTTGCGGCAGATTTTTCATAAACTGGGCGGTTGGCGTTAATTTTATCGAGGTCAGATTTACTGATAATTTCGGAACCATCATAGAGCTTGCCAATAGTGCCGGAAAGATTTGAAGTAACACAGTTTTCAGCATCTCGATCATAATAATAAATACCGTTGATGTCGAAGATGTCCCATTCGGATTCTTTAAGTGCGAAAACTTTAGCTGGTTGAATAGAAACAATGAGAGTCAGAAGTAGGAGAAGGACCTTTTCGTGTTTGAGCTTTTTAATACTTAAGGCAAAACGTTTTATATAAGCGATGTAGTTTTTCATACCAGGTAACTCCTATTTCTTGAAATAGTTTTTAAATCAGCATAGGAAGATTGAGTAAGGTTTTGGTAGATGAAGTGGTGATCTGAGCCGGAGTTTTTGGTTAATATGGAAGAGATTTTTGCTACTGAACCTAAAGAGTCTTTAGTGGTTAGAGTTTCTTTTGTGAGACTATTGAGAGTGAATTCTGGTTTTTCTGCTTTTGGTGGTTGATAATTCGCGAGATAATTAGCATAGTCGAAGAACGCAATTACGGTTTCAGCTTGGTTTTTAGTGATACCAGAAATGCGAGCTAGAATACCGGAGCGAGAGGTATCGATTGGGTTTTTTGCATAATATGCCTCTTTATAGGCGGTGATTGGGTTTCGGTCATTCCCCTCTGAGTCAACAACGCTAGCGCATTTAATTTGAGTGCAGATACGAGTTTGTTCGGTGTAATGTTGAAGATATTTAAGTTCTTGCCAGTGTGGATTTTGGCTACCCATAACGCAATAGGCACCGGAGGCCCAGCCTTGGGTTTCTGGTGACATATCCGAGACTGCATTGTAGAGCTCAACAGCTTCAGAGATGATCGGAATACTGTTTGCGAAACCGAGATTAGTATTCATGGCATTGGCAATATTGGCATCAAAGTGACCGAATGGTGAGTCACGCTCGTCACAGAACATGGTTTTATGGGCGAGAAGAGAGTTTGGAATGACCTCATCAAAACCTTCGGCATTTTTACGGATGTTTTGATTAACGACGCGTTGATATTCGGGATCAGTGGAGCTGAGTTTTTCGGTAGTGACATCGGTGGCAATCACTTCTCCGCCATACATATCACAGGCGGCACCAATACTGGCAAGAGCTTCGCAATCTTCGTCATTACCAAAAATTTTTTGGTAATCAGTGCCGGCGAGTTCGGTATCAGTGGTAAAGCCTTCGGAACCATCTGCGGCAAAGACGGATTGTCCGGCGTGACCAAGAATGGAGCTAAAGGAATTTTTGGAAACCTCACTTAGATTTGAGAGGCTAGAGAAAAGAGTAGTGGAGCTAGTTATGCGGCTGAAGCGGCCTAGGATGGAACCGAGGAAGGTGTTTGGACTGGAAGCGTCAAAAGCGCTTTTAGACTTGCGATCAAGCTCTGCTTCCCTGTTTGCAGCGAGGAGGGTCTCTTGATAATAGGCGGTGGCAGCTTCTTTAGAAGCGAGACTTTGTCCGGAGGTTGAACGGCCAACTTTTTTATTAATTAGGGCAGCACCTTGAACGTATTTTTCACCAGCTGGTTTGCCAACGAGGGTTTTTGCTGGATTTTCGAAGAGGACTTTTTGAATATATGGGAGGAGGATGGAAAGCATACCAGCAATGGTACTGGCGAGAGCGACATTTACAACAGTAGTCTTTAGGAGGGTAACGGCAGTTTTAATAAGACCGCCACCAAAGGCGAGAGTGGCTAGACTAATAGCGGCACCAACAGCACGAATACCACCACAGGCACGGGCACGAGCAGTAGTGAGACCTAGGGCAAAACCAGTGGCAAGAAAGGCAGAGTTGATGGAGAAGTTTTTGGTGTAATTTAGGTTAACTTTTTCACCAGCTAGGACATTACCAAATCCTTCGGCTTGAATAGGAGCACCAGTGACGGTTTTCTTTTCACCGGTGGAGACATCGGTATATTCAGTAGTGGCTGGAGTGTTGAGGAAATTAAGGACGGAATTGGCGGCTGCTTCGTTGCCATAGCCAGCTTTAGTTTTGCTGATATTTTCTTGGTTACTCATGAAGAAATGCATGGCTTGATAGATCTCGTTGGCGGCAATAGCAACTGAGATAAGATTGGCAACTTTGAGTGCGGTACAAGTGAGACCACCTGCTTCGGCGACGCGCCCAGCGGTACTTAATAAGTAATTATTGGCTTTAACATTCGGAGTGTCACCTTCAATATTACTACTATCGATATCTTCGCCGGTTTTGGAGATTTTTGTAGTTTTATTCCCTCTTTCGTCAGTATCTTCAGTTTCTGTGGTGGTATTGATACTAGAATTGGTTTTGTCGCCAAAGACTCCTTCTTCGGTGGTTTGATAATTTTTAGTATCTGTTTCATTATTGCCGGTATTTTTGAAGGCGGAGAAAAGATTTCTAGTGATGCCAATTTTGGCGAGACTCATAGTGGCTGGTTTATCGAAGAAATTGGAGGCACGAGCGCGCTTGGCGCGGGTAAAAGCTTCCTGAAATGCAATATTTTTGGCATAAAAATTGCGGAAATTTTCGGAGGTGATAGTGGCGCCATCATAGACTAAATGATAGCTGGAGCCGGCGTCAACTACCTCAATACCGTTGGTTTTGAGACGGTTTTCAAAGTATTTTGGGAAGGCTCCCTGTTTTTTGGCGAGAAGTTCTTCTGTAATTCGGAGAGTGTTTTCGGAATAGGAACCAAACATGGTGTCAGTGGCCCTCGTGATGAGAATTTCGATTTGATTACCTAGATTGCTGACGGAGAAAAAGAGGAAAAGAATAACGGCTAGGAAGGCACCAAAAGCAAGTGCGACCGGAGAGTATTTTTTGATTTTTTTGGCGGTACTGAGTTTTGATAAGCCAAGATTTTTGGCAGACTTTATTTTGTGGCGATTAAGGCTTCCAGTATAGAGAGGCTGGTTTTCGAGAGTATCGGCGGAAGGTTTGCGATCTGAATCTGTAAGAGTATCAAGAGAGGCCTGCTCAGCATTCTGTAAAGATTCCTTGGCAATTTGGGAACGAAAAAGTTCCGTCTCAGAATTTTTACTGGACGGCAAAAAGTTAGGAGTTATGGAATCCTTGCCGTAATAGACCTTTGGCATAGTTATATTATATAAGAAAAAGGCGTTTTTTGCTATTTTGTTTAACGATTATAGCGAACCGGATTGGTGGTAATGAGATCGGTTTCTGTTTCAGAGGCAACAATTTGAACATGGACGTGAGACTGGCCAGCAAAGAAGAGACCTTGACCGACTGGAAGACTGGAGAGAAGTTGACGTTCGGCGTTGGTAAGCTTGAAGACGTCGGATAGAACATCAACGGCGGCGCTGGATTGTTTTAGAAGTAGCTGCATGGAAGAGTTCATCACGATGGCGCGCCCCATTTTGTTACTCATAAAGTCTTCAACGTCCTGAGTGATGGTGGTGAGACCAAGGTAATATTTACGAGCACGTTTGGCGAGTGAGAAGAGGAAGTTGGCGGAGTCGTCATATTTCATGAGTTGCCAAGCCTCATCGACGATGAGAATGCGGCGTTTTTGTTTGGCGCGGACGATGTTCCAGATATGGTTCAGGACAATATACATTGCGACTGGGCGAAGTTCATCTTCGAGGTCGCGGATATTAAAGACAACCATTTGGTTATTAATATCGATATTGGATTGCTGAGAGAAAATACCTGCAAACGTACCAGTGGCATATTTACGAAGACGCTGGGCGAGTTGAGGACCGGAGCCACCCATGTGGGCGAGTGTATCATAAAGATTAATAATCGTTGGCGGGGTGGATTGATGTGTGAGAGGATCTGAAGTGATGCCGGCGCGAGCGTAAGTATCGATGAGGGCTTGGTCGAGATCAGCTTCTTCGTTAGGAGAAAGTGCGGCAACAGTTTGGCCACCAGGGCCTGATTGGGTGCCACCGAGCATAAGGCGGAAAAGACCATGGAGGGTGACAAGATTAGCACGGAGCGCGTCAGAGGCATCTTCAGAATCAATCACTTTTGGTAGATCAAATGGATTAATGCGAACATCGGAGTTGAGAGAGAGACGAACATATGATCCACCAACGGCATCACAGAGTTTTTGATACTCGTTTTCAGGGTCGATGATGATAATTTCAGTTCCCATCATCATGGAGCGGATAGCCTCAAGCTTAACTGCAAAAGATTTACCAGCACCGGATTTAGCGAAGACGACGAGATTAGCATTTTCTAGGGTGAAACGATCGAAGATAACGAGGCCATTATTATGGAGATTAACGCCATAAAGAATGCCTTTTTCTTGGGTAAGGTCAGCAGAAGTGAATGGGAAGGAAGTGGAAATGGCGCTAGTGTTCATGTTGCGTCGAATCATTAACTGATGAGTAGCCATTGGCATAGTGGAGTTCATTCCCTGTTCTTGCTGGGAAGTGGCGACTTTGGAGAAGATCATGGCAGAGCCAAAATAGTTTTCAATTTTGTGCTGTACGAAATTTAGTTCATCAAGTGAGTCAGCCCAGAGGGTGACATATAAACCAAAGCGAAAGAATTTTTCGCGGCCAAGCTGAAGGTCATCGCGGAGTTCCTCGGCATCCTGGATGGCGTGTTCGGTTTCAGGATTACGAATACGACCTTTTTCAGCATTTAGGGAAATATCAGCTTCAAGCTGGGTGACTTTGCGACGTAGATTTTTCATAATAACAGTAGTGTCGACTGGATAAATATACATGGAAATATCAAGAACCTCGTCCATATTGATGAGTGGACTGAGCCAGCCAGTACTGATGGTGCGAGGATAACCGTAAATATAGAGCGTGCGACCATATTTGGTACCGAGACGGAAATGATCTGATTGGATTTCAATTGAGGAAGGAGAAATAAGATCACGGAGAGTGGTGATGCCCTGTTCAAACGCACGCTGAATTTCGGCGTCTTCCATTGATTGTGCTTGAGCTGCAAGTTCGGCAGCGGTGAGTTTCTTTTTTGCCATATTTCTTCCTTAATTTAGTGGTTTTGTCTCTGGTTTTTCACCTTTTTTAGTATAAATAGTGCCCATTTTATTAAAATCAATAAACGGTTCCCTCACGGCAGTATCTGGGTTGTTGAAGTTATAGAAGAGCTCGGCGAGTTCTTTGGTATTGAGGCGGACGGAGTGGATACCAATATTAAAGAGGCCACCAATGACAGCTTGAACGCGGTTATTGATTTCAGTAACTGCTTTGTCATAAGTGTTGCGATCAATCCTGGTGATTTCAGAGGTTTTTGTGGCAAAGAAAAGATTGAAGATGTTTTGACTTTGTGTACTGGCTTTTTCGAGTTCTGGGGTTGAATAATATGGGACGACAACAAAGAAGGATTTATCCATAATGTTTGCTTCTTGGGAAACTTGATCGATGAAGTTAATATAGTCGTCCATTAATACACCGAGGAGCATGTTGTCGTTATTACGACGAATATCAGCGAGACGTTCGAGGTATGGAGCGATGTCGATGCGCTGAGAACGGACAAGGATTTGGATTGGAAACTCAAGAGAGTTAAGGACGCCTTTATAACCATATTCGATACCGTCACGTTCAGGCTCGGACATCAGGTCGTAGTTGATAGATTTACAGGCGACGACGGCGCGGAAGGAGCCATCTTTCATGATAATTAAGCCATCACGGAGTTCGGAGATGAGGAGGGTGGACTGGGTGGAAGAAGGGTTATCCTGAACCACGTTGGCGGTACTATCGGATTGTGGTGCGAGTGGAATATTATTGGCGGGATAGCCAGAAGCGGGGATGTTGGAATTCTGAGCTTGAGCCTGCGGCACTTGAGGTGCTGACTGGAAATTAGGCTGAGCTTGATTTTGGGGTTGTTGTGGATTCATATGCTTCCTTTTTAAAAATTATTATGAGGCTGGTGGGGTGAAGATGCCGGTGAAATTGTCTGAACTAGCTGGTGGAGTCGGTGGAGTTGGTGGAGTTGGTGGAGTAAATTGAGGTTGGTATGGTTGCTGGAATTGGTAAGGTGATGGTGGTTGCTGGAATTGGGGCTGGAATTGCGGTTGAGATTGAGTAAATTGAGGTTGAGCAAATTGAGGTTGGTTTTGTGAGGGTTGAGTGAAGGCTTGAGGTTGCGGAGATTGGGCAAAGACCTGAGGTTGTGGAGGTTGAGCTACCTGGGCTGATTGGAGTGTTTGAGCCGATTGAGTGAGACGATTAGCTTGTTTACTAATAGTGTCGATGGTGAAATCTTGATTGTTGGCAAGATTTTGAAGTCCTTGATTAACTTGGGAAGCGGAAGTTTGGTTAATAAAACCATTAACGTATTGTGGTTGAGTAGCAAATTGGGTTTGAGTATTGTTTTGTGTAAAAGTTGGCGGAAGATTTTGGTCGGCATTAGAGATAGCAGCCTTCATGTTTGAAATTAAGGCGGCATGGCGATTTTGTTGTTCTTTAGCGATCATTTGATTGATATTTTGATTGCTATCCTGGTCTAGAATATCAACAATATTGTTGTTCTCTGCGATGAAATCTTCATTGAAATTACTATTGCCGCGAATTGCATAGCCCTCAGAATCAACGAGATTGGAAAGAAAGGAGAGGCGGGTGGAGGCTTCTTGTTCGGTGATATTTCTGGCGCGAGGTTTTTCGACGATTTTAGGCGCGGTGATTTTAATAGTAGTTTCCTTTTGTCCAGGAGTCCAGCGGCGGGTGTTTGGTTTGAGGTAAAAACTGGCGATAGAGGCGAGATAGACCTCCATTGGCTGGTCTTTTTTTATAGGTAGAGCGAGAATTAAGAAAAAGAAGGTGAATGGGATCGGAATGATGGCGAGGAGTGGAAAAATTTGGAAAAGGCCAAAAATAATAGCAATACCTGCTGCAGAAATGAGAAGATAGATAAACTGTCGAAAGGTAAAAGGGCCAAGGAGTTTATCTTCCGCCTCAACGTCTTGAGGGACCTTGTATGTTGCCATATAGAATTATTTTACCATAAACGTGGTGGAAAATATAAAATACACCCGCGGTGTGTGGATGTATTTTATATTTAGTGTTCTGTGTTCTGTGTGTTTTTAGGCCGATTTTTTGGCTTTTTCGTTTTCGATAATTTGACGTCTCTTGGATTCTTTAACGTCGTGTTCAAGAATTTTAGCAAGACCATTCTTCATATTGTCGAAGAGGCTGGTGTTTGGACGACCAAGCTTATCGATGACACCGTTTCCTCTGAATATCTCATTGATTTTCTCATAAGCCTTATTTACTGCTTCATCGTAGGCTTCTTTTTTCTTTTCTTTTACTTCTTCAGGAGGAAGACCAACTAAATCATCTGGGTTTAGTTTATAATTTTCGGCAATAAGACGGTTGAGAATACCATTTAGGACGTCGGTCTTCATGGCAGCAGCATTACTGGCTGTAAGGCCACCAAGATATTTTTCAATCTCGTGTTTAGCAACTGCACTATTTTTATGATAGGCACCATTAGGGTCTTGAATTTGGCTAGCAATTTCTTCAATATTTTCTTGATTTAGTTCCTTGGTAACGTCTTTACGATTGAGACCTGTAAGGAAGCTAGTCATATTGACGATTTGCTCACTGCCAGACTGAAAACTTGGGAATGCAGAAATGAGGGCTGGGCGAATTGCGTCAAAAATTTCTCCGCTCTTATCTGGATCAATATCTCTATAGCTATCCATCATCATCGTGAGTACATCGGTTGCAGTACGATCAATTTTATCAAAACGGGTACCTTTAAGACCGGTGGCGATGTTGATCTTTGTTTCATAATCTGGATCACCTTCAACTTTACCGGTAAAGTATTGTTGCATGGTAACTTCCTGAGTATGGCGTTTGCCATTAGTGTAGGCCCAGGTTTCCATGTTGATGAATTTACCGAGACGACCGAGTGTAGGATCGGCATCCTTCATTTGCATAAGGTTGAGAGCTAAGACGTTGGCGGCATCGGTACCTAACTTGAGATTACCGGCATCCATATAAGCCTTAAGTTCAGAGGCGATTTTGTCATAGTCACCACGGCGTGAAAGGACGTTATTGCCGGCGATAATACCATCGATGTTATCGTGTTTGATCATTTGCTTATAAACATTGAAGGCGTCAAGGGTGACCATCTTATCCATGTAGGTGGTGAGCTTGCCAACATTGGCGCGACGCTCGGATTCGTAGGCGTCAACAGCATCGGCGGCAACCATTTGGAGAGCATTGAAGCGATCAGATTCTTGTTCTTTGGAAAGTGTGCCGTCGTTGACTTTCCAGGCATCGGTACCGGCACCGGCGACCACGTATTTTTCGTAATCTTCTTTATTAACAATGTTGCCATTTTTGTCGAGCTTAGCGGCATTGCGGACAACTTCAGAATAGAAGCGGTTAGCGTTGTGATCGTTGCGATGCTTGGAGGATTCGGCGGTTTTTAATTCAAGGAAGTTTTCGGTCTGATTGTTAGCAAGGGTTTCGAGGTCTTTATTTTTAACCTTATTGTCAGTGATGTAATCTCCCATGTTACCAAGGGCATCCTCGGTCTTAGTATGGTTAGCTGAGGCGGCAAGTTTCGCTACACGATTTTGGTATGTATAGCGCATAACTTTGTTGTCTGGATCTACAAGTTGAGTTTTCTTTTCAATACCATCTTTATCTATGCCAAGTGAACGTTCGGCGTAAATGGCTTTGCCATATTTATCACGATAGAGAATGCGGGCACCACGACGCTTTGCGTCAAGTTCTTCTTGACGATATTGGTTCAGTGTGTCTTCACGAGTCTTGTTTTCATCGTCTTTACGAAATTTATAATTTGCGGCCCCGGCAGCAAGAGCACCACCCCAGTACCATGGGAGAAGATTGAGAGAACGTTGACGTTTCATGGCGTTTTCAATAGCCTTTTGACGATTAGCTTCTTGGATTGGAGAAAGAGCCTTGGTGGCGCGACCAGAAAGGTTGTTGCCGAGAGAATTGAGTACGTTAGAAAGACCACCGAGAGCGGAACCTGAAAGCTTCATTAAGCCGGCGGCTAGTAGAAGTGGAAGAACCTGGACGGCGGCACCGACCATTAGTCCAAATGGAGTGGTGGCGGAAGTGATAAGAACCATACTAGCGAGTTTGGAAACACCGAAGAGCATACTAAACATTGGATAGAAGAAAAGCATCTGACTGAAGGTTTTTTTCCATTTTTGGAAGTGTTTTTCAGTGTTTGGAAGGATGTATAAAACAAAGGCGATAGGTGAGATGGAGACAAGAAAGATAACAAGAGCTTGACGCAAGCCAAGAACGAGGAGGCCAACAATAACAGAAATAATACCACCGATAATGAGTGGGATGAGGGCGAGAAGAAGACCGAGCGGGCCACCTGGGAAGGTAAAACTCAGTGCGAGGCCAAAACCACCAGCGGCAACAGTGTTGAACAGTGAATAAAAACCAGTGGCGGTTTTGGAGCCGTCGACTGCGCCGGAACTGATGGCAGATTCAGCGATGCCAGCGAGAAGGTCTTTGAGGCCGTTGCCTAGGATATTACTGATGTCGACTGCGATGGCGCAAAATAGAAAACTAAAGTTGACAACCATGGCGGTAACGATGAGGCGTGGGAGGGATTTTTTGACGCCGTAATTATTAATGCCATAGCCGGTGATTTGGGAATAGATAATGACGAGGAGGAAGATGATGAAACAGATATTGGCGATATTGCGCATATAGGACCAGACTTGGTAGATTGGAGAATCGCCTTTCATCTCTAGTGGTTTAACGTCAAGAAGACCTTGAATAAGGCCATAGAGAGCATCGATACCTTTAGCGAGCAGACCGGTGGTCGGACAAATTAACCAACCAATGGCGCCGATTTGAGAAGTACAGGTGGCTGGTTCATGATTTTCGGAGTTGTTTCCCTCAGTGGTATTTTCAGTATTTCCATTTTGGTTGGCTGGAGGAGTTTGAGAATTGGTGTTCTCGTTTCCTTGGTTTCCAGTTCCCTGATTTTCAGTGGTTTCAGCTCCAGTATTTTGAGTATTGTTTTCAGTATTATTATTTTCGGTGGTTGGATTTTCAGTTGTCTGATTATTTTCAGTAGATTCAGAAGTTGTAGGGGTAGGGTCAGCAAAAACAGAAGTGGTATTTAGAAAAGTTTGCGTAAATAAGAAGGCGCTGGAAAAAATCAACCCAGCGAGCATAGTGAAACTTTTAAATCTTGTGTTGACCTTCTTCATACAGATATAAAGCTTTAGTTACTTGCATATTATACCACACATAAGCGCTATAGTCAATAGCGTAATAAGGGATGAGTGTGAAACAATATCCACTATTATTATATACAGTTTTAAGTTAATAATGCTATAATCAAAATATGAAAAGGCATATCCAAGGTTTATTGATGCTAGGTTTAGCATTTTTTTCAAGTTTTAGTTTAGTGTATTTGTGGTCAGAGGTGGCAAGTGAGCCGGTCTCGGCGGCGGTGATTGAGGAAGAACCAGATGATTCATGTGCGAACTCAATGCTAGGACTTCGTCCTTGGTATAAGGGTTTGGCAACCAGGGAGGGTGGTGCTTGTAGGATTGGAACGATCGGCACAGTGAATGGTAATTCGAATCTTGCCGGGTTTGTTTGGGTGATTGTGTTGAACTTAGTGTTTGACGCGGCGCTCATGTCAAGTATGGTGGCAACTGGATTTATTATTTGGGGTGGATATAAATATATTATGTCGGAAGGTGAACCTGGAAAAGTGATGGAGGGTAAAAGAATTATCACTGGCGCGGTGATTGGTTTGATCTTAACGATTTCGGCTTCAGTAATTTCGGATACGTTGGTGAAAGTAATTGGAGGCGTGGCAAAATAATGAACGTTCTTGAATTTGTAAAAAACTCAGGTGGAAGAATTTTTGGTGACGATTTTGATATTACAAAGGTCAATACCTTAAATAATGCTTTAAATAATATCCCAAATAAGGATAATGCAAATAACTATGATTTGATGGTGCTATTTAACTGGGTTTATTCTATGGCGGCGCTAATTGCGGTTGGATTTATCGTTTATGGCGCGATTTTTTATGCGATTTCGGAAGGCGACCCGGCAAGAGTCAATAAGGCAATCAAGACGATTACTTATGCCGTAATTGGATTAGTGATAGTAGGATTAGCGTGGGCATTAACGACGTTTGTGGTGAATTCGATATCTTAAAGAGGAGAAATAATGAAGAGAATTTTGTTGATATTAGCTGGAGCGTTAATGGTGGGAACACTTGGTATAGTTGCTATCCCACAGGCTACTTACGCTGAGGGTGATACCTGTGCAAAGTTACGCGAGATGACTAATGCGGATGAAGAAACTTTGCGGGCTGCCGGTTGTGTTGATGTCGGGAATAAAAGTATTGCGAGTCTGATTACGACAATTATTAATATTGGGATTTCTGTGGTGGGAATTATCAGTGTGGGGGCGATTGTGATTGCTGGTCAAAGGTTGGTGGTATCTTCTGGTGATTCGGCAAAGATTGTGAATGCAAAAAGAATGATCATGACGGCGGTGATTGCACTAGTGATTGCGGGGCTGGCGTATGCAATCGTGCAGTTCGTAATTGCTTCGGTTGGCATCTAAGACTCTAAGGGGTGGCCCTTGATTTAACAGATGCTTATGATATAATGAGGAAAATAATATTAAAGGAAAAAATATGAAGATTTCTAACAAAATCAAAACATTAGCCGCTGGTGGTCTTGGTGTAGTTGCTATGGGGCTCCAGGCTTTACCTGTTGCTGCTACCGGCCAAAAATTTCGTTGCCCAAATGGTGACCCAGCAGATGATTTAACTAAATGTGGTGATATTGCTGGTAGTAAAAATAATCTTAATAGTAATAATCTGATGACTACTCTTAACCAGATTATTAACGTGATTATTGGTGTGATTGGTTTTATTGCTGTTATTGTAATCATTCTTGGTGGTGTACAATATACCACTTCTGCTGGTGATTCTAATAAGGTTAAGAAGGCTAAAGATACTATTATGTATGGTATTATTGGTCTCGTGATTGCACTTCTTGCCTACTCGATTGTGAACTTTGTACTAACAAGTCTTTTTAAGTAAAAACATTGAGTATTGAGCGAGGTAAAAATGAAGAATGGTGTGTATAAAAAAGGCGTAATGGTGGCAACAGCTTTGATGGTAGTTGTATCGCTAGCTGGAAACGTGAATGCGGAAAATGCAGGAAGTAACTGTCCTGAGGGATCGCTTCGTCAGACCTATTCGAAGTCTATTTCTGAATGTAATATCGCTGAGGAGCATGCAGGTTCGAATAATTTAATGGCAACCATTAACACGATCATTAGCGTAGTGCTTGGTGTACTTGGTATTCTTGCGGTGGCTTATATTATTTATGGTGGTTTTATGCTTACCACTGCTACTGGCGATCCTGCTAAGATTAAGAAAGCACGAGAGACAATTATGTATGGTGTAATTGGTCTTGTGGTCGCACTTCTTGCCTTTGCAATCGTAAACTTCGTACTTACCTCAGTATTTAGTGGATCTGCTGCAAATAGCGGAGCTGCTGCTAATAATTCTTAAAATACTGATTAGAAATCGAAAAATAGGCCCCACAGGGTCTATTTTTTGGATTAATAACGTATATAGATGAGTTTGAGGTGGGATGGGTATTAAGTTAGATGGTTGTGCTTGTATTATTTATGAAGTTAGACTAAGATGAGGTTATCTGAAATAGTATAAAAAAGTGGATGGATACTATTGCGCTTGCGATGATAGATATGGTGGAAGTTTCATTTAAAAAAATACCGCATGATGTGCGGTATTTAGTTTAGTTCTCTGTTCTCGCAGTTTAATAGCCTTAGATTACTGAATAGGAATCTTGGTTGGAGTTTCGGTCTTCTCTTTTTCAAAGGAGATTGTGAGAACGCCATCTTTTAACTCGGCTTTGACGCTGCCTTCATCTTCGCGGACTGGGACTGGAAGTGCGATGGTGCGAGAAAATTCGCCCCAATAACATTCCTGGATGTGCCAACGAGTGGTTTGTTCATCTTCGCCACCGCTAAGAATGCCGGAGATGGTTAAGATGTTGTCTGAGATGGTGACATCGAGGTCATTTTTGGAAATGCCTGCGGTGCGAGCCTTAACAACTAATTTATCGGCAGTTTCATATACATCAACTGCTAATTGACCTGGAAAATCTTCCGGTTCGTCCCACGCCTCTGGATCTTCTTCTGATGGGAGACTAGTAGAAGTTTGAACAGGACTTTGCTCAACTTCTTCTTGGCTATCATTGTCCAGAAATGCAGCCGCGAGTTCGTCTTCCATAAGCATGTCATCGTCATTTGTACGAGCCATTGCTAAGTATTCCTCCACATTTAACTATTGTTATGGTTAATTATAGGAGTGGTTATGTTAAAAATCAAGAGAAAAGTGTGTTTTGATGTAAAAAGCACAATAATTAATGTATTGCTTGAAGTGGTTTCGCCAAACAGATGTCAGAGATGTGGGCTTCAGGGTGAGAGTTTGTGTGGGCGTTGTAAAAAATATCTTTTGGGGACAAATCCTGGATATGTGATTTCTGGGATTGATGGATTTTCACGGGTGATTGTGGGGGGAGTAAAAGAAGGGCTATTATCTAGATTGTTGAAGCAATATAAATATCAGGGGCGGAGAGACTTGGCACGCGCGCTTGCTTGGAAGGTGTGGGAAATTGCTCAAAATGAGATTTGGGAAACTGGTGAGGTAGGAGAGGTGGTTATAGTTCCCTTGCCGACGATTCGGCGACATATTAGAGAGCGGGGGTTTGATCATATGCTATGGTTGGCGCGTGAGCTTTGTCGGATGGGTGAAAACTTGAAGCTGGAGCCGATACTTGAGAGATTAAATAAGACGGTACAGGTTGGGAAGAGTGCTAAAGTGAGGTGTGAGCAAGCAAAGCAGGCATATGGGGTGGAGGAGGAGGTAAAGTTGAGGGAAGACGTTCATTATGTGCTGTTTGACGATGTATGGACGACGGGGTCGAGTATGCGGGCGGCGGCGGAAGTGATGCGAAATGCTGGGGCGTGCAAAATATCAGCATTAGTTCTGATGAGTAATGATTATATCGAGAGTTAAGTAGTTTTTGTGATGCTGATGATTAGTTGTTTGGGACGCCAACAACAGAGTTGAGAACGAAGTGAACGATAGCATATGCGAGAAGGGAGATGATGAGACCGATGATGGCATAGAGGATGGTGTTTTTGGCATCAGTAACCTTTTTGCTGTCACCGCCAGAAAGGATGTAGCGAAGACCGCCGTAAACTAGCATAATAACAGAAATAAGACCAACAACTAAGAGAATGGTATTGGTAAGGCGGCTGAAAACGCCGTTGTCGCCAATCAATTCAGCAGGCATACCGTCAGCGCGGGCCGCCTCGGCACCTTCCTGTACGGAGAGTGCGGAAGCTAGGACACGACTGGTGGAAAGGCATAAAAGTGCGCCAAGTCCGGTTAAGGTTTGGGTTAAAGTTTTGGTGATCTGTTTCATATAAACTATCGAATCTCGCAGTTACTTAAATTATGTCTCTATTATACCACAAATATTATAAAAGAAAAATACCTCCTCTCGGGAGATATTTTTCTAAACATATAACAACTATCTATATTCCTGGGCTATACCTAGAAAAAAGAAAATGGATTATTTGGCGGAGAGTGGGAGATTCGAACTCCCGCTGCAGGTCTCCCCACACTAGCGATTTAGCAAACCGCCCCCTTCAGCCACTTGGGTAACTCTCCTTCCCTTCTATCTTAACATACTTCGGGCGTTTCTTGAATGATTTTAAAGAAATATTTGATGTGTTATAATTTAAAAAAGCTAATGAATATTGAGGTGCAAAAGTGAAAGACAATACAGTGGTGCAATGGGAAGCCGAAGAATATGTGTCACACGAAAAGAATATGGGGTGGTATTTTGGGTTGATTTTAGCGGGTGTGATTTTTTCACTGATTTCAATCAGGTTTGAGTGGTGGACCTTTACGGCACTGGTGGTGGTTTCCGTGATTGCGATTATTACCTATTCGGTGCGCCCTCCTCGCAAGATTCAGTATGTTCTGTCTGAAAAAGGTTTAACTGAGGGGGAGCGAATGTACCGCTTTGAAGAATATAAGGCTTTTGGGATTTTGCAGGATGATGTGCATTTTGCAATTGTTCTGATGCCAAAGAAACGTTTTTCACCTGCAGTGACGGTTTATTTCCCTGAGAATAAAGGTGAAGAAATCGTGAATATGTTTGGTAAGAGGTTGCCAATGGAGGAAGTTAGGCTTGATGCTATTGATAAAATTGTGAAAAAATTGCGATTTTAGATAGAAAATTGATAAAATAAAACGTTTATGATAAAATTTGGAAAAGATAAGTAAACAAAAAAGAAGGTGGGTATATGGATCAAAACAGTGGCGCGCCAATGATGGATGCAACGAGTGCGACCGATTCAAACGCAGATTTTAACATTAATATTCAAGACCAGTTGGGTGTGCCTCCAGCTCCTCCGATTCCAGACTTTTTGGCGAATGAACCTAGTATGCCTGGGATGAATCCGGACGTGATGGCTGACCTAACTAATTCAGGTCCAACTCCGATTACTGGTGCACCTACCGAGACCGAGGTACCGATGCCTTCTGTCTTAGAAAATGCTGCTCCTACTACTGTGGAAACGATGCCTGAGGTGACGCCAGAGACTGTGGCGACTGAAGAAACGGTTGCACCAAATTTGAATAATAATGAAACCGCTGGAAATGAAGGTGCGAATATGCAGTTTGAAGAAGTTAAGAAGCAGATGTTACAGGATCTATACCCATTAATGGATAAGATTAAGATGCAGCCAGAACAGAAATTTAAGGTTTATAAACAGATGATTGAGTCGACTGGCTCAAAGGATATGATTACTTCAGCTTACGAGGCGGTTAAGGGTATCGGCGATGAGGCTGAACGAGCCGAAGCACTTCTCTTCCTAGTTGAAAAAGCAGATAGCTAAAACTTAAAAAATGTTTATAAAAAAAGAACCTCGTGTGGGTTCTTTTTCTACTTGGGTAACCTTACTGACGTATTAGTTTTAGAGAAGTTGTGGTTTTATGGAAGTTGCGGCCAGTTTATTGAACTGGCCGACTTTTCTAGTAGTTTTAGTACATGCCACCCATGCCGACACCAGCGGCGGCAGAATTGTCTGCTTTCTCTGGGAGTTCAACGATGAGCGCACCCATAGTTATAGTGGTTGCGGCGATGCTGATGGCATTTTGGACAGCTTCACGAGTGACGCGTGCTGGATCGATGACGCCGGCTTTTTTGAGGTCTTGGAGGCCTTTTTCAGGCTCCATAACGTTAATTCCCTGGCCTGGTTTAGCGTTTTCAACGGCAGCAAGGAGAGCCTGAGCATTGAGTCCGGCGTTTTCTAGGATGTGAAGAAGTGGAGCCTTGAGAGCGTTCTTGACGATCTTAGTACCTGCATCTTCGCCAGTGAGTTGATTGGCAAGATTGACGAGGGTGACACCACCACCGGTGACGATACCTTCATCTAGGGCAGCTTTTGTGGCGGCAACTGCATCATCAACACGATACTTCTTTTCATCAATTTCGGTTTCAGTGGCGCCACCTACTTTGATGACAGCAACTTTTCCGAGAAGGGCGGCAGCACGTTTTTCGTATTGTTCACGGTCATAATCAGAGGTGGCGAGATTGGCCTGAGATTTGATGAGCTCAATACGAGCCTTGACTGCTTTATGGTCGCCAGCGCCACTGATAATAGTGGAGTTATCTTTGGTGGCAATAATCTTCTTGGCAGAGCCGAGACTGGAAATTTCAGCATCCTCAAGTTTCATACCTTTATCTTCAGAAATGACGGTGGCACCAGTGAGTACGGCGATGTCTTCGAGAATTTCTTTACGGCGATCACCGAAGGCTGGAGCTTTCAGAACGAGAGAATTGAAGACGCCTTTGAGTTTGTTGAGAACGAGAAGTGAGAGAGCTTCACCACTGACTTCTTCGGCAATTATGACAAGATCCTTGTGGCCAGATTGGGCAACTTTTTCAAGAACTGGGAGAATTTCGTTACTGGCAGAGATTTTTTTGTCGGTCAAAAGGATGAGAGGTTTGTCGAAAATAGCTTCTTGGCGATTGAGGTCGGTAACGAAGAACGGTGAGCTATAACCCTTGTCGTAGCTGAAACCTTCAACGATTTCCTGCTCCATCTCGAGTCCTTGACCTGCTTCAACGGTTACAATGCCGTCTTTGCCGATTTTGCTAATAACACTAGCGATAAGTTCGCCGATTTCTTTATCTCCGGCAGAAATAGTGGCAACTTCAGCAACCTTTTTATCGTTACCTTCAATTTTTTCGGCAGCCTGATTGATTTTGGCGACGATTTCTTCACCGGCTTTTTCAATACCCTTTCGGAGTTCCATTGGGTTAACACCTGCGGCGATTAGCTTATTAGCTTCGCTTAGGATGTTGTAGGTGAGAACAGTGACGGTTGTGGTGCCATCGCCGGCAACTTTGTTGAGTTTCTGGGCGGCAGATTTGATGAGTTTAGCACCAATTTGTTCGCCTAAATTCTCTTCAGAGCTACCAAGGTCAACAGCTTCGGCTACGGTTACGCCATCGTGGGTGATGGTTGGATTGCCGTAGGTTTTTTCGATTACTACGTTTTGGCCTTTAGGACCGAAAGTGACTTTTACTGCATCATAGAGTTGTTTGGCACCGCTTAAGACTTTGTCGCGGGCTTGGTCAGCGTAAAAAATTTTCTTTGCCATAAATGATTCCTTTCTATTAAAATTTAAAAATTTGAGCTTTAATTATGTTATTAATTAATGTGATTTTTAATAATGCCTTTTACTGATTAGTCGAGCTTTAATTATGCTTCTTGCTGATTAATCTAAGATGGCGAGTACATCTTCTTCTTTGACGATGAGATAATCGGTATCTCCGAGTTTAATGTCGGTGGTGGTGTATTCCTTGAAGATGATTTTGTCGCCTTTTTTGATGTCTTTCACGTCTGGACCGACGGATTCAACGGTGGCGTAGCTTGGTTTTTCCTTTGCGTCACCGGGCATGAAAAAGCCGGATGCGGTCTTTTCTGCCGGAACTTCTTTTTTAGCAACGATACGATCTTGTAATGGTTTTAAGGTCATTTTTCCTCCTTTTAATACAGCCGACTGGTTTCTTGATTGCTTTGGCTGTAGCTGTTATCTATTGTATAGCAAAAATTAGCACTGTCAAGTGGAGAGTGCTAATATTGGTGAAAATATCAATCAGAGGTGGTTATGGTATAATAAAGAAAAGTGAGGTGAAGCGTATGAGTATGAAGACTTTTCTAATGGATAAGATCCCTAATTATAATAAGTTGGTGATTCCGTATCATGTTTTAAGGGCGGATTTGGCGGCGCACCAATATGGTTTTCCCGGGAAGAGGATGCGGGTGATTGGAGTGACTGGGACGAATGGTAAGACCTCAACTTGTTTTTTGATCTGGAAGATGCTGAATGCGGCTGGACACAAGACTGGACTGATGACGACGGTGGCTTGGGGGGTGGATAAGTTGGAAAAACAGATTGAACATATGACGACGGTGGACGCGAAAACGCTGAACTACCGGATGAAGAAAATTGCGGATGCGGGGGCGGAATTTTTGGTATTGGAGGTGACTTCGCACGCTTTAGCACAGCATAGAACTTTCGGGGTGCCGATTGAGATTGCGGTGATGACGAATGTAACACATGAACACCTAGATTATCATAAGACCTTTGAGAATTATCGAGATGCGAAGCGTCGATTATTTAAGATGGCGAAATATGGGGTGGTGAATGAAGACGATAAAAGCTGGGCTTATTTTGCAAAAGATGTAAAAGAATATATCACATATGGTATAAATTCTGGGATTCTACGAGCCAAGGATGTTAGATTAGGTGCGCAGGGGGTAGAGTATTCTGTAGATAATGAAGGCTCAGCGAGGGATAAACATATAGCGGATGATAAGTATGTGAGTGGTAGTAAATATTCGTTGCGTGATATATTGAGGATTAAAACGAGGATTCCGGGGGAGTTTACGGTCTATAATTCCCTGGCGGCCGTGGCGGTGGGATTGAAGTTAGGGCTTAGTAAGGAGCAGATTTCTCAGGGAATTTTGGCGCTTGATTCGGTGGAGGGGAGGATGAACCGGGTAGATTTGGGACAGAATTTTGAAGTGATTGTGGATTATGCGCATACGCCGGATGCATTTTTGAAGGTCTATGAGTCGGTGGTGCCTGGAAAGAAGGGTCGGATCATCTCGTTATTTGGAGGGGCGGGGAGACGTGATGAGTCAACGAGAGGTGAGCGGGGCGAAATTGCGGCAAGGAATTCAGATATTGTGATTATTACAGAGGACGATTCTCGGGATGAGAATCCAGCAGAAATTGCAGAGGAATTCGTAAAGGGTGCTGAACAGGCAGGATTTTTGCGTGGAAAGAATCTTTTGGTGGAACTTAACCGTGAAAAAGCAATTCAGATGGCAGTCGATCTTGCAAGGAAGGACGATATTGTGTTGATTCTGGGTAAGGGACACGAAAAAACAATCTTGAGGGCAACGGGGGCGGTGCCGTTTGAAGATCTTAAGGTTACAGAGAAGGCCTTAAAAAAGAGGTTAAAAGATTAGTTAGCGGATCCAGCAATATTTTCTGGATCGAAGTTGGCGATACCGTTGACGATCTGTTCTTCGGTGTAGTGCATGAGATTTGCGACTGTGGCTGCAGCGGCCATGTATGAAATGTTTGGTTCGCCCGTGAGGAAGCTGGCGACACTGAAGCGATGTCCTTCGATATTGAGGGTGGCTTCGCTGCCCTTGCGATAAAGAGTGCGGCGTTCGATTTTAGTGTCACTGTAATGGTCGGAGCCATAAGTGGCGGTTCCTTGCTTACCTTTGAATTTTGAGAATTCAAGATAATTACTGTCGTCGCGGTTTAAGACGACAAATTCAGGCTCGAGGTCGAAAAGAGTATTTTCTGCTGCAGCATATTCTTCTGGCGTAAGATCAGAAAGTTTGGATGGGACATAGTCGGTGAGGGCGGCGAGATAAACTGGGAGCTGATAGAAGACGTCCTTTTTAAGAGAACTTGCAGGGGTGGTGATAATGCAATAGTCGGCGCCGGCTTTCCAGGAATCGCTAAAGAATTTATAAAGACTTCCAACTTTAATTTCATCTTCAGAGGCGAGGATACCAACTTTTTCGTTGGCTTCCATGAGGATATGGTAGAGATAATGGGCGACAACGCTTTTGCCGGTGGTGCCGGTAATGCAGATGATGCGCATATCTTTCAGGATGTTGCCGTAATAAGTTTTGAGTAGGCGAACCTTAACTCGACCTGCGCGGCTGCCGGTTAGTTTTGATTTGGTGGATTTTTGGTCGAGTGATTCGTTCATATGTCTTTGTTACCGTTATTAGTTATTGAATAGATTGTTGAGTGAGTCGAGAGATGGCATTGAGCTGCCGCCAAGGGCGCTTTTTAGCATCGTGGTGAAGAGAATGAGGAGGACGATGTATAGAGCGACCATAAAAGTGACGTTGGCGAAAATGCGTTCGTTGCCTTTATAGTCGGCTTCAGCATTAAGGTTTTCATAGGCAGTAATTGAGCTGAAGGAGATACCGGCCATCATAACAATGAAGCCTAGGGATGGAGAGATGATGGAAGCGAGTGGAGCAAGAAGGCTGGTGGTGAGAATGGCTGGAATGCCGGCAATAGTAACAATGGTGGTGAGGTGGAAGAAGTTGGTTTTCTTTTTGAAGAGGAGGGCGACGAGGTGATAGATACCGGCGACAAAGAGGACTGGGAGAAGGAAGGAGAAGAATTGAGTGAAGATGGTCTGAATCCAGTTGATGTCGTTAAGGTTTTTCCAATTCCAGGCGGCGTCAATCTGTTTGCCGAAGAAGGATTTGTGGGCTGGAACATAGACCTTAGAGAAAATAGTGTTGATTAAATTGAGAACGGTGTAGGCGAGGCCGGTAAAAACTGGAAGCTGCCAGGCGCTTTTGAGATCGGAATAGTCGTTAATATTTTCTTTAATAGCGGTGGCTGGACTTTTAGCGACTGAGAGAAGAAACTTGACGGTGTGATTTTTTGAGGCTTCTTTAAGTTTGGATTTTAATTTGGAGGCAGTATTTTCTGCGGTTTTTGCAACTTTTTCAGCGCTCTTTTCAGTATTTTTGGTCTTATTTTCTTCCATGTTACTCCTTTTTTCTAATTAAATTATAGCATACCTCTAGGATTTTTAATTAAATATGCTATAATATGAATGTCACGGAAACGTGATGCTCATTTAATTTCTAGGTGGATGTTATTTGAATCTTCGGATTTGAACAATATCCACATCTGCACCCGTAGCTCAGCTGGATAGAGCGTTTGCTTGCGGAGCAA
>CAUTNS010000011.1:0-22908 GCA_963540345.1 uncultured Candidatus Saccharibacteria bacterium | reverse complement strand
ATTGGATAGGTAGATTTTTTGCCAGGAGCCTGCTCGCCAAGTTTAGTGCTAACGGTGTTGTTGGCATAATAAATACAGTAATCTGCTGCGGTTTGGTGTTTTATAATATTACCTTTAGCAGCAACATAATCATCGAAATTTAAGTGACGATCGAGATGGTCTGGCTCAATGCGTAATATTACAGATACGTGTGGGGATTTTTTAAGATCCCAACACTGGAAGCTACTCATTTCATAAACTACGAGGTCATTTTCCTCGATATCATCAAGCTCTAAGATGGCTGGCGTACCTATGTTGCCGACGAGGTGAATTTTGCGAAAGCGCTCGGTGAATTGACGGAGAATATTAGTGATAATTGAGCAGGTTGTGCCCTTGCCTTTTGTGCCGGTAACACCGATGATTGGTGCCTTGCAGTGTTCGAAGAAATAGTTTGTGATTGAGGTCCAATCCTTGGACTTGCCACGATCTTCTGGTTTTAGGGCGAACTGTGGTCGGACTGATGGACTACGAAAAACTAGGTCGTATTTTTCAAGTTCAAAACCTGGGATTTCGGAATCCGTGAAATGATCAAAAAAGGTGAATTGATTTGGCTGATCGTCAAGAAGATGGTCTTTGAAATAAGATTCAATGGCGTTGCCTTCAAGACCGTGGCCGAGAACTGCGATTTTCATAATCTTATTATACGCCATTTTGAGATGGCGCGAACTAAAAATTACTCAAGTTTACTGATGAAGGATTTATATTTGAGTAACTTTGTGAATTTGTGGGGATTTATATTTTTGCGTAATTTATGATTTTTTGGGATTTTAAAAGTTGAGAGACTCTGCAAGCTGATTGATGATGGCTTTTTCGACAGATCCAACGGCGACGAAGGCATGAATACCAGAGCCAGCAAATTCACGAGCGAGCTCAACGATGGATGGCTTATTGATTTCTTTAATGACTTGTGGAAAATCATCATAGAGTTCAACTTTTTCGGTCATAAAATAGTCATCAGTGTAGTAATCGGAGATTTGACTGACGGTTTGAGCGCCCATTTGATAGCGACCTTGTGCATAAGTTTTGACGGCTTCAATTTCTTCATCAGATATCTCCCCATTGAGGGCACGAACCATTTCAACTTGGATAAGTGAAAAAAGTTCATCGGCGGTCTCGAGATTGACCTCACCGTCAAAATCCCAAGATGAATAGTGCTTACTACTATTGATGCCGCTACCCATACCATAAACAAGGCCGCGTTTTCTGGCTTGACCAAAAATTCGACTACTCATGGTGCCATTTAGAATATGGTTGAGCGCACCCATGGCCTGAGTCTCTTGGATGGATAAACGCCTTGGGGTAACCATGGAAAAACCGAATGTGATATTGCTGGCATCCTTGCGTTTGACGAGAACGGCTGGTGAAGAATGGAGCTTGTCTTTTGGGATCTCAAAACGACGCCCATCTTTTAGATCCCAATCTTCAAGATTGCGTAAAATTTCTTTCTTGCGGTGCTTAATTTGTCCGGCAATAATGAAACGCATATTTTTAGCGGTATGTGTGCGACGGTAATGCTCGCGAATATCTTTTAATTCAATATTATTAATAGTGGCAAGACGCTCTTTGAGGTTGGGAACCTCTTCTCCGATGGCTTTTTGTAACCTTGGCCAAAGGAGTCTGGCGTAATCATTCATATAGCCAGTGAGTTCGGCCTTAACGTTTCCCTTTTCGCTTTTTAGCTCTTCTTCGTTGAACATTGGTGAGGTAATGGCGATACGCTCAAGATTTAAGATTCTTTCCCATTCAAAATCGGCACATTCAGCTTCATAGCAGACTGAATAATCGGAAGTCCAGGCGTTGTGATAGGCGCCGTTTTTGGTGAAATCAGCCTCGTAGGCTTGCTCATCTGGAAAAACAGAATTAGCACCAAAGCTAAGATGCTCGACTACGTGGGCAATCTCATAGAGGTCAGGACTTTTAGCAAAACGCATGCCGCCGCGGAATTGAACTTTGATGTTCATGACGGAGGCGCCGGGGACGTCAATGAGAAGTCCCCTCGCGCCATTCTTTAGCTCGATTTCTTCAACAAAATGTTTCATACTAGCGTTTACTGTGTTTTTTGTTCTGACGTTGCTTCTTTTTAGATTTTCTTGCGGTATTACGCTCGCGATTAATATCGGTCTTTTTGCTGGATCCGGATTTGAATTCGTTATCGAGGTTTTTTACGCCAGAATCAATAGTATTTACGCCTTTATTCGTGGCAGTCTCCGCCATTTGAGTGAGTTCGGTGTCATATTCCTCGCCGTCTACAATATCAGTGGCAACTGCTTCTTGTTTAGTGACACTGAGGAGGATTTTGAGAACTTCTTCGCGGAGATTTTTCTGTAAACCCTCAAAGAGCTTTTGTGACTCTGTACGATACTCTACGAGTGGGTCGCGCTGGCCAATGGAGCGCCAGTGAATACCTTCACGGAGGTGCTGCATATTTTCAAGATGTTGCATCCAGAGGGCGTCAAGAACTTTGAGGTAAACTTCACGTTCAATGCGACGCATAACTTCAGGCCCAAATTCGAGCTCTTGATTTGCGTATGCTTCGGAAACTGCGGTAAGCGCTAGCTTGGCGCGGTCTTCTGGTTTTCGCATAGCGCCAATGGTTTCAACGAGGTCGGCATCAATATTAAAGACCTGAAGGAAATTTTGTTTGAATTTCTTGTTTACACGTGAGCTTTCAATAGTGAGGTCAGTAGTTGCTTCCTTCATGAGACGTTTAATTTCTTGAGAGATGTTTTCTCCTTCAAGAATTTTGCGGCGCATAAGATAGACGACGCGACGATGACGGTTGATGACATTATCGTATTGAACTACATTTTTACGAGAGTCGAAATTGAATCCCTCAATACGGCGTTGTGCGGCTTCCAGATTTTTAGTAACAGCGCGGTTGTGGATTGGAGTGTCTTCATCAAGACCGACAAATCTAAGGATGTTGGCGAGCTGATTGCCTTGGAAAATTCGCATTAGGTCGTCTTCACAAGAGACAAAGAACTGAGTAATACCAGGATCGCCTTGGCGTCCACCACGACCACGGAGCTGATTGTCGACACGCCTTGAATCGTGGCGTTCGGAACCGATAACTACGAGGCCGCCTAGTTTCTTTACTTCTTCAGGAAGTTTAATGTCAGTACCACGACCTGCCATGTTGGTTGCAAGGGTAATCGCGCCCTTCTCACCAGCTTTAGCAACAATGGCAGCCTCATGCTCGTTGTTTTTCGCATTGAGGATTTCATATGGTAATTTAGCTTCATCAAGATATTTAGCAATTAATTCATTCTTAACGATGCTAGCTGAGCCAACGAGAATTGGTTGACCTTTGGCGTGATATTCCTGGATAGTGCGAACAATAGCGCGGAGCTTGCCAGCTTCTGTGCGGAAAATTAAGTCATCTTTGTCGATACGTTTGATTGGGCGGTTTGGTGGGATTTGAATCACATTAAGGGCGTAGATCTGTTGAAATTCTTCAGCTTCAGTAAAGGCAGTACCAGTCATACCAGAAAGTTTTCGATAAAGACGGAAAAAGTTCTGGAAAGAAATGGTAGCAAGAGTCATAGATTCTTCTTTAACTGCAACACCTTCTTTTGCCTCAATGGCCTGGTGGAGACCTTCATTGTAGCGACGACCATGCATCAAACGACCAGTATGCTCATCTACAATGATTACTTCACCAGAATTAGTGACGACATAGTCACGATCGCGGTTGAAGACAACCTGAGCACGTAGGGCTTGATCAAGGTGGTAGACGAGACGTGAGTTTTCGGCGGAGTAGAGATTATCGATGCCGAGTAGGCGCTGAACTTTTTCAATTCCCTGATCAGTCAAGGTGACAGACTTATGTTTTTCATCAAGCACGTAATCCTCAGGAGTGAGCTTAGAAACAATTTTAGCGAATTGATAGTAGGAATCTGGGTTATCGCCAGCTGGGGCAGAAATAATCAATGGAGTACGAGCTTCATCGATTAGGATGGAGTCGACTTCATCGACGATGGCAAAATTGAGCTCGCGTTGTCGGAGAAAATCTACCTCGTTAACCATATTGTCGCGAAGGTAGTCGAAACCAAATTCGTTATTGGTACCATAAGTAACATCAGCAGCATAGGCTTGTTTTCTGGTGCATGGCTTTAGATGTTGCATGCGTTCGTCGGCGTGTTCTTCATTGATGTACTCTGGATCATAAAGGAAGCTGGCGTCGGCGATAATCACACCTACACTGAGACCGAGGAAGTGAAAAACTGGGGCATTCCAACCGGCATCACGTTGAGCAAGATAGTCATTGACGGTGACAACGTGAACACCGCGTTCGGTGAGGGCATTGAGGTAGGAAGGAAGCAGGGCGACTAGAGTTTTTCCTTCACCGGTTTTCATTTCTGCAACATTGCCTTCGTGAAGTGCAATACCACCAATCATTTGTACGTCAAAATGTCGCATTCCGAGAATACGAAATGTGGCTTCACGGACAAGAGCAAAGGCATCTGGGAGGAGTTGATCTAGGATTTTGTCTTCAGCCTTTTTAGTATCGATGGTCTTGGTGGAAGTCTTCTTAGCTTTTTTGCTAGATTCCTTCTCTAATTTTTGTTTTTCGAGCGCAGTTTTTGCGTCAGCTTTTTTACGAAGTTCAAGTAGCTGTTTTTTGAGGAGATTTGTTTGATCTTTTAGCTCGTCGTCAGACATAGCTTGATATTTTGGCTCAAGCTTGTTGATTCCCTGCACGATTTTTTCCATGCGCTTTAACTCGCGCTTTTCTGGGTCACCAAAAATTCCTTGAAGTACTTTTGTGGTAAGGGTTTTATCAGCCAATTTGTCGGTCGGCTTTTTTTCTTTTTTTACTTTTTTCGACATAGTCAGTCAAAACCTCCAAAAACAGAATATTATTTATAAGTGTATTTTAACATAAAAACTGCATGAAGTGTGATTCATGCAGTTTAATCTTTTGGATTTTTCTCTTTATTTCGAGATTTTCTTCAAATTTAATTACTTATCTCGGTGAAATAGGCGCATAAATGGGTTTTTACGAAGGTGTGGATTCGACTCAATCTTGTAGCGACGGATTTGGCCGGTAAGTTTTGCTTCAAGAATATCGATTCCTGCAAAGACGTTTGAGCATTCATCTTTAGCAGCGATAACCTTACCGCCAGGAATTTCCATAGCTACAGAAATTTCGTATTTATTACCATGTGAACGGTTGACTTCGGTGACGACGATTTTTGCAACAACGTCTTTTTTGTTGCCGCGAGGTAGGTAGCGGTCAAGTTTGCCAATGCGCTTAGTTGCGTATTTCTGGAAACTTTCTTCGACTTTATAATTACTGCCACTGATATCAATTTTTTCGATCATAAATTCTCCTTAAGCCTATTTTAACATAACGATATAAATAATAAATCACCTTAAAGTTCGGAAACGCCGAGGTATGGTTGTAAGACGGCAGGAACCTTGAGCTTACCATCTTTTTCTGCAAAGTTTTCAATAACTGCAACCATGGTGCGAGCGAGTGAGATTGCGGTGCCATTAAGAGTATGTAAGGTTTCGATAGTACCATCTTTGCGGCGGACGCGGATATTGAGGCCTTTAGCCTGGAAGTCGGTACAGTTAGAACAGCTGGTTAATTCACGATATTTTTGATCAACTGGAGACCAGTATTCAATGTCGTATTTCTTGGCAGCTGGGGCGCCGAGATCGCCTGCGGCAATATTGATGACGTGGTATGGAATACCAATTTCTTGCCAAATCTCTTCTTCAATGGCGCGGATTTTTTCGTGGATTTCTTTGCTTTGTTCTGGAAGACAGAATGAATACATTTCTAGCTTGTTAAACTGGTGGACACGGAAGAGACCACGGGTATGTTTGCCAGAAGCACCAGCTTCCTTACGGAAACAGGCAGAAAAGCCTGCGTAAAAGAGCGGAAGCTTATCTTCGTCGATAATTTCATCCATGTGGTAGCCGGTAATTGGCATTTCGGCGGTTGCAATCATGGCGAGATCTTCACCTTCAATGTAGTATTCATCACTCTGTTCAGAGCTTCTTGGGGCAAATCCAGTACCTTCGAGAACACGGGAATTGACCATATCAGGCACATCCATGAGAGTGAAGCCGTGCTCGGTAACTTTTTTAATACCAAATTGAACTAAGGCATTTTCGAGAAGTGCGAGACCGCCTTTGACATAGTAGAATTTGGCGCCGGCAACTTTGGCACCACGTTCGAAATCAACCCAGTCACGAGAGATGGCATAGTCGAGATGATCAACACCTTCGGCTTTTTGACCTCCCCAAGTTTTTACTTCAACGCTGGCACTTTCATCACCAAGTGGGACATCCTCGAAGATAATGTTTGGTACGGTTTTTAGTAGGTCGCGGAATTCTTTGTCTTCAACCTCTAATTTTGCTTCAAGCTCTGCAAGCTGTTCCTTTAACTCCTTACCACGGGCAATCTGTTCCTCGGTTGGCTTGCTTCCCTTCATGCTGTCGGTATTTTGATTGCGTTCTTTGCGGAGATTTTCGACCTGCTGAAGCGTGGCCTTTCTGGTATCGTCGAGCGCAAGAAGTTTGTCGAGATCGACGTTTTTGTACATTTTTTCTGTAATGGAATGCTGAACTAACTCACGGTTGGCTCGGATGAAGTTGATATCTAGCATTTTTTACCTCTTTTCTTTGATTAATTATCGGTTTTGCGCTTGATGATTGGGAACGGTACGGCCTCGCGGCCGGAGACACCTTCGAGCAGCCAGAAATTGCGTTCGGAGTTACCCCAACCACAGGCTGGTGGCATACCATACTCGAGCATTTCAACAAAGTCTGTATCGAGCATTTGTGCTTCACTGTCGCCTTGGTCTCGCATCGATTGTTGTTCTTCAAAACGGGCTAGCTGATCTAAGGGGTCGTTAAGCTCGGAGTAGCCATTACCCATTTCGGTACCTGCAATAATTGGATGGAAACGCTCGGTGACGAGTGGATTCTCAGGTGAAATTTTGGCCAGTGGCGAGAGACTGAGCGGCTCTTCAATAAGCCAGAAAGGCCCACCGGATTTTTTACGGATTAACTTCCAGAGGTTGTCAATCAATCTTGGTGTGGACTGGTTTGGCTTAATTTCGACACCGTTACTCTTTAAAATTTGTTCAATTTTCGTGCGATCTGGTTGGAAAACATCGATATCAAAATGTTGCTTGATAAGATCGGCATATTTAATGCGTGGCCATTTTTGGTCTAAGTCAATCTCGAAGCCACCAACATTAAATTTGAGGGTCCCCCAGGTGCGCTTTGCGACATATTTGATCATTTCTTCATAAAAATCCATGCCGTCGTTGTAGTCTTCAAAGGCAGAATAGGATTCAAAGGCGATATGTTCTGGAAGATGCTCATCATCGACACCTTCATTACGGAAGCGTGGACCGATGTCGTAAACCTTTTCAAAACCCGCGCCAAGTAGACGTTTGAGGGGCAGTTCTTGTGAAATACGGAGATAAAAATCTTCATCAAGTGCATCCATATGGGTAACGAAAGGAGTGGCGTCGGCGCCTCCGGTAGTATGCTCGAGGATTGGGGTGTTAATCTCGATGAAACCATGCTGATTCATGAAGTCGCGCGTGGCCTGCCAGAAGATACTGCGACGGACAAGGCGCTCGCGGACTTCTGGGTTCACATTCATATCAACATAGCGTCTGCGATAACGCTCTTCTTTATTGGTAAAACCATCGCGACCAGGGAGCGGACGGAGTGATTTTGTAAGTAGGCGCACGGAGTTAGTGAAGACGGAAATTTCGCCAGTTTGTGATTTTCCGACCATACCTTCGGCTTCAATGAAATCACCAAGGTCGAGTAGTTTGAGGTTTTTGACGGAAATAAGCCCTTCAGCGACCTCGCCCTCTTGTTTCATGAAGAGTTGAACCTCGCCGAAATAGTCGCGTAGTTTAACGAAGGCTAATTTACCAAAGCTACGAATTGCGACAATGCGACCGGCGATGATGACGGTTTTTTGATCGTATTGATCAAAATGTTCTAGGATGTCAGAAATTTTGGTATTGCGATTGGAGTGTGCAGGATAAGGGTTGATGCCGAGTTCTTTTAGCTCGGCGAGTTTGCGGAGTCGCTCATCTCGGTAATCGCTTATGGTAGTCATATTTTAGTATTATCCTGTTTATTAAATTTTCATGATTTCAGATTCTTTAGCTTTGAAGAGTTCGTCAATCTTGCCTGAGAAGTTTTTGATTAGTTCGTCAACTTCTTTTTCGCCACGTTTTTTAACATCCTCAGAGAGATCTTCAGCAGCTTTAAGCTCTTTTCTGGCGTCATCACGAATCTTGCGGAGTGCGACTTTGCCTTCTTCAACTTTAGTGGACGCCGTCTTTACGATTTCTTTACGGCGCTCTTCGGTGAGTGGTGGAACTGGAACACGAATAACACGTCCGTCATCGGCTGGATTTAGACCGAGAGTTTGGTCTGCGCGGATGGCGGAGGCGATGGATTGAATGGTTGATGGGTCAAAAGGCGTAATTAATAGCATTGTGGCATCGCCTGCAGTGATATTAGCTACTTGATTGAGCGGCATATATTGGCCATAGGCTTCAACTTTGACACCGGCAAGCATGTCTGGATGTGCGCGGCCAGTGCGAACTTTTTGCATTTCGGATTTAAAACGTTCAATAACGTTTTCCATGGCTTGTTGGTATTCTGAGTGGTCGAACATATTTTTCCTTGAATTAGATTCTTATTATTATCATATCACATTGAGGTGAGATCAACTTTGATTGAGGATGATTTACTTAGAAGAGGAAAGTTCTTTCTTGAACTCGTCGACTGAAATAGTGCGCACTTCGCCGGTTTTACGGTTGGTGATTTCAACGGTTTGATTCTCAAGAGTTTTGTTTGAAATAACAACACGATATGGAATACCCATGAGTTCGGCGTCGGCAAACTTCTCGCCTGGCCTGAGCTTTCGGTCATCAAGCAAAATTTGTTTGCGGAAAGAGTTATGTAGGTCAAGTGCTAGTGCTTCGCCTTGATCGCCGATACCGATGACATAGTATTTGAATGGTGCGATATTTTCTGGCCAGACTAAACCTTTTTCGTCAGCAAATTTTTCGGCAATAACACCCATCACGCGAGAAACGCCGATGCCATAGCTTCCCATAAACACAGTCTTTTTGACGCCATCTTGGTCGTCAAATTTGAGACCGATTGGCTCGGAAAATTTATAGCGCAAGGTGAAGATATTGCCAACTTCTGCGGCGGTGGTAGGAGTGAAATCTTCACGCTTGGCACCGAGATCCGCAAGAACCTCATCGTTCATCACCTCTTCATTAATGGCGATAGTTTTGTCTTGATTGAGATAGATCGTATCTTCACCAATTGGTGTTAAGGTCTGAAATTCGTGGCTGTATTTAGCAAAAGCACCGCCAGAAGCATAGGTTTTATAAGTACAATCACCGAGACCGAGGCGCTGATAGATACGCATGTAGGCTTTGTCAACTTGATCATAGAATTTGTTGTGAGTCTCTTCGTCGGCACAAAAACTATAGAGATCTTTCATTAAAAATTCACGAGTGCGCAGGATGCCGGATTTGGCACGAAGTTCGTTACGGAATTTATTTTGGAATTGATAAACATAGACTGGCAGGTCTTTGTAGGAAGAGATGAATTTTACCATCAGATTGGTGAGTGGCTCTTCGTGTGTTGGGGCAAGACCTAATTCGCCACCAGCGTTGAGCTTTGTTTTAAACCAGACGTCGATAACATTATCGTCCCAACGATCAGTTTTTACCCATGGTTCTGGATTTTGCAAGGCGGTCATTTGCAGCTCTTGACAGCCAATTTGGTCGAGCTCGTCACGAATAATGTCTTGGATTTTGTTTAAGGTAATTAAACCGAGCGGGAGAAAATCGTAAACTCCGGCCATTTCTTTGTGAATGAAACCTGCACGGATTAATAATTGCGCGTTTCTTGAGGTCTCTTCCTTCCCTACTTCACGGAAGGTTTTGATAAAAGATTGACTTAATTTCATCCCTTGCCTTTCTCTTTAAAAATGATATTTAATAGATTATAGCATAGAGCTTGACATTTATAATACTTACGTGTATTTTATAAGACATGAAAAAAATTGTGAACCTGACAAAAGACGGTAAAGCCGAGCTCGAAAAAGAGTTAAAGGCCTTAATTGCCGAGCGTCCACAAGTTGCTGATCGTCTCGCTTATGCAAGGTCATTCGGTGATTTGAAAGAGAATCAGGAATATACTGACGCACGCGCTGAGCAACGCCAGATCGAAACCAGAATCTTAGAGATTGAAGAAATCCTAAAAAATGCCAAAGTAATTGAGACTGGGTCTTTTGAAAAAGTATCAGTTGGGGCTAAGATCAAAATCAAAATGCTTGGCAAGGAACATGAATACACGATTGTGGGCGAAGTTGAAGCCGATCCTTTGAATGGACGCATTTCTGATATTTCACCAATCGGAAAAGCCATTATGGGGAAAAAGGTTGGCGACAAATATGTGCTTCCAAATGGCAATGAGGGTGAAATTCTTGCGATTGAATAGAAAAGATTAATCTAGAAAATAATGCCACATTCGGCATTATTTTTTTGTGAATCTACTGTAGAAATAGTTGAAGGGTGATGATTTTTATGCAAAACCAATGACGTACATGAGGTAAAAAGCGACACCGTTTTTAATCATATGAAGTAGAATGCTGGCGTAGATTGAATCGGTGAGGTCGCGAAGACAACAAAGGATGAGACTGAGACAGAAAACATTGATGCCGACGTTCCACTGGCCGTGAGCGATGCCGAAAATAATTGAAGTTAAAATAATGGCAAGTTTCTTTCCGGTAGTGTTTTTGAGATGACCAAAGAGCCAGCCACGAAAGAGGATCTCTTCGAAAACTGGAGCAAAAATGACAAGAGCAATGAAGGCTAGGGCGCGATCGACGCCAACTAGGTAATGTGAAAAACCGACATCTTGAGTCTGATTGGCCTGAAACCAGGGGAATAATTCAAAGATTTTGAGGAGGACACCGGAGATGATGATATAGATGGCGAAGCCGATAATGCTTAGGGTAATATCTGTGAAGGTTGGAAGTCCCTCAAGCCCCAATTCTTTACGATTAGTTCGCCAAGAATTAAAGATCTTTTGTAAAAAATATAGTTTTTTGTATTTCTTGCCAAGTTCAATCGCAAAGTGTGGGATAAAGATTAAGATAGAGACGGCAAGGGCATAGGTTAGGCCAGAATAGATTGCGCTAAAAAGCGGAGTCCTAAAAGCAGCAAAACCAATTAAAAGAATCATCGGATAGCCAACAGCGAGTTCGGCGCCGTAACTAATTGCAAAGATTGAAATGGTGTAATTGGCAATGAGTAGGAGTTTTTTTAGCTGGAATTTTGATTTACGGGGAGTTGACATTTGATTTCTTTTTTCTCTAGTTATTTAGTAAATTTTAGAATATCAAGGATGGTAATGAGAAGGCTGAGTGCGAGTAGTGCGAGAAAGGCACGACCAACGATTTTTTCTTCAGTTTCCTTTTTCAACTTTTTCTTCCTTAGTTTATAGACACCGATAAGGAGCCAGCGGCCGCCATCGAGGGCTGGAATTGGTAAAACGTTCATACAAGCAAGTGAAATGGAAATCACTGCCGCAAGGAAGGCTAGGTTGGTTGGGCCAGCACTGGTGAAGGCCGGAAAGAGATTACCAATGATGCCGACAGGGCCGGAAACTGATTCACTGACTTTATTAATTTGTTGTTTACCTTCTTCCTTAAGATGATTGTCACTACTAAACTGACGAGTAACACCCTGAAAAATATTTGCAACGAGTTGACCGATGCCAGAGAAGGTCTCTTTGGTGAGCTGAGCGGTTGTTCCAAGGCCGACTAGTGGTGCTGACCAGGTATAGTGAATAAGAAATTGACTATCACTACCTTTCATGGAGACGCCAAGTGATGGTTGGGTACTGCCTTCTGGATTAAGCGTTGCTGTGGCAAGGTATTTTTCGTTGGTTGGTGTGATCAGCTCATAAGTGGCGGATTTACCACGGTGAGTATTATTAAACTCTATGACAGTGTTTGGGGAGAGTACATCGATAGCATTGCTGAGATCTTTATTTTCGGAGATCCGAAGGATTTGAGACTGGGATTTAATGCCAGCTTTTTCTGCTGGAGAATCTTTAATGACTTCTTGGATAATAACCGGCTGGATTTTCATTTTGGCATCGTCTTTGATAGTAAACTGGTTTGGGAGGAATTGTGGCATGCCGGTCCAGGCTAGAATAGTGAAGATAAAGATGGCGGTGAGCCAGTTCATAATAACGCCACCAAAGAGAATCTGAGTTTTTTGCCAGAAATTAGTCGCGCCAAAAGTTCCCTTTTTGGTGTCAGCTGCGGACTCGCCATCCATAGCACAGAAGCCACCAATTGGTAGATAATTGAGGCTAAAAATTAGATATTTTTGCGGTTTTTCATATTCAGATTTTGGAAAACGCACCCAAAGATAATTTGATTTAGTATTTTTTTCGAGCTTTTGGCGAATTTTTGTTAGAGGTAGTTTTTTCTGTTCTTCTTCCGGTAGGTTTTTAATGAAGTTCTCGACTTGATCTTTTGGTAAATGAATCCAAGCGATGGCGCGTGGCGGAAAACCAATCCCAAATTCGTTTACTTTGACGCCATTTTTCTTAGCCATAAAGAAATGGCCAAACTCGTGAAGTACGACTAAGGTGGTGAGGACCAAGAAGCCAACAATTATTCCAAATACTAAACTCATATAAGTATATTAGCATAATCTTTACTTAAAAAAAATAAACCCCCGTTTGGAGGCTTATTTTTTAATAGACGAATTATTCGTTAACACCAAGCTCGATGCGCTTAAACTGGCGGACAGTAATATTTTCACCAGTTTTGGCAATCATCTCTTTGATGAATTCAGCGACGGTTTTTGTGTCGTCAAGGATGTATGGCTGAAGCATAAGAACCTTATCAGAGAAAGCCTTTTTGATTTGGCCGTTAATGATTTGCTCTTTCATGTTCTCAGGTCCCTTGAAGTTGGCTTCAAATTCTGCAGCTTTTTCCTGGCGGGCAGCTTCTGGAATATCAGCTTCAGAAACATAAAGTGGGTTCATGGAAGCGATTTGCATAGCTAATTTGTGTGCGAGTTCCTTGAATTCATCAGTGTTAGCAACGAAGCTAGTTTCACAGTTGACTTCAACGATGGCACCAAGACGGTTGTCGTGGATGTAGGATGCAACGATGCCTTCGCGAGTCTCGCGGTCACCACGTTTTTCAGCTTTGGTAAGACCTTTTTCGCGCATTGCTTTGAGAGCCTTATCAAAATCACCGGCGGCTTCGACGAGGGCTTTTTTCGCATCGGTAAGACCAACGCCGGAAAGCTCTTTGAGTTTTTTGATTGCATCAATGGTAATTTCTGCCATTTTATACTCCTTAATTTAATTTATTTTTTAGCTTGCTTGATTGCTTCAACGAAGTAGCCAAGGATGAGTTTTTCAGTCTTGGTGGAGTCGTCGTTAGCTGGAATGACGAAGTCAATGTCAGATGGATCGACATTAGTGTCACAGATTGCAATGACAGGAATGTTTAAAGTTTTTGCTTCTTTGATAGCATTCTTATCTTCACAAGCATCAGTGACAATGACGAGGCTTGGCTGATCGGTCATTTCTTTGATACCACCATAGCGGATGTTAAGGGTTTCAATCTCTTCCTGGAAGCGTTGTACCTCAAGCTTTGAATAACGAGCTTCGAGTTCACCAGATTTCATGCGGCGCTCGAGGTCTTTGAGCTTCTTAATTTGACGGTTGACAGTCTCGACGTTGGTGAGAGTACCACCTACCCAGCGTTCAGTGACGTATGGCATTTCGACAGATTCAGCAACTTCTTTAACAATTGCTTTAAGTTGTTTCTTGGTACCGACAAAGAGGATCTTTTTGCCATCTTTGACAACCTTTTCGATAACTGGAAGGGCGCGTTCGATGCCTTCAACGGTCTTTTCAAGGTTAATGATATGAGTATCCTGGCGTTTGCTATGGATGTATTCAGCCATCTTAGGGTGCCAGCGTGAGGGCTTATGACCAAAGTGTGCTCCAGCTTCGAGGAGCTCTTTCATGTCGATCTTGATTGACATGTTTTCCTTTCTCTTCACTTCGCTTTTGTTTACAGGAAAACGTGCGAAGTTGTTTCGTTAATTTATTAATGTGTTTATTATACTATATTTTGATTTTTTGTATAGGGGTAGGAGAGCGCGAAAAACTCTATATCTTTACATTTATGCAATAATCTGGTATATTTTCTGTAATTATGAGTAAAAAAGAATTACAACCAAAAGATTACCGTTTTGTGGTCTTTACAGATGAGGCAGCGAATTTTTCTTTTCTAACTAAATCAACTGCAAAAAGCGACGAAACTGTAAAGTGGACTGATGGTAATGAATATCCATTAGTGAAGATGCAAATTTCTTCAGCTTCTCATCCATTCTTTACTGGTGAAGAGAAGATTATCGATACTGAGGGTCGTGTTGACCGCTTCAAGGCTCGTGCTAAGAAGGCTGAGGAACGTAAGGCAGCTCTTGCTAATAAGGCAAGAAAAGCTGAAAAAGAAGCTGAGAAAAAAGCCGCTAAGGAAGACTAATCAGAAATCTAAAATAAAGATAGCGAAAACTATCTTTATTTTTTTGCCAATTCCCTGCTATAATAAAGAGTAGGCGGGTCTTTAGCTCAGTTGGCTAGAGCGTACGATTCACATTCGTAAGGTCACTGGTTCGAGCCCAGTAAGACCCACCACAAGGAATTGATATTAATATGGAAGAAAAAATCAAAAGTTTAAAGAAAGAGGCGGAAGAGGTTACGCTTTTTTTGGCGGACCCGAACGCTTATATGAGCGAGGATTTTGCTTCCAAGTCAAAGCGCCTAGCAGAAATTAATGAAATTATTGAGATTGATGAAAAAATTACACAGCTAAAACAAAATATCGTAGAGGCTGAGCAGCTGCTTAATGATGCGGATTTTGCGGAAATTGCTAAATCTGACATAGACCATGCGCAAAGTGAAATTGAGAAATTGACTTCTAGTCTTGAGGAAAAATTAGTGCCACGCGATCCGGATGATGATAAGCCGGTGATTATGGAGATTCGTGCTGGAGCTGGTGGAGATGAAGCTTCTCTGTTTGCAGCCGAGCTATATCGTATGTATTTGCGTTTTGCTGAGAAGCATGGCTTGAAGGTTGAACTGATGTCTGAAAATGCCAATGAGGCTGGTGGAATCAAGGAAGCCGTGATTAAAATTTCTGGTGAAAGGCCGTATGGTAGTTTAAAGTTTGAGGGCGGCGTGCACCGCGTACAACGTGTTCCAGCCACTGAGTCTCAGGGTAGAATTCACACTTCGACCGCTACTGTGGTAGCTTTACCAGAGGTGAAAGAATCGGAAATTGAGATTGATGAGAAAGACCTAAGGATTGATATTTATCATTCTGGTGGTCATGGTGGTCAGTCGGTCAACACAACTAACTCAGCGATTCGTATTACACACTTCCCGTCTGGTCTCGTGGTGGCGATGCAGGATGAAAGGTCTCTTCGTCAGAATAAAGAGAAGGCAATGATGGTTTTGCGTACCCGCCTTAATGAGATACGCCGTGCGGAGGAGGCAGCAAATGCTTCGGCTGCACGTAAGTCTTTGATTGGTACCGGTGACCGCTCGGAGAAAATCCGTACTTATAACTTTCCACAAGACCGCGTGACTGATCATCGCATCCATTATTCTCGCTCAAATATTGGGGCTGTGATGGATGGTGACATTGATGATATCTTGGCTGAACTTAAGAAATTTGAGATTCAAGCAATTCGTGACGAAAACGGCATAATAGGATAGGTTTTTTATGGCGTTGACGATAAAAAAATGGCTGACGCAGGCAAAAACTTTGGTCAATCCACTGGATGCAGAGTTGATTTTGACGAATGTTTTTAAGACATCGGATCGGACTTTTTTGGTTAGTCATAGTGAAAAGATTTTATCCGCCGAGGAAAGACAGGTGGCAGATAAGATGCTAACACTGCGTGCGGTAAAGGTACCATTAGCCTATATTACAAGCGAGAAATGGTTTTATGGACGTAAATTTAAAGTAACTCCGGATGTTTTGATTCCTAGACCGGAAACCGAACAGATGGTGGAAACAACGATTGACTTATATAATATGCTTGCCACAAGGATTGTGATCAGGTATGAAGAAGCGGTGAAGGCGAGGATTGGGGTGATTGAGCCGAGTTGGCCAGATAATCCGAATGTGAAAGAGGAGTTGGAAAAAATCAAGGAAGAGATTTTATCTCCAGTGATGATTTTTGATGTGGGTACTGGTTCTGGGTGTGCGGCAATTTCGGTGGGGTTAGAGTGTGCTCATGCGCAGGTTCTGGCGCTAGACATTTCGGAGCTGGCATTAAAAGTTGCGCGTGAAAATAAGGCAAAATTAAAGGCAGAAAATGTGGTGTTTGCTCTCAGTGATTTACTTGATCGGATTTCAGATTCCGCGCCAGTGCCTGATATTATTATGGCTAATCTACCATACGTGGATCGTGATTGGGAATGGAGCTCACCTGAAATTGAATATGAGCCAAGCATTGCTTTGTTTGCGGAGAGGAATGGACTGGCTTTGATTTATAAGCTAATGCGTCAGATTAAACAAAAATGGCCAGCTTTATTTGAAGATAAAAAGAGAAATCATCAGAAATTTTTGGTACTAGAATCAGATATTAGTCAGCAGGAAAGGATTATTCGTTATGCTAGGCGTTCTGGGTTTTCGTTGGTAAAAAAACAGGGTCTAATTACCTGTTTCGAGTACTAAAGTTATTAGAGCTAGTTTTTAAAAAAATCAGCTGAAAAATATCCCCGAGAAAATATCCCCGAGAAATTTGGGGATATTTCTTTATCTAGATTATATTTCTACTGCTTGTAGGCTGCGAGGGTAAGTCCGAGGGTTTCAGTTTTACCACCTCTGACGACTGTGATTTTTACGGTATCACCGACGGAATATTCGCCAATCAGGCTTGAAAGTGAGCCGGAGTTACCGATTTCAGTACCGTTAACGGCGGTGATAATGTCGTTCTCTTTTAAGCCTGCCTTATCACCAGCACTACCTGAGATAATGGCTTTATTGTTCTTGCTTGAGGCAATTAAAGCACCACGAGTAACGGAGAGATTCTTCTCTTTGGCGATGGTTGGGGTGAGATTGATATAACGGACACCAATCACGGCACGCTCAAAACCTTTGCCACTGAGAACGTTTTTAATAATTCCCTTCACGCTTGAAATTGGGATGGCAAAACCAACGTTATTACCTTGGCTAGCATAGGCAGTGTTGATGCCAATTACTTCACCGGCGGCATTGACGAGCGGACCACCTGAGTTTCCTCCGTTAATGGCGGCATCGGTTTGAATCATATCTGAAAGTGTTTCGTACTGAGTGCGTCCAGAATCAGTAGCGGTGAGGCTGCGGCCCTTGCCAGAGATAATTCCAGAGGTCACAGAATTCTGGTAGGCGCCGAGAGCATTGCCGATGGCGACAACTTGTTGGCCAGCGGAAGTGGTTTTCGAGTCACCGAGTTTAACTGGTGAAAGATTGTTGACATTGTTAATTTTGATGATGGCAAAATCGTTGAGTGGATCAGTGCCGACAAGTTCAACATCTTCGTAAGCAGTGCCATTATCTAGGATGACGCCGATTTTGCTAGCTCCTGAAACGACATGTTTGTTGGTGGCAACATAGCCATCACTGCTGAGAATGAAGCCGGTTCCGGCAGCGGTTTGGCTGGTAGTTTCATTGCTGAAGAAGGATTTTTGATCAGTGCTTGTAACGATAGAAACGACGCTTTTTGAGACGGCATTGGCGATGCTAGCAATCGAGCCTTCCGTAAAGTTGGCAGAGTTGCTATCCCGACTGATTTGCCCTGGATTGCCAAAAATATTACCAGTAAGATTCCTAGTTAGGCTAAGATTATAAATACTGCAGGCGAGTGCGAGGACTGAGAGGAAAACTGGTAGTTTATTGCTGGCTGATTTTTGGGACTCCTTGATGTTTTTAGATTCAGGATATTTTTCAGTTTTCTCGTCTATTTCAGCTTCCTCGACCTCTTCAGGCTCCTTGTTTTTCTCGGCCTCCTTAGTCTCCTCGACTTTTTCAGCCTCCTTAATCTCCTTGACTTCCTCGGCTTTCTCGACCGAGTCATTAGTTTTGCTACTTGATTCAAAATCACTTTCTTCAGTTTGAGAAGAAATAAGTTTTTCTGTCATAAATTTACCTCCTTTAGACATTAAATAATGGTTTGCTAAACCAAAGCACGATAATCAGAATGAGAGCAAGCGAGAAAATAGTTGGAGTGGCGATTTTTTTGAAATTAAATTCTTCGTCACTAGAGATTTTGTTAAAAATATTGCCGACAAGAAAGACTATCGTGGTGAGAATGATGGCGGATTGTGGAAGGAGAAAACCGATCTCTTTGAAGGTGTAGACGATGAGCCAAGATTGGCAGAGCCAAGCAAATTCAGCAAAAATTAAACCCATCAAAAGTGAGAGGAAGGAGAAATCTGGATCATCACCTTGTACGAGGACATGTCTGGCAGCAGCAAAACCGATGAGAAAATTGAATATAACTGGGAAGGCCGCGTTGGCACTGGCGGACATTAAGGTTGTCGCAGTGGTACCTAGAAAAACGGCGAGTAGAGCCTGAATCCCAGAGGCGCGTTCAGTCGACATAGGCTTTAATACGATGAGCCAGGCCGAGTAAAGAATGGCAAGGATAAAATGGATTGGGAGAAGAGTCGGGCCAGAGGCGTAAGTGATAAAGACAAAAGAAAAACCAACGATGAGGTCGACAAGGTTTGATTTGAGGTTGAGAAAAAGATAGCGGGGGCGGACAGCAAACATGCGCCACTTGGAAATGACGACTAGAAGTGCGCCAGGGATCCAGCTAGCAGTACTAAAGGTGATAAATACAGAGCCAAGTCCAAGTAATAAGTTGAAAAAGGCGTGCAAAAAAGCACTTACGATATTACGGCCTTTACGAATCAAAATATAATCTGACATAGCAATATTATACCTTAAAATAGGCGGATTTTGTTAAATGGATAGAGTCTCAAGAGAACTGGGCCGACGATGCGGCAATATGGAATGGTGCCAAGTCCGTATCTTGAATCGTATGAATGGGTGCCTTCGCGATTGTCGCCAGCCACAAAAACTTCGTTTTCTGGAACAATAATATCAACTTCGCCAGAGGTCTGGGCTTTTGGTCCATCATTGTCGGATTTTCTAGTTTCGTCGTCTGGGTGGAAGCCATCAGGATGTTCGTCATTATAAACTGTCAATACGCCGGCTTTTACCGTGACGCGCTCGCCAGGAAAAGCGATGACACGTTTAATGATATATTGATCGCGGATAGAAGTTTCGAGACCGCAAGTGAGTGGACCGGACGCATCGCCATTTAAGAAAACAATAACTTGTCCACGTTTTGGCACATAGGGCTTACCAAAAAAGTGTGAAAGAGAAACTGCGGCGCGATTGACGATGAGGCGATCCTGGCCATGTAGGGTATTTTCCATGGAGGCACCAACTACGTTATACGAGCGCATGACATAGGTATTTAAAAAAAGTGTGCCAAGGATGACAAAAATAATAAAGGTGACTAGGCTTAGAATGTCCTTCAGTAATGGGTGTCGTTGTTTGAAAAAAGAATTTTGATTATCCACCTTATAATTTTACCATAAAAATAATGTTGGATTTATAAAAACGTTGGTTTTACTTTTGATAGTAGTTTTTCAGGAACTCCTGTTTGAATTCTGTGAAAGTATCGTTTTGGATGGCTTCGCGAATTTGTTCGGTTAGGCGGATGATGAAACGCAGATTATGGATTGAGGCGAGGGTGTAGAATTTACTTTTTAGTTCCCCGTCGCCGGATCTCCAAAGGTTGCGGAGCTCACCGCGTGTATATCCTGCTTTACAGGTTGGACAGTCACAGTCTTCATCAAGTAGGAGGCTAGAATCTTTGAATTTGCGGAGGTTAATGTCGCCGTATTTGGTATAAATTTTGCCATGACGAGCTTCCCTAGTCGGTGCAACACAATCAAAAGTGTCGGCGCCCATTTCTGCGCCATTTAAAATGTCATCAGGATGGGACAACCCGAGTAAGTGGCGTGGCTTGTTTTCTGGAAGCTCTTCATTGCACCAGCGGAGGATTTCGGATAAGTCTTCTTTGAGGAAGGCGCCACCAAGACCGTAACCATCGAAAGACATCTCGCCGAGTTTTTTTGCAGTGCTGCGTCTCAAGTCTTCCCAACGTCCACCTTGTAAGACGCCATAGAGACTTTGACGATAGCCGAGTGTGTCGCGCAGTTTCATATGTTCATCGAGACTGCGTTTGGCCCAACGTTCGGTACGGGCTAGAGCCTCGACGTTATAATCATAATCATCAGCGAGTGAAGTTAATTCATCAAAAGCCATGTGAATATCGGCACCAATACGGCATTGAATCTGCATGGACTCTTCCGGACCGATAAAATCAGGTTGCCCATCAAATGGATCAGTAAAGTTTACGCCCTGTTCTGTAACATGTGCAAGGCGTTCCTTGTGTGCGGTGTTAGTAACGCCGCGCTCTTTATCCATGGAGACGACTTTGCCAAGTCCGGATCCGAGCGACATAACCTGGAATCCACCAGAGTCAGTGAGAGTAGGGCCGTGCCAGCCAGACCATTTTGAAAGTCCACCTTCTTCGGCGATTTTGTATGACTTGCGACGAAGGTGGTAGCCGTTACTTAGCATTGCCTGGGCGCCAATTTCTTGAAGTTGTTCGCTAGAGACAAAACGGACATAACCTTGAGTGCCGACCGTCATAAAAGCCGGGGTCTTGATTTTACCGTGTGGAGTATGAATAACTCCAGCTCGGCCAAGTTTGCCAGGAATTTTATGAGTAATTTCAAAATGGAAATCGTAAGGGTCGGCGACGGTCATGTTAATTCTCTTTTTGAGTTTTTAACTCAGAATCTTTCGATGTGGCTTTATTTTGAGCTTTCGATTTTGATCCTGGATTCTCTATCTCAGAGTCGTCTAAATATGGACGGACCTTGGAAACAATGAGCAACTCGATTGGAGAGAGGATGAACTCGAAACCAAGACCAATAAGATAGGCGAAGATTGCTTGGTTAAGAAAATCATTGAATGGTAAGACGCCAAGGAAGGCAATAGTCTCGAAGACTAAGGTATCGAGAAGGTGAGCAATCAGAGAGGATCCGAGAGCGCGAACGAGGAATAATCTTGAACCAGTCTTTTTTTTTTGATTTTCTCGAAGATGAAGTTGTTGGAAAACTGGGAGAAGAGGTAGCCAGCAAGTGAGCCGATGATGATGCGTGGTGTAAAGCCAAGAACAGACGAAATGGCGGTGTGCATTTCTTCGGTGCCGGCGAATGGTGGCAGGATGCAGACGATCCAAAAAACAATGGCGGCAAGAATATTAAGTAGAAGACTGGAAAGAATAACTGATTTAGCGGTTTTCTTACCATAGAATTCAATAATAATGTCGCCGAGGATGTAGGAAATTGGAAAACAGATTACTCCACCATCTACAGCAATGCCAAACATATCCCAAAGTTTGGTGGCGGCAAGATTGGAAATGAGAAGAATGCCGGCTGAAATAGCGGTGAGGTAAATCAAAGTTGTTTTGCGGATTTCGGTATTGTTTTTTACGGAATTAGAAGTTGACATCGATTGTTTCACCAAGTTTGTTTGAAATAGTACCGTGGACATTTTTGAGCTCGATGGCTGCACAGGTTTCACCAGTGTAGTCTTTTTGAGTTGACTCGTAGGCAGCCTGATTAATCTCTGCTGCGGCAGGATAGGCTTCAGCTTGAATGCGAAGGGCACCAAGAGTGTCATTGGTGGCATAGATTTCTACTTTTGGATTATTTTTAATCTGGTTGTAGACTTTTTTGTTATTTTTGGTACCAATATAAAGTTTGCCATCGAGAATGCCGGCAGCATCGAATGGGCGAAGATGTGGCTGATCGCCATCAGTGGTGGCAATAAGAAAAATGCCTTCGAGAAATGGTAAAACTTGTTCCATAATGTTAACTCCTTGTTTTAAAATCTAATTTTAATATATTTTTGGTAGACCGAAAATATCAATACTTTAAATTATCAATAATCTGATCTATCTTAATATCTATAATATTATGGCATAGCGAGCCAAAATAGTCTATTTGATTAAATTTAATTTAATCTAATTATCCATCACTTTACGAATGGCGGCATACTCGTCGATGATGACTTTGATGCAGCCAGCAATTGGGATGGCAATGAGACAGCCAATCAAGCCAAAGGCGTACATACCGATGATGATGGAAATAAGGATGATGACTGGTGGCAAGCCAAGGCCTTTTCCCTGAACACGCGGACCGATGACGTTATTTTCAATTTGCTGATAAATAACATAGAAGAGGAAGAAGCTAAGGGCAGCCCATGGTGAGTTAACAAAAAGCAGGATTGAGTTAATTACACAGGTGATGACTGGACCAAACATCGGAATGAGATAGAAGAGGAAGGCGATGAGGCCGAGGGGGACGGCGATACTGCCTGAAACATTGAAAATAAGACAAAGGATGAAGACTACGGAGGCGGTGACGATGCCATCAAGTAGGGCAATTAATACCTGGACGGAGACATATTTAGCGACAACGGTACTCATTTTTGAGGTGACACGGTGCCAAACACGAGTGGCCTGTGAATCGCGTGGTGAAATAGCACGCCAGAAATCTTCGACCAATTGTGGACCTTCAAGCATGAAGAGAATGGTGAGGACGCTGGTTAGGATAGTGTTGGTGATGATGGTGCCAATAGTGCCGACGCCGGTAATGGCGATGTTGCTA
>CAUTNS010000010.1:0-23491 GCA_963540345.1 uncultured Candidatus Saccharibacteria bacterium | reverse complement strand
ATTCACTTAACGTTATATTTATAATAACATTTTTATCGGTATAAAAAGTTATGTGGTTATATTTTAAAAAAGGTTTAGAATTATAAAAAGAGGAAATATGAATCAAGAATTAGAGTTAGAGCTTACATTTTTAGCAAAAGAATTACCGCAAGATATTAAAACAGTCAGGCCGACTCGTATAGTCGATGTTTATATTCCGGATACTCCAGAACATTCGCATCTGAGGTTACGTCAAAAAGGTGATAAATACGAAATAACTAAAAAAATGCCCGTTGCAGAGGGAAATGCCTCCGAACAAATTGAACAGACAATACCGCTTACAAAAGACGAATTTATTGCTATGTCGAGTTGTAGTAAAAAGCGAGTAGTAAAGGACAGATACAATATAGAAATTGAAGGCAAGATGGCAGAAATCGATGTGTTCGTTGAGGATCTGAAAGGTCTTGTATTAATGGACCTTGAGTTTAACACAGTACAAGAGAAATCAGTTTTTAAAATGCCTGGTTTAGCGTTGGCTGATGTAACTCAGGAAGAATTTATTGCTGGTGGGTTATTAGCTGGTAAGACATATGATGATATCTCGTCAGAACTTAAACGTTTCAATTATAGACGAATAGATTAAATCCACCATTATAAAAACTATGGTATGGTACAATCTTAATAAATGTCTGTTATCGTAAAGGAATATTCCTCAAAACTTATCGAGCGTTTTACGCAAGAAAAGTGTCGCTTGTTCAAACTTTTGCCTATTAACATAAAAATTGAACATGTTGGCAGTAGTGCCGTTTTTATCGGCGGCAAAAATATAATCGATATTCTTATCGGAGTCCCAAAACGCAAAGATATGATTTCTATAAAAAATATTTTAACAAAAAATGGATATTTTGAAGGATCTGACAATCATGAGGACCGAATTTTCTTAGCAAGTACTAAAGAAGAAACGGGTGATGGTGATTTTCATATTCATATTTGTCCGATTAAAGAAGAATCTTATGAGAATTTTATTACTTTACGTAATTTTCTTAAAAATAACCCAGAAAAAGCACAAGAATATTTAAAGAAAAAATACGAATTTGCAAAAGAAGCTAATTTTGACCGTAAAAAATACAAAGCCTTGAAAATCGGTCTACGTGTCGGAATTATTGACAGAAGCAAAAAAATAGGGCTCTCTTAAGAGCTACCAATGCCAACGGCATAGAAAACAGGAGTAAAATCTGATATAATACAGACATAATTCTAATGTTTAGTGTAATTCTCAAGTAGGAGAGGTTTATGGGGGTTAAAAAGATAGGATATATATGAATGAGTCTCTTAGTCAAGTTGCAAAACAAGGTCGGAATAATGTCGCTGAACAAAATTCTTGGGGGGAAAGATGAGGGGAGGTAGGCGAATTTGGAAAAGCTAGAAAACCAAAAGCTGAAACAATCACAGTCCGTGAACGCTCTATGAGTGAAATTTATCATGAAATGGAAAGTCCGTTGACTGATGAATTGATTCAAGACGCCATAACAGCTAGAATTAAATCAGCCGAAGATAGGACAATGTGTCCTGGGGGTGCGGGTGACAAGATCTATTCTATGCTGACTAAGGGTGAGACGAGCGATACGGATATTAATACGGCAAGCAAGGCACAGTTTCATGAAAAATTATTCAATACATGGCGAAAAAATCTAGAAAACATAACTGAAGATGAATATCGAGAGATGTTATCTACCGGTGCCGTGAAGCAAGATTTCTGGACTATGCGAAATTACATATTGAGTTATCCGCAAGCGAAGTATGTAGGTCATCTAAAGACATTTGCAGAAAAAAACGGGCGCAATGATTTGTCGGATTCTATTAACAAATATTGCTATGATTATATTTCAAACACCGGAGGCGGCGGCTGGGAGTATATTACCTCCTATGGCTTAAATGGCTGCAAAAAGCGTGATGTCGATGGCAAGCATATTGGACATAGATTTTATCTGAATGTTCCAAAAAGTGATTTATATGATGTTGCGATGTCGTTAGTTGATGAATATCAAGATCAAGATGTCCCGTTTGAGTTCAAATTCGATGATTCAAATGTGGGTCGTAGTGATTCGATTACTATTTATTGTGAAACTGATAAGTTAAAAGATAATCTGCGCGTTTTGGAGTCGGCGCGAGATAAGAAACCTGATTTATTTGGAAAGGTGGGGAAGCCTCCTAAAGCCACCGGCAAAATCGATGGATGGATAGGTTATGGTTCTGAGCCTCAAGAAACTGGGAAGGAAAGCTATAACACGCTTCGTTCTAAAGCGCTCTGGAAAGGTGTAACTGATTCTGCCATTGATTGGGTAAAATCCCATAAAGATGACCAGGTTGAGTTGAATGGCCGGAAGAGATCATTGCGAGAATTTATCTGTCAAAAAGTCGTGTATGATCGCCAGCAAAATATACATGGCGATAGAAAAATTGAAGATCCAAATAAATTATGGCAGGACATGTTGTCTAACTTTAACCAGGCACTTGTTGATATTCGTAAAAATTCAATCGATGAGAAAACTCTACAGAAAACTTTGTCGGATACAAAAATCGGGTTAATTTGGAAAGTCCACAATTCAGACCTAGCTAACAGTATCACTCGCTTAATTCCTTATATGATGAACAGCGACAGGGATTTCGCTAAAAAAGTAAAAGCGAATGTCGTAGTTTCCTGCAAAGAACTCGGCATTGACGCGAATAAGTTTTGCTTTGATAATTGGACAGTGCAAGAGATGGCGCAATTCGCTAAGACAAAAGAAAGAAATAATGAACAGTAAGGCTTTAGCCCGAAAGCTCTACTTGAAGCTCGAAATTGACAACAAAAATCGGCTCACTATCATATATAGAGAGCCGTTCAACTTACTAGCACGGAACCGTTTAAATGATTTTGGTGCCCGAGACAGGACTTGAACCTGCACCTAGGAACTAGACTAGCACCTGAAGCTAGCGCGTCTGCCAGTTTCGCACTGGCCGATGTAACTCAGGAGGAATTTATTACTGGTGGGATGTTAGCTGGTAAAACATATAACAATATATCATCAGAACTTAAACGTTTCAATTATAGACGATTAGAATAATTAGCAATGAGACCTAATTATATTATTAATGTTCTCGACGATTTTAATGCAATTTGTAACGACCTAAAAATCATTGTAAACTTTTTAGCCGAAAACCTTACATTTAAAAACGTTCATATTTCTCAAAATATAAGAACAAAAATATCAAAATCGTTCATATATCTATTGACATTAAAGGAGTTAGCATGTTAAAGTTAGGATAACAGATATGAACCTATTCTAGCAAAACGTTCGTATCGGAAAGGTAATATGAACAAAATAATAATCGGACAATATGTCACTCAACTAGAAGGCTATAAAGCTTTTACTCCGATGCCTTTTCCTCCGGAAGATAAAATTCAGTTTTCCAACAAAATCATAAATAAACACACCGAGGCTATTCGTCTACTCGGTAAACTTGACGGCATTACAGAACTACTGCCAGATAAAGATCAGTTCCTTAGAATGTTTATTCGTAAGGACGCTTCCTCATCAAGCCAAATCGAGGGAACAAACGCATCTATGGAAGATTCTATCGAAAAAGAGAACGTCGAACCGAGTAATAATCTTCCTCAGGACGTCGACGACATTCTTCACTACATAGATGCATTGAACTACGGCCTAGATCGCATGTCGAATTTTGTGTTCAATCTACGTTTTATTCGCGAACTACATGAAAAATTAATGACCGGTGCCCGCTCCACGCAACTTTCGTATCCTGGAGAGTTTCGTACCAGCCAAAACTGGATATCAGGGACGAGTCCCGCTAATGCTAAGTATGTGCCACCGGCTGTACTAGATATGAAAAATGCGTTATCAGACTTAGAAAAATTTATTAATACTGATGATTCTTATCTACCACTAATTAAGGCTGCCCTAATTCATGCACAATTTGAAACGATTCACCCGTTTAATGACGGAAATGGTCGTACTGGACGTATGCTTATTACCATGTTCTTATGGGATAGAAGATTATTGGAGATGCCGATTCTCTATCTTTCGTCATATTTTAAGAAACATCAAAAATATTACTATGAAATGCTCGATGGTTATCACGATGGAAAAATTGAGCAATGGGTTGAGTTCTTTTTGGACGGTGTAGCGGAAACGGCAAACTCTTCGATCAAAACTTGCGCCGAAATTACGAAACTACGAGAAGATGATATGATGAAAATCCAGAGGCTAAATCGAGTAGCCTCTGAAGTGAGCCAAAAGATATTGATAGAACTATACAAAATGCCTATCGTAGGTATCGGAGACATTAAAAAATGGACTGGATATACCGAGCGAGGTTGCTATAAAGCAATCGAAAGGATGGAGAAACTTGGAATACTCGAACCAGTCAAAAAAGGCGATAATGTTTATGCACAAAAATGGGCCTACCATAAATACCTTGATCTTTTTAATGAGAAAAATTAATGAGTAAATACAACCTTGTCAACATCCGTAAAAATTCAATCGATGAGAAAAACTCTATCAAAAACTCTGTCGGATACAAAAATCGGAGTGATTGAAAAAAGTAGGAAATTCAAAATTGACAACGAAAATCGGCTCACTATCGGATATAGAGAGCCGTTCAACTTACTAGCATGGAACCGTTTAAATGATTTTGGTGCCCGAGACAGGACTTGAACCTGCACCTAGGAACTAGACTAGCACCTGAAGCTAGCGCGTCTGCCAGTTTCGCCACTCGGGCCTGTACAGATTATAGCACACCGCATGGATTGAGAGATATTTTATCACACTCTTTTACAGCGTTTATTTTATAAGATTGTAGAACTATAAATAAAATAAAAATAGAGTAAAATTAGAATAGCATTGTAAATGAAAGAGGAAAATATGGCCATTGAAATTGAAGGTAGAATCCCAAATATTAATCCGGAAGAGGTAAAAGCTAAACTTCTTGCCATTGGTGCTAAACCACTTGGCTTCTACAATTTTCGACGTTACGTTTTTGATCCAGCCATCGGCGCCCCTCATCGTTGGCTGCGACTGCGCACTGATGGCAATAAGACTACCCTCACCTTCAAAGAAATTAGCAATGATTCTTTCTCCGGTACTGAGGAGTGGGAAGTCGAAGTCTCAGATTTTGAAACTACTTTAAAGATCTTAGAAAATACAGGTATTAAGCACCGTTCTTATCAAGAAAATACCCGTGATGAATATGAATATCATGGCGCCAAGCTCTCCATTGATCACTGGCCAAAGCTCGGCTACTTACTAGAAATAGAGGTTGAAAAAGAAGAGGATATTTATGAGGTCACTAGTAAGCTCGGCTTTAAACCACAGGATGTCATCTCAACCGACTTTGCTAGCCTTTATCGGAATATCGGCATTGATGTCAATAAATGTGAAATTATGAAATTTTAGTCATTTCGACAATCTATTATTGACTCTTGCATCGTTCAGAATCTTTTACTGTAACTCTCTTATGCTATACTAATCCCATGAATAATTTACACTATGACGGTCCAATTACTCTCGTTGTGCTTGATGGCGTCGGCCTCAGGGATGATGAATATGGTAACGCCGTTTTACAATCACATTCCGAATTTATCGATCAACTTTTTGAAAAATATCCATGGGTTTCTTTAGAGGCCTCAGGGGAAGCAGTAGGTATTCTAAAGGGACAGATGGGGAACTCTGAGGTTGGACATAATGCGCTCGGTGCTGGGCAAATCATTAAACAGGGTATCGCCAAAATCGAAGACGACTTTAAGACTGGCGCAATCTGGCAAACTGAGGCTTGGCGCGGTGCCATCGAAAATGTCAAAAATCATAACTCCACCTTACATTTTTCCGGCATCTTCTCTGATGGTGGCGTACATAGTTCTCTTGATCAATTACTTAAAATGCTCGAACAGGCCAAGAATGAGGGAATTGCAAGAATCCGTATTCACCTTATCTTAGATGGTCGCGACGTCCCACCTCAATCTGCCGACACTTTTGTCAAGCTTCTCGAAGATAAAATTGATGAGCTTAAAAAGCAGGCAGAATTTCCGCTTGATTATCGCATCGCTTGTGGTGGGGGCCGCATGCTCTTTCTTGCTGATCGCTACGAAGCTGATTGGAACATTGTCAAAACTGGCTGGAATGCCATGGTTTATGGTAAGGCCGATCAATATTTCACCTCTGCCATGCAGGCTATTGAAGAAAATCGAAAGCACAACCCAGGTTTGCAAGATCAATATTTCCCAAGTTTTGTGATTACTGAGCCAGGCACTGATGGTCAGGCTGACCCTTCCCGTCCAGTTGGTCTCGTTCAGGATGGCGACAGTTTTATCTTTTACAGTTTCCGCGCTGATCGCGCCATCGAAACCGCCAAAGCTTTCACCGAGCAGGATTTTCATGGCTTCGATCGTGGCACCGAAAATAATCGTCCACTCAATGTCTTTTTTGCCGGTATGACCGAATATGATTCTGATCTTCATATTCCAGAACACTGTCTCGTCACCCCAATCACTATCAAAAATCCACTCAATCAACTTCTATCAGCGCATCACATCAACCAACTTGCGGTCGCCGAAACTGTAAAGTTTGGTCACATTACCTACTATTTCAATGGTAATAGTTATGACAAGGCGGAAGGTGAGGATTTTATTGAAATCAAGTCAGATACTCAGCCGTTTAATGAACGTCCATGGATGAAGGCTGCGGAAATTACTGACGCTGTTCTTGAAAAGATGTCCGAAGTAGACGAAGCTGGCAAACCAAAGTATCAATTTATCCGCATAAATTATGCAGGTGGTGATATGGTCGGTCACTTTGGCGAACTTGAACCAACCATCACTGCCATGGAGGCCATTGACATTCAGCTGGCGCGCCTAGCCAAGAAGATCGACGAGCTTGGTGGTATGATGATTATCACAGCAGATCATGGTAACGCCGAAGAGGTGTCAGATCCGGTTACTAAGAAGCCAAAAACTTCTCACACCACCAACCCTGTTCCGTGTTGGTTCTATGACAATACGAAAAATGCCGCACTCTACCAGCCTAAACAGCTAGAGGATGCCGGTCTTTCCAATGTCGCCCCAACTATCGTTAAATTATTCGGTATTTCAGATCTTCCAGAATCCTGGCGTCAACCACTAATTTAGTAAAAAATCAGAGATGTTTCTTCAAAAAACGTCTAGAAAAATATACCACCTGTGATATAATCTGTGTAGAAAAATGACAATTTTTTTGGTGGGAAATAAAGGAGCTATTATGCAAAAGATTACGAAAGCAATCATTCCAGTAGCTGGTTGGGGCACTCGTCGCCTTCCAATTACGAAAATTATTGAAAAATCAATGCTTCCTGTCGGCAATCGTCCGCTTGTTGATTATTCGGTACAAGAGTTAATTAAGGCCGGTATCACCGATATCTATATGGTCATTAGCAACGTCGAGCCTTGCCAGGTACAGGAGTTCTATCGTGATAATCACGCTCTTAACGATTATCTAGTCGAGCGCGGTAAGGCCGATCGTCTCGCACTCGCCAAAACTTTGCCAGATCACGTCAAAATTCATTACACCACTCAGGATCCAGCCGGACGCTACGGCACCGCAGTGCCAATTGCTCTTGTGGTTGAAGAATATAATATCGACGAACCAGTCTTAGTCTTTATGGGTGATGATTTTGTCTGGAATCCAGATGGTGAATCCGCCGCAGAATCTCTAATTCACTCTCTACAAAACGCTGATGAATCTGCTATTTTAGGTGTCGAAATTCCAAAGGAAAAAGTCGATAAATATGGTGTTCTTAGTATCAAAGACGGCAAATTAACCGGCGTAGTTGAAAAACCAAGCGTAGAAGAAGCTCCATCCAACATGATTAATGTTAGTAAATATATTATGTCAAAAGACCTACTCCGTCGTATTGTTAATTACGTTAAGTCCCACGACTTTGGTCCACTTGATCAAGAATATCTCGTCACTGACCCAATCGATGAATATATCAACGAGGGTGGCGTGATGCGTGTCGCTCCAACCACCGGTGAATACCTTGATGGTGGATCCGTTGAAGGTTGGGTGCACGCCAATAACGTCGTCACAGGCTACAAAAAAGCTAAATAATCTAGAGCAGATCACACTTTTTGTTATTAAGGTATTTCGTTTGGATATATCACCAGATGAATAAAAAATAAGGAGGATTATGGCAAAAACACGCACCTATCAGGAGGAAATTGGCTCCGTTGTTGCGACAATGCGCAAAGAAAAAGGACTCACTCAGGCTCAGCTTGCAAATATGCTTGGCACTTCACAGTCCGCGATTCATCGTATTGAGAAAGGCGATCAAAACACTTCGCTTGAAATGATCAAAAAAGTCTCCACCGCGCTTGGTGGTCAAATCCTCTCTATTAACGACTCCTCCTCACAGTCTTTTCGTGTCAATGGCGGCCGAACTTTAAGTGGCACCATCACTATCAATACTTCAAAAAACGCTGCTGTTGGCCTGCTTTGTGCGAGCCTCTTAAACCGCGGTCGTACCGTTTTGCATCATGTAGCACGTATTGAAGAAGTCTTCCGCATTATTGAAGTTCTAGAGTCGATTGGCGTTAAATGTCGTTGGTTTAACCGCCGTAAAGATCTTGAAATTATCACACCACGCGAATTAAAAATGGATGAACTTGATCTTGATGCTGCCAGAAAAACTCGCTCCATCATCATGTTCCTCGGTCCGCTCCTTCATCGCTATGAAAATTTCAAACTTCCATATGCTGGCGGTTGTTCTCTCGGTACTCGCACGGTTGATCCACATCTCAAAGCTCTCTCCGCCTTTGGGTTGGAAGTCGATGCTAAATGTAATGCTGGATTTTATGAAGCCAGTGTTAATCAGGCCGAATTAAAAAGCCAAGACAACAAGCGTATCGTTCTGATCGAACGCGGGGACACCGTGACTGAAAATGTCTTAATGGCTGCTGCTCTCTTCCCAGGTAAAACCACCATCATTGGCGCCTCACCAAACTACATGGTCCAGGATGTTTGTTTCTTCCTACAAAAACTTGGTGTCAAAATCAACGGCATCGGCTCCACTACTCTTGAGATTGAAGGCCTTGAGAAAATCGACGAAGATGTCGAATATTACCCAAGTGAAGACCCAATCGAGGCAATGTCCTTTATTGCGGCCGCTCTCGTCACCAAATCCGAAATTACCATTAGCCGTGCCCCTATCGAATTCCTTGAAATTGAACTCGAAGTGCTTCATTCTATGCACGCCAAAATTGACCGCTCTGAAGAGTATAAATCCTATAACGGCGAAACTAGGTTGGTCGATCTCACAATCCATCGCGCCGACCTTGTCGCGCCAACTGATAAGATTCACCCGATGCCTTTCCCAGGCCTCAATATCGACAACCTTCCATTCTTCAGCGTGATCGCCGCCACCGCAACTGGCCGCACCTTGATTCATGACTGGGTGTTCGAAAATCGAGCAATCTACTCAACTTATCTCTCAAATCTCAATGCGAAAATCGAGTTACTTGATGCGCATCGAGTTTACGTTGAGGGGCCAACCAACTGGCATTCCGCTGAGCTTGTCGCGCCTCCAGCTTTACGTCCTGCCGTGGTCGTACTAATCGCCATGCTAGCCGCTCCCGGTGTCTCTATCTTGCGCAACGTCTACTCCATCAACCGTGGTTATCAGAATTTTGCCAAGCGCCTCAATCACCTCGGTGCCGACATTCGTCCGCTCTCAGGTATCTAACTACTTATGCTATAATCAGCATATGCTACAGTTTCTAAAAACCAAGAATTTTGACGAAGTCGTCTCTGATATCAAAATTTCCAAAGTTGTTTTTACCTGTATTATGCTGGTTATGGCAATTTTTGCTGGCATCTCTTGTCAAATTAATCAGACCGAGCAGAACGCTGCTTATGTCAAAAAATATCTAGCTAGCAAAAAAGGTTATTATAGTAACCTAGTCTCAAATATGCGTCGCGCCGCCACTGAAAAATACTATGGCAGCTCCAGTAAAACTGAAGACTTTTCAGAATCTTTCAAAAACTCTTTTCAAGCTATTCTGAGCCAAAATCCAAGACACAACCTGAAAGAAGGTGTTGTTTTTATGCAGCTCAAATATCTCAACGATTATTTTTCAGAAATTCTCGATCAGACCATTAGTCAAGAAACCACCGAAAGTCAACTCAATCGATTTCTTGATCTCAGGTTTGCCGCTGAGTCTAACCTCGAGGCTAAATCTAGAACCGACTCTAACTCTAGTCTCGACTCTAATTCTAATTTTAACTCTAGTTCTAACCTCGATTCTAATCTTGAAACGCAAGCTGCATTTGCAAGTTCCAAAACTCAGATCCTAAATACCGCTGCAGCCAAAATCGATCAGCTCATGATCGCCGAACGCCTCACTATCGACCCCGCCATTCTTGAAGCTTTTCTCACTCCACTTGTCGACGTTTATTATAACCAGCTCATTACGATCAGTTTTTCAAAAGCCAGTGGCCGCCAAAATAATCCGGTCGTACGTTTTCTGATTATTAATTTGCCAATTCTTATCCTCCTCGTTATGCTTATTTTTGGCTATTTTTTCTATATCAGTATCGGCGGCCGTCTCGCGATTTTCTGTCTCGTCCTCTCCCTCTTTTTTGTCGCCTTCAATCTTCAGGCGCCCGCTTCAAATCACAATATCGATCTCACTTACAACCAGCTCAGTCTCTTTGCGGATTAGTGCTATAATTGACACATGGAAATTTTTACGGAGGGACTCAACCCTGCTCAAAAAGAAGCAGTGGAAACATTGGCTGGACCAGTTTTGATTTTAGCTGGGGCTGGCTCTGGTAAAACCAAAACTTTAACTCATCGCATCGCTAATCTCATCGCTCATGGAATTCCTGGCGACCGGATGCTGGCTGTGACCTTTACTAATAAAGCAGCAAAAGAAATGCGCGATCGTCTTTGGCGTTTATTGCAGCAGGCTCGCTCCGACGCTCGTCTTACTCCGAGTTTTAAGGATGACGTTTTCGCCGATAATGCTGCCATGCTTGCTACTGACGGCACACTAGGTCGCGACATTGATAGTGATGGCTTCACCAATCCTCCTCGTAATTTTATGCCTTACATGGGTACCTTCCACGGCATTTGTGTGCGGATCTTGCGTATCGAATATCAGGCCGCTGGGCTTGATCGTAATTTCGTGATCTATGATACGGATGATCAAATTTCTCTAATTAAACAAGCCATGAAGGACTTGAAAATTGACGATAAAACTCTCCGTCCAAAATCAGTGCAAAGTACTATTTCGCATTGCAAGAACACCGGTCAAACTCCAGAGGAATATGAAGAAGAGGCTTATTACCCAAATCAGGTGAAAACTGCCAAAATTTTTGCTCGTTACGAAAAGCTCAAGCGGGAATCTTTCGCCCTCGATTTTGATGACCTCTTGCTTGAAGTGACCAAACTATTTGAAAATAATAAGACAATTCGCGAGAAATGGCAGAATCGTTTTGAACATATTTTGATTGATGAGTATCAGGACACTAACCATATCCAATATCGCCTAGTTAAGGCTCTAGTTAATCAAGATCGCAATATCTGTGTGGTTGGTGACGACTGGCAGTCAATCTATTCATGGCGTGGTGCCGACTTTACGAATATTTTAAATTTTGAACGCGATTTTCCAGGCGCCAAAACCATTAAGCTGGAGCAGAATTATCGAAGCACCGGCAACATCCTAACCGCCAGTCAAAAAATCATTAATCAAAACAAAACTCGTACCGATAAGGAATTATTTACCACCTCTGGTGAAGGTGAGCCAATCGAGATTCAGTCGTTAATGGATGAAACCGCCGAAGCTAGTTTTGTCGCTATGAAAATTATCAATCTCCTAGCCAACTCAAAGGCCGTCATGCAGAATGGCGAGCTCGTCAAAGATTTTACGAGCTACTCAGATTTTGCTGTCCTCTATCGTACTAATGCTCAGTCATACGCTATTGAAAAAGCATTCATTTCACATCAGATTCCATATAAAATCATCGGCGGCGTGCGTTTTTATGATCGCAAAGAAGTCAAGGATGTTCTCGCCATCCTCAAATTAATTGTTAATTTTCATGACCGCATCAGTCTCGATCGGATTTGTCGCAACGTACTTTCTGGTATTGGCCCGGCCAGCCTTGAAAAAGTTCATACCTTCCTTAATCAGTCTGAAAATTATGACGCCGCGGCACAGGGAAGACAGAATGCACTCCTGGATGCTGGACTGCTCGACACTCTTTCCGGCAAAGCCAAGAATAATTTTGCGAGATTGCAGAATTTCTTACGTGATCTTGATATGACTTTAAAGCCTGCCGAAATCATCGAAAAGGTAATTCATTATTTTGGCCTAGCTGAGTTGGTTCAGGACGGCACGCCTAGTGGTGATGAGCGCGCGGAAAACCTGAATACCATGATCGGCAATGCTGCCGAGTTCGAGTCTCTTGATGATTTTCTCGCGGAAGCTACCCTAATGTCTTCTGCTGATGAACAAACTTCAACCAACTTCGTTACCCTCATGACCATCCACGCCGCTAAAGGTCTAGAGTTCCCAGCCGTCTTTCTCGTGGGGCTTGAAGAAGGTCTCTTTCCAAGCTCTCGTTCCGACGATGAAGACTCAATCGAGGAGGAGCGCCGTCTCGCCTATGTTGGTATGACCAGGGCTAGAAAACTCCTCATCCTCACCTATGCCGGCTCACGTTTTTCGAATGGCCAAAGAAGCTACAATATGCCATCTCGTTTTCTCATGGAGCTTGGCTACGACCCATACGGCTCGCAGAATGTTTCACAGTCCTACAATTCCTACAATTCATATGACTCATACGGTCCAAATAATTCAGATCATCTCAATAATAATCGCTCTTTTGACCCATTCAATGATGACATCGAATATGATGATGTTGATCCTTTTCCAAATGATTTTTAATTATCAGACTCCACCCCTTATGGACAAAATCACAAAATACTCGTATTATAGATAATAAGCATAAATAGAATAAGAATAGAGAATTAAGCATGTCAAACCATGAAAGTCTTTCATCAAAGAACGGGGATAATTCACAGGAAATTTATGATTCTCATGAAAATGAGGCAGAACAGCAGAAAGAACTTAAACGAAAAAGAATAAATGCCATCTATTCTAGTGTCCTCACACTAATTAGCTTTCAGGAAAGAAAAATTCCTGGTACGAAGGAGCCTTTAGTTGCACCGTATTATGAAAAGGCTTTAAGAACTCAGAAACAGGCCGAGCAGGCTGCTAAAAAAGAAGCACTTACAACCGGTGAACCAATGAAAAAAATTGAAAAAATTCCCGGCGAAAATCCAAAAGACAGAAAGAATTTTGCTTATCTTGAACGCCTCGATTCGGCTATCGAGCGTGGTGGCAGTAAACTTGAAAAGAAACTTTGGCAAGAATCCATCAAAAACTTTGCCCCAATGATCGAAAAAGAGGATATTAATAATAGTACTTGGGTTAAACTTAAGGAGGCTTTTGATAATGATCGTAAAGGACAAGGTCTTCCTCCTGCCGAATACACGGAATCCGAGATGGATAAAGATTACGAAAGACTTCGTCAAAATCAGGTAGATTCTATAAATAGTTGGACGGAATATCTCAGTAATGAAGAAACGCCTTTTCCTACTTGGTTCAAGGTCTATGCCTTTGATGGCGTAATTAAGATGGGAAGCTATAACCAGGAAGATGGTAAATATGAAAAGCGCGATAAGTCCACCGTCGCTCCCTACCCTAAAGTTAGCCCAGCAGCTCTCGCTCTTACACTCGATGCGGTTAATGATTTTTTTGGTCAAGCTAAAGAAAAATGGTTTGCAGAGCATACTGGCGATGATCAGCTTAACGCGGTTGTAAAATCTGGAAATTTTGGCAAGATTTACACGCATTTTTTTAATGAAACCTATAAGCCTATCCCCACGCCTGAACGCACAGAAGACATAGAAGGAGAATGGTTTGACTTTTTTCCTGGACAAGAGACTAAGCTCGCCGAAGCTTCTCAGGGCACACCTTGGTGTATTGCTAGTGAACATATGGGTATGCATTATCTAAAAACTAATGAGAATATCCCGGATAATAAGGCTAGGTTTAGACTTTTTAAATTGGAAAACGAAAGTAGCGTGGATGGTATGTCGAAAACTGCCTGTGCTTCTATTCGCTTTAATCCGCAGGGAGAAGTAGAGGAGGTTTCTGGTCTTAAAGCAGGTCAAGGCATCGATGACTCCCTAATTCCTATTGTCGAACAGGAAATTCTTAAATATCCACTTAGCCCAGACAAACACTTTGAAGAAAAATTTAGAGACAAAAAAGAGCTCATTAGATTACAAGAAAAAGCAAAAAACGGAGAAGAACTGACACTTGATGAATATGCTTTCTTATATGAAAAAGACCGTAAAATTTTTATCTTAGATACTTACAGGGGCCAAGATCCGAAAATTGCAGAACTAAGAAATATTTATAATATATCAAAACTATTACAGAGCAACGATAAAGATACTATGGATCAAGATTTGTTAATACAAAAGCTCGAATGTATCCTTGAAAATACCGATAGCAGTGATATAGCCTTTAATATCAATACACTTCTCAAAAAAGGCTTCGATATTAACTTTATCTTCAATAAGCTGGGTAGTGATGGTATTTCACAAAACCTCAATACTCTTCTCGAACAAGACATCGATATTAACTTTATCTTCAATAAGCTGAATAGCAGTGATATTTCACGAAACCTCAATACTCTTCTCGAAAAAGATATCGATATCCACACTATCTTTAATAAGCTCAATAGTTATGATATTTCAGAAAATTTCGAGGTACTTTCTAATAATAATAATATTCCCCAGAATCTTATTATCCAAAGAATGGATCTTGATGGAATTAAGTCACACTTAGAAAATCTTCAATCCGATTCGTCTAATATTAGAAGCCTCCAGTCAGCTATTTATTGCAATAAACTTATTGACAACTGCGTAGATATTTTTCAAGAGAATGGGAGTATTGATCTGAATACGCTTTTCGATAGAACATTGGATAATCAATTGGACTCAATGACTAAAAGCGGTAGCCTAGAATTGGATATGAATGAATTAATAAAAGAAGATCCTTCTGATATTCTAAAAGCCTTTTTAGAACAACACCCTGTGGATTTTAGTAGTATCAAGCCCGAACTATATAGTAGAATGATCTCAAATCTTATAGATTATTATAAGGATTATGAACCTGCAAAATTAAATGATGATCGTGTGATTAAGACTCTTGTTGGCCCCGATCTTATTTATAATTTAGATAACCTACTTCAGATAATGCCAATTGATCGCATAGTGGCTAATATGCGTCCAGCCGACATTGAAACTTATCATGATGAATTAATCGCTCACGGCGCCAGTCTTTAGTATTAAATCTTGTTATGGTATAATAGTGGAGATGAAATTAAAAACATCTTGCTACAGGTTTTTCTGTGGTTTTAGTATCAGTGTTTTTATTATAACCATGCTCCTAGGTGTCTTTTTTAGCATACACCCAACTTACGCCGAGTCCAAAGATTCCGATAACGGTATAGTTTCTGATATGCATTTTGTGACCTTCTATGATGACACAAAATCTCTCACCATCAAAACCACTGCAAAAACCGTTAAGGAAGCTCTTGAGCGCGCCAAAATCCAGTTTCATGCCTCTGATCACGTCGAACCAGCCCTCACTGAATCGATTAATTCCGATAACTTCCGCATTAATATTTATCGTGCACGTCCTGTTATTATAAAAAATGGTTCAATTAGTAAATTTGTGATGACCTCAAGCGTCGATCCAAAGGAGATCGCACAGGCTGCTGGTATGACAATTTATGATGGTGATGAATTAACTCTAGATCCCAATCAAAATATCCTAGAATCTGGCGTTGCCACAGTTTATCAGCTCACTAGAAATGGTGGTCGCACCATTACGGTTGAGGAAGACATTCCATTTAACGATAAAACTATTAGTGACACATCCTTACCAACCGGTCAAACCAATCTCCGCCAGATTGGGGAACTTGGTCGCAAATCCTCTGTTTATCAAGTCAATTTTGTGGATGGTAAAGAAGTTTCGCGCGAATTTGTTAGCACTAATGTTATCAAGAATCCTGTTGATCGCATCACTGCCGTGGGTATGAAGAAATCTGTTCCACCAGAATGGGAAACCTGTGCTTCTTACGCTCGTGCTGCCGGTGTATCTGAGGCTGATATTTATGTTGCACTCACACTTATTTATCGTGAATCCGGTTGTCGATTTGATGCTACAAACGCCGGTAGTGGTGCTTATGGCATTCCTCAGGCTCTCCCTGGCTCAAAAATGGCCAGCGCCGGTGCCGACTGGCAAACCAACCCAGTCACTCAGATTCGCTGGATGATTGGTTACGTTACTGGTCGCTATGGTGGTTGGAGTCAGGCTTGGAATTTCTGGCAAACCCGTCATTGGTATTAAATAATATCTATGCTAAATCCTTAGACTAAAAATCAAATAACGCATAGTAATAAAGAATTCGGATAAGATTAAAATGATACAGAATAAAAAATCATTAGGACAAAACTGGTTGAAGAACCGCCCGATTCTTGAGGAGCTAGCAGAAAGCGCTATGCTACCACTTGATGATCCGGCGGAAAATCAGCCACTTTGTCTTGAAATTGGTCCAGGCCTCGGTACGCTTACTAGTTCGCTCCTGCGTCGTTTTCCAAAAGTTCTTGCCATTGAATATGATGAAAAGCTAGCAAAAAACCTTCCAAATTCCTTCCCCGGCAAAAACCTGGAAGTAAAGCATCAGGATTTTTTACAATTTGACCTCGATTCTATCAAAGAACCATATGTGGTCGCCGGCAATATTCCGTACTACATTACTAGTCCAATTATTCAACGTCTGATTTCCGCGAAAAACACACCAAAGCGAATAGTCTTACTTATGCAAAAAGAAGTTGCGGATCGACTCCTGCTCGGACAAGGGAAGTATACCTATCTCACTCTTGCCGTATTAAATTTTGCGGAAGTATTTCCCGGCATCTATGTCGATCGTAGCCTCTTTACACCACCTCCAAAAGTTGATTCTGCCTCTGTTATTCTAGTCCCGCGAAAACGTCCAATCGTAGATGAAAAAGTTCTCAAATTCATCAAGCAATGCTTTGCTAATCCAAGGAAAAAACTGATCACCTGCCTCCCACTTATTACTAATAAATCACGTGACAAAATTAAAGAGATCTATCTGAAACTGAATTTTGATGAAAACTTCCGACCTGCCGACCTTAATCTCTCCGACTGGCAAAAGCTTTTTGATCTACTCTAGTTTTTTATGTATCTGTATTGGTACTCAAAATCTTTCTGATTTGTGTTAATTATGTTAAGATAAACATAAGCGCGATGCTAATTTTTAGCGTAAATTTTTTGCAATAGAACTAATTATAAGGAAAAAAATGGATCCAACTTTTCAGCCTCAAAATCAAAATGATATAGCAAACGGACTAGACCAAGAGACTTCAGCAGCAGCAACTACTCCAGCCACTCCAGTTCCTCCAACTTCTTCAACTGTCTCAACCGCTCCAGCCACTCCGATTTCCCAAACTGCTCCAGACACTTTAGCTTCAGCAGCAGGTGTTTCAGTTTTGACCTCCGACACAACCTCCATGGGTGGCTCTGAACTTGACAATCTAATGAATGAATTAAATAATTATCAGCCAGAAAATGATGCCAGTCTTACTCCTGCAAATACTACTACCTCTACAGATCCTGTAGTTTCTGATCGCCCGCAATTTTCTCCATCAGATAATCTCACTCAAACCGCCACGGTTTCTGCTTCCGTACAAGGCCAGCCTTCAAGTATTACCGCTGACGCCGTAGATGATTTATCTACTCAATCCACAACTGCTCAAACTTCAGCCACAGAAGCCCAGGGCACTATCGAGCCAGATGAAGAAAACGAAGAGGATAAACCACTCACTGCTGCCGCTCCAGTTCCAGGCTCAATCGGAAGCGCTGTTTCTTATGCTGATGTTGAGAAGAAACAGGCTGAAGAAGCCGCTAAGAAGGCTAAGAATCAGAATAAGCCAAAAATTAAACTCTCAAGTACCGCCATTCTTGCCATTATCGTCGGTGGTCTCTTTGTTATTACTGGTATCATCTTTGCTATTATTATGCTCAGCTCACCAAAGAAGGCTCCCGCTGAAGCCTCTGGGAAAAATAAAGTTGCTCAGGCTGAGTCAAAATCCCTCACTTGTGTTCGTCCACTTTCGACTAACGAAACTGCAGAGATTGGCGCCGCTTACGGAAACTTTGAACGTCAATTTGAATTTAAAAATGATAACCTAGAGTCTATCAGTGAAAATTATGTCTATCAATTCAATAGTGCCGAAGCTGCCACTGCTGCAAAAACATCGATTGATTCAAATAATTCCAACGCCAATACGACCACTGTTGTCAATGTCAATCAGTTAAAGAAAATCACTAAAATTACCACCGAAAACCTCGATTCTTACATTAAGGGTATAGCTGAGCTAAATTCTGCCGCAGGACATGATCTAAATAGTCTCCTTATCGCCGAGAATCAAACCGGTCTCTCTTGCTCGACGGTTGAATAAACGCCAGCCTCACCTTAGCGACTCTTTTGTAGTATAATAATTCTGATTATTGATAAAAATAAAGGAATCGCATGTCTCAAAAAACTTATATTACGACTGCCATTCCGTATGTCAACGGCGCGCCACATATCGGACATGCGGAAGATTATCTACTGGCTGATATTTTTGCTCGCTATAAAACCATGCAAGGTGCGAAAGTCCGCTTTCAGGCTGGTACGGACGAGCATGGTAATAAGATTGAAAAGAAGGCCCAAAGCTCTAATATCGACATTAAGCAATATGTTGACCAGAATTCACAGAAGTTCCGTGACTTTCTCGCCAAATTCAATATCGGCTACACTGATTTTATTCGTACAACCGACGAAGATCATATCAAGCGCGTGCAAGCGATCTGGCAACGTCTAGAAAAACATATTTACTCTGCCAGCTACAACGGTTGGTATTGTGAAGGCTGTGAAAGATTTGTCACTCAAAAAGAATATGACGAAAATCAGGGTTCATGTCCAGATCATCAGACGCCATACCAGCACCTTACAGAATCTAATTATTATTTCCGTGTCTCTGATTTTAAGGACCAGATCCGCAAGGCTATCGAAAATAATGAGATGCAAATTTTACCAGAATTTCGAAAAAACGAGATTTTGAGGCTACTTGAAGACACTCCTGACGTCTCAATCTCACGTCCAGTCACTCATCTCACTTGGGGTATTCCAGTTCCAGGTGATGAGTCTCAGGTCATGTATGTCTGGATGGACGCTCTCACAAACTATATTACAGTGCTTGGTTACCCTGATCAGGATATTTCTGATTTTTGGCCAGCTGATCTCCAGGTTGTTGGTAAAGATATTTTACGCTTCCACGCGATTTTATGGCCTGCTATCTTGCTAGGTCTCGGTCTTCCGCTTCCGAAAACCATTCTATCTCATGGCTTTATCCTGACTGATGGCCAAAAAATTAGTAAATCTCTCGGCAATGTCATCGATCCAGTCGAGGTTCTCGAAAAACACGGTATTGACGCCTTTCGTTATTATTTCTCAAAACACGTAGATACCTTCCTCGATGCCGATTTCACCTGGGAGAAATTTGAGAACGCCTATCGCAATGAGCTCGCCAATGATTATGGTAACCTTGTCCAGCGTCTTTCGGTACTCTGCCAGAAAAATGGTGCCCCAAAAATCGATTTTAAGCCAAACCTGAATGGCGCCTATACTGCATTGATGGATCAGTTTGAGTTTACTAATGCCATTAACTTTGCCTGGAGTATGGTGCAAGACGTTAACCGCCACATCGAAGAGCAGAAGCCGTGGCAAATCGCAAAGACCGATATGGCAGAAGCAAAGGTGGTTCTAACTAATCTTGTCGAAGAACTTTTAATTGCTAACCATCACCTCAAGCCATTCCTCCCAATTGCCGAAACAGTTGAGCAGATCTTTGCTGGTAGTGGCGAGATCCTTCCGCCAAAGACTCCACTCTTTCCAAAAGACTAATATTTATAAAAAATAGCTTATAAAAAAATAGCCCCTCAGGGCTATTTTTTATGAAGTTAGTTTGCTTATTTGCAGCACTTAGTGTCGCAGCACTTGTCACCGCACTTAGTGTCGCAGTAGTCTTTGCAGCAACAGTCGTCCTTACAGTAATTATCGTCGCAGCAAGCTTCATTATCGTCAGACAATGCAGTTGCAACATCACCGAGGAAGAATGCTAGAATACCAGCAATTACTGGGGTGAGAATGTAGACGAGAATTTCAAGACCAACCTTGCTAATCAAAGCACCAAAGTTCTCAGCAGAAGTTGGGAAAATCTGGTACATAATGGCAATAGCTGGGTTCAAGATAAAGTTGTTAGAAATCTTGAGGAAGTTGCTTGAAATGACGATTGCAAAGAGTACTGCAAGAGTCATACCACCACCGATGATTGCAGCGTAGGTGAATGCGTTGTGGCGGGTTTTGTATTCCTGTGCGCGGTTGAAGAAGAAAGCAAAGGTGAATACACCAAGGAACTCAATGGTAGCAAGTGACCACATTGCGCTTGCTTCAACAGGGTTCAATGCAGGTAGGTCAACCTTAGTTTCACCAGCCATGCGGAAGGCATTGATGATGATAAGGCCGAGCCATGCACCAATCACCTGAGCGACCATGTAAAGTACGCCACGGATAGCTGAAATGCGGCGAGTTGCCATCATACCAGCGGTGATAGCAGGGTTAAGTTGTGCGCCTGAAAGTGAGAAAACTGCAAGAGTCACACCAATCACGCCAAAGAGCACATAAAGTGGTTGATAAATGCCAAGAGTCAAAAGTAGCATAGTGAGGAACATGGTTCCGAGTAATTCACCGGCTACAGCGCCCCAGATCTTTGGTGATTTAAAGATAGTTAAGATATTTTCGTTTGGATCGCCTTTTTTGGCAAAGAAACCAGCAAAAATGCATTTACCATTCTTGCAGCTCTTGCATTCCTTGGCTCCGAAGGTTTTGACTTCTTCAGTCTTGACTTCTTCAATTACAGTTGTTTCTGGTTCGGCATTTTCAGCTACGGTCACTACTTCTTCGACGACGGTAACTTCAGCCTTCTTGTTAGTATTTTTTGGCTTGTCAGCAGACTTTTTAGCCTTCTTGGACTTACTTGTTGCCATTATACCTCCTTAAATAATATTGAGAAAATTATATCACATCTGTGGTAAAATACTTAAAGTTTAAATCAAAATGAAAGGTATAGGATGGGAGTCATCGTTCATAAAGAACAGGAAAGAAATACAGAATTAAGTCGTCGCATTGCTGCAGACTTAAAAATTAAGGCGGAGCAAACGGCCAAGGGTTCCGATCCAGATCTCGTGAACGACTCTGATTATCTAAAAGGCTCCAAAACTACTGGTCGTTATGGCTGGTTTTGGCTTGTTCTGATTGGTCTTGCCATCCTCTCGCTCATCCTCATTGTTGTCATCTAGTCTAGCTAGTTTTTTACTCTGATTCCCGTAAAACAGGTTATAATAGAAGGGAATATGAAACTTACAGACTTAAAACAGGCATTAAAAGACCTAAGCCTTGAATACAGTAAAATCAAAGACCTCCCACAAGAGGAGCGTAAGGCTTTTGGTCAGGAAATTAACCGCAAAAAACTGGCCATCCTTGCTGAAATCGAGGCAGAAGAGGCCAGACTTGAAGCAGTCGACATTAAACCGATTGATCTCACGGCCCCAATGGCAGAGAATGTCGAGGTTAAACCAAAAAGGCATGGCAGCAAGCACCCACTCATGGTTGAGCTTGACAAAGTAATAGATATATATTCTAATATGGGATTCGAGGTCATGGAGTCCACTCAGCTTGACGATGAATTTCATATGTTTGAGTCACTCAACTTCCCTGAAGGTCACCCTGCCCGTGACGGCTATGATACCTTCCGTACCAAGGAAGGCTTCATTCCTCCAGCCCACACCTCCACAATGCAATATCGCGCTCTCACTTCTCGTCTTGACCAGCTCGAACAGGATGGTCAAATTGCCGTAGTGATTCCTGGTCGTGTCTTCCGCAACGAAGATGTCGATGCTACTCATGAACATACTTTTTATCAATGTGAAGGTGTCTTTGTCTCAAAAACCGCCACAATGGGACAAATGCTTGGTGTGCTCAAAAATTTCTTTGAGACCTATTATGGCCAATCTCTTAACACAAAAACTCAGCCAGGTTATTTCCCATTCACTGAGCCATCTCTTGAGTTTCAAATCGAAAAACCAAAAGCTCTCGGCGGCAAAGGTGATGGCTGGCTTGAAATGATGGGCTGCGGCATGATTCATCCTAATGTCCTCAAGACCGCTGGCATCGACCCTGCTGTCTACAAGGGGTTTGCTTGGGGTGGCGGCATTGATCGTTTAGTCATTCTCAAGTATCAACTTGACGATATCCGCTTCTTTGAATCTGGTAAACTTAATTTCTTGGAGGAATTCTAATGCTCATTTCGCTAAACGCCATTAAACGCTATGTCAATATCCCAGATTCAATCTCAAATTCCGACCTCATGAAGTTGATTGGCTCTCGCCTGGTCGAAGTTGAAGGTACCGAATCACTGGCGGAAAAATACCAAAATATCTACATCGCAAAAGTAGTTAAATGTACCGACATCGAAGGGACTCATCTTCATCTCTGTGAAATCGATGCTGGCATCCGCAATGCTGAGTTTAGTACGCTGGAAAGCGGTCTGATTCAGGTCGTCTGCGGTGCACCAAATGTCCGTGCCGGCATTCTGGTAGCCTGGCTTGCTCCTGGCGCCATCGTTCCGTCCACTTTTGGCACCGAAAATTTCCAGCTTTCCGTCCGCAAACTTCGTGGCTATGAAAGCTACGGTATGATCGCCGGTCCTGACGAATTAGGATTTGGTAACGAACATAAATATATTGCCGAAATCGCACCAGATCTTGCCAATCCTGGCGACGCCTTCGCTAATGTCTTTGGTTTAGACGATCTAATTATTGATATTGAAAATAAGTCTCTTACTCACCGCCCTGACACTTTTGGTATTATTGGTTTTACTAGGGAAGTAGCCGGTATTCTCGGTCAGAAATTTGATGAGCCAAAGATCTATCAAGGTGACTTTAGGTCCCAAACAGAGGTCTTTACTCGCAAAAATAATGAGTTGTCTATCGAAATTGCTGACCCAAAACTCTGTCCACGCTATTCCTGTGTTGTTTTAGAGAAGTCAGATTTTATTAAAGAACCTACTCCCGAGGTCCCGGATAATTGTCCACTCACCAAAGATAGTATTTTTCTCTACAAAGCTGGCATGCGTCCAGTCTCCCAAATTGTTGACGCCACCAATCTCACTATGCTTGAAACCGGTCAGCCACTTCACGCTTTCGACTATGATA
>CAUTNS010000009.1:0-24190 GCA_963540345.1 uncultured Candidatus Saccharibacteria bacterium | reverse complement strand
GCGCTATAAAAGCGCAGGGCACCAAGACCATCGGAATTGTTAATGCCATCGGTTCAACCATCGCTCGTGAAGTTGATGGCGGCACTTATGTTCATGCCGGACCTGAAATTTCTGTTGCTAGTACTAAAGCCTTCACTTCTCAGGTTGCCGCTCTCCTTATGTTTGGTTTGACTATTGCTGAAGCTAAAGGTGTCAGTCCTCGTGCGCTCACCCCAGTTATCGATGAACTCGCTAAGCTGCCAGAAGAAATTGCTAAGATTCTCAAAGCATCAAATCAGGAGATCGAACAATTAGCTAAAAAGTTTGCAAGTTACGACCACGCCATTTACCTCGGTCGTGATACTAATTTCCCGATCGCTCTCGAAGGTGCACTGAAGCTTAAAGAGATTTCTTACATTGATGCCAATGCTTATCCAACTGGGGAATTAAAACATGGCCCAATCGCCCTCATCGATGATCGCTTCTTTGAAGTTGTCATGCTACAATCTGGCTTCCTCTATGAAAAATCCATCTCAGGTATTCAGGAGGTTCTGGCTCGTGGCGGTCACGTGGTTATCTTCACTGATACTGATGTGGACCTACCAGTTGATGCTATAGTTAGGATTAAAACAGACTTCAAAATCCTCACCCCGATTCTCTTTAATCTCTTAAATCAACTCTTCGCTTATCACGTTGCTGTTGCTAAGGGAAATAACGTTGATCAGCCGCGCAATCTCGCAAAATCTGTTACTGTAGAATAATCCAAAAAACACTCTAGGATAACCGGTAAAACTTCTGTACCTTTTACCGGTTCTAGAGTAAAATATCTATAAATGAAAAAAGATTCTAGCGTAGTTTTTTTCCGTTTCTGCCTTATGCTAGGCGACTCTTTGGCAATTATTGCCTCCTTTCTGTTTGCCTATTTAATCCGCACACATTTTGACAGTCGCCCTTATTATTTCGTCTCCGATCCACTCCGTTTCACTCTTTCGGTCGCTTTTATGGTTCCGGCCTGGCTCGTCATCTTAGCTGTTCTCGGTCTCTATAACAAAAAAATCTTTCTCGGTCGCTCAAGATGGCAGGAGCTCTCGCGCCTTTTTACGGCTTCCGTGATTGGTATTATGTTTATTATTACCTTTGATTTCTTCGTTGAAGGTGATCTTTTTCCGGTCCGCTTGATCGCTCTCTATGCCATGATCATCTGTTTCTTCTCACTCTCTCTCATGCGCTTCATTCTAAAATTCATCCGTCGCTGTATTTTGCAGCAGAGAATTGGCGCCATGAAAGCGATTATTGTTGGCAACTCCAAACTCACCACGCATTTAATTAGTCAAATGGCTGATTATCCAGAGGAGGGGTATCGCGTTGTGGGCGTCGTAGCTGGCAGTCAATATATTCCTAAGGAATTTCGTAGTACTCTCCAATACACTTCACTCAAAGAAGCCTTGAAAAATTGTGAAGCCGATGTAATTTTTCAGACCGACGAAAAACAAGTTGAGTATGTTTATCGCCAATCGATCAACCACCATCTGCAATATTATTTCACTCCATCTGAAACCACCCTCTCAACCTCGATGGGTGAACTAGAGCTAATCGGTAGTACCCCAGTCATTATGGTGAAAGCTACTCCCCTTATGGGTAACGCAAAAGTCGTTAAACGAATTATGGATCTCGTACTTGGCACCATCCTTCTCTTACTCTCTTCGCCTCTTATGCTAATAATTTGGTTGATTATTAAAATCTCTACCCCAAAAGCTAGTGCGATTTATTCTGAGATTCGTCTTAGTCGGTTCAATCAGAAGGTTAAAATTCATAAGTTTCGCAGTATGAAAATTGAATATTCTGGCATGAGTCCAGAGGCTGCTTTTGCCAAAATGGAAAGGGAAGGGAAGCTTAAAAATGCTGCAAAACTTAGCCAGGAATACCGCGAAAACGGCGATTTTCTAGAACATGACCCTCGCATTACTAAGATTGGTAAATTCATCCGCGCTACCTCACTTGATGAACTTCCGCAACTCATTAACGTAATTAAGGGTGATATCTCACTCGTCGGACCTCGCGCCCTCGTCCCTGGTGAACTTAGAAATTATGGCGATCGTTCGCTACTTCTGACGGTTAAATCTGGGCTCACCGGCCTAGCTCAGGTCTCTGGCCGACGGTCAATTAGTTTTGACGAGCGTCGCGCTCTCGACCTCTATTATATTCAGAACTGGTCCGTCCTCTTTGATCTCCAAATTCTCCTACGCACCATCCAGGCCGTACTTATTCGTAAAGGTGCTAAGTAAGTGACTAGAATACCTCAAACCAAACCACTCGAGGCTAAATCAGGATCTCAAGAAGCCGAAACCCCATCAAGGCCCCCCAAGGATCTCAAAGTTGCTCTTGTCTGTGATTGGTTGACCGTAGTTGGTGGGGCCGAGCAAGTACTCCGTGAAATTCACCATCTTTTTCCGTCAGCCCCAATTTATACCTCACAATATCGCCCGAAGGGAATTGATTGGTTCAAAGATGCAGAAGTAAAAACTGGTTGGATAAATCTATTCCCGGCCTTCTTGCGCCGTTTTATTGCTCCGCTTCGTCAAAGCTATTTCAAACATCTCGATCTTACCGAATATGATCTCGTCATCTCTGTTTCTGGCTGTGACGCAAAATACGTCAAGACCAAGCCAGGTGCTCATTTTTGCTATTGTCACGTGCCTACTCAATATTATTGGGGAAAAACTGAAGAATATCAAAAGGATCCAGGTTTTGGCCCGCTTAACTTTTTTATCCGCCCTATCTTCAAGCTACTCCTACCAAGGTTAAGAAAAAAAGATCTAGAAGCTGCCGGCCGTCCAGATCATTACATTACTATCTCAGAATTCGCCAAGGCTGAAATTAAAAAATTTTATAAGAGGGAAGCAGAAGTTATCTATCCGCCAGTCAATACAGAGACTTTTTCAGAGGTGGCAAAATATAAAAACATCACACAAGGGAATTGTCAAATAATACAACAACATCAAAATGACAAAAGTCAAATAAATAAAAAACTATATCAAAACATTAAAAATGACAAAAGTCAAATTGAACAAAAAAAGTATCACCACATAAAATCAGACATAAGTCAAATAGAAACAGAAATATATCAGAATATCAAAGTGGCCACACGTCAATGCGAAACTGTGGAAAACTCTCAAGCCTTAAACTGCCAAGCCATAAATTCTCAAGATCTAAATTCTGACCCTTGCGGTTGTTCGAGCGGCTATTTTATCAACTTTTCTCGACAGGTCGGCTGGAAACGTCTCGATCTTGCAATTTTGGCCTGCCTCAAGGAAAATCAACCACTTATTCTGATTGGAGATGGCCCTGAACACAAAAATCTTGAACGACTTGCAAGCCGAAATCCAAAATTGATCATTCTCCACAGTGTGATGCCGCAATCTGAACTCAAAGAATATTTAAAAAACGCTAAGGCCTTCATTTTTCCATCCGAAGAGCCTTTTGGAATCGCTCCAGTTGAAGCCCTTGCTGCCGGTTGTCCGGTTATTGCTTATAATCAAGGTGGCGCCAAAGATTATATTTTGGACGAAAAAAATGGCCTCTTCTTTGAACAGCAATCCGTCGATTCCCTGGCTAAATCTATAAAAAAGTTCAATCAAATTTATTCAGAATCTGAAAATAGAACAGAGAAAAATAAAGAAAAATCCACCGCCAAAAATCAGGCACCTCACTCTTCCCTCCTTTCACCTCAAGAAATCTCGGAGACTGCTGAAAAATTTTCAAACCAACACTTTAAAACTCAGCTAGAACACTATATTAAGGAAACCCTCAAAAAAGAAGGCATCCTATTTAATAAAAAACAATCTGATTAAGAAAGTCCACCTTGATGTCAAAAAAATCAGTAAGTAAAATCAGTTCAGATTCAATTGGAACTCCTGTGTCACCTCTTTCTAAGATCCAACAATTTATGCTTCTCTGCCTGCCATTTTGTTTATTTTTTTCTTATCACCCTGTCATCCCAATTCTCTCCACCGCAACCACGAATTTTGAATTATCTCTACCACTCCTTTGGCTTCTGATTTTTGCCATCCTCTCACTTCCCGGAGCTTTTCGTTTTTATGTTTATTCGCTTAGGGCAATTGTTAAACCCAAACAACCCATAAGGCAACTTCCTAAGTCTCTCTCTTCCCGTGAATTGTCTATTCTTTGCACTCACTTTATCCGGGTTTTATCTCCTATATATCCGCTATATACTACTGTTAATGCTATTGATTCGCTCAATTTCCCGCGCGCTATCCTCACTTCCGGCGTCATCTGGTGTATCTATATTTCCCTATTGACAATTCTTAAAAACATTTCACAATATAAAAATCAAATAGGGAAAAATATCAAAAAGAATCTTCTCATCGCTGGAGCTTCTATATCAGTCTTTTGTTGGCTTCAGTCAATTTTGGATATTGCTGGCGCTCCTCGTGAAATAACTTTTTTGTGCGAAGGTTGCATTTCAACCGTCTTTGGTTTCCCTCATCCGAACGGCCTCGCTATTGAACCACAATTTATGGCCAACCTCCTTCTCGCCCCAATCTTTCTCAGTCTTTTCTATCTTTTTGAGGGATCAAAAAAGCAAGATCAAAAACTTAACCCCTTTCCATATCCCGCATCAAAAGTTGGCCGTGCTCTTTGTTATGGTCTCCCGCTATTCTTGATCGCCACACTTTATCTCACTCTCTCTCGTGGTGCCATATTTTCTTTCTGGGTTGGTATTTTTATCTTATTCATTTATAAAACCGTCGAAATCCTCAAACAGAAAGCTTACATATTAAAAGATCTTATCCGCCAATCTCTCCTCTTCTCTGCTGTCGTTTTTCTACCACTTTTCTTCACGTTGTCGGCCCAAGGTGTGTTTACTGAACTTGGCCCAACCACCCATACTTTCCTTGATGGTGTTTCTACCTCTATTAATCAGCTCTCCCTTGGTCGCATTGATCTTGCTAAGATATTCCACAAAAATAGCGAAAATAATAGAATCAATAAAGCTTCTGAGTTAAATGAGCAACTTTCGTCAGATCCGAAAAGAAATCCGGCGAGCTCAGTCCCAAAAAACCCCCAATTCACTGGTTACATTGCAGAATCAACAGAGATTCGCCTCAACCTTAACCACCTCGCCCTCTCCTCCTGGCAGACTTCATTCAGTCGTCTATTCGATGGCGTCGGTCTTGGTGCCGCCGGTCCAACACTGTATAAAGAATTTCCTGAACTCGGCAGTCCTAAAGAAATCATTCAAAATGAATATCTCGCCATTCTCTATGAACAGGGTATCTGTGGCGCCGTAGTGCTCCTACTTAGCGCCGTCTTATTGGTTTTGATTTATAAACAATACAATAAAAAGCATGAAAAATCGGCAATTTACGGACGTGTTCTTATCCTCGCTTTTGCTCTCACTCTCTGCTTTTTCTCAGGACTCCCCAATGCCCTTCATATCTATCTCTTGCCTATTTTATTCTTTTAGACTTGAACCCTACCTGCCAGAAAATAATATTTTCTCTCTTCCTGGACGTCTTCCGTCTCCGCGATTTTGATATTTTTAGTATCTACTACTTCATTTTCATTGCACGTATAGTAATATTCTTCAAAATCATCCTTTAATCTGTAAAAATCTGCTATCTCCATACCGGACTCTTGTGCTAGATAACTTTTTTCTTGATCTAAATTTTCAAGTCTGACATCCCGACAAATTAAGACATATTTTGTATCCAGATCATCGACAAAAACATATAACTTGCAATCCTTTGCACACTCAATCATTGTCTGAAATCTCAATTCGCCAGCGGAATTTATCTTAAATTTCTCGAGTATAGAAAAAACTGTCTGTTTTGGCAAAAATCTTGGTCCAGGTCTATCGCTATGTAAACGAATATATCTATTCAGTAATGTAATTAATATATTTCGTTCATCAAAGTAGTTTGGAAAGTCCCTTATTTCGCATAGCGCCAGCCAACTTTGGTTGTTAATTCTAACTAAAAAATTTACTTCATTAATTTTCGAGATAGATTTGGAAGTATCTTTTTCAACTACCCAATCAGGTTTATACTCCCTCTTCTCTATTGGCCATAGTCTAGTGTATCTAAATGATTCAGAGTTACAGTTCTCTAGGTCCTCTTCCGTTACGCCGGTTACTCCCGCGGCAATTATTTTCTCCGCAATTTTCAGCATATTTGTGCGGATTATTCTGCGAATATTTTCGTCTAAAAATTTAGAGTCCTGGCTTGATGGTCGTGGAATTTCTGAAAAAGTTTCATTACCAATAAAATGCCTTGCGTACGCCGCAATCTCCAGCTCGTCATGAATGGGAATTTCTGTTTTTAGTGTACGAATTGCCATCTCGGGAATTTCACCTTCTATTTCCGCCATCATGCAACGGTCGCCAGTAGACGCCCAGTATAGATATCCTTCACGGTCGCCAATTTCATCGTCTAAGTTCAAACCATCATGACTAGTTAGCCATCTTTTCACAGGAAAGGAGCAAATAAAATCGGTAAAATAATTAGCCTCAAGGAATTCTGGTGGCTCCCCTTCTCCACAGCACCAAGAGATATAATCCGATGCGTGTAAAATAAAGTTTCTACGAGGATTATTTTTACTCTGAAAAACATACCAAAAAGTGTCTGGGTCTACTTTTCGAAAACCAATAAAATCCAGGTCATCACTAATCCGGTAAAATTTAATGATTCGCTCTAGCTCATCTGTTTGTATTTCCATTTTTTGCGTTCTTATAATTACTTTACTTTTCATCATTCTAGCATAAAGTGACTTTTTCTTCCCAAAAGAGAAAAAATTACATAAAATAGACTAAAAGATCCTGAGGAGGAGTAAAAATGAAACGAATTGTTTTTCCAGAAATTAATCATCCCTATGTCCAGGAGGCCATCAAACTTGCTAAGCAAAAATTCCCTGATTTTGAAGCTATTGGCGCCGATAATCTCGAGCATGCCTGTGCCGCCGTTAAGGCTGGTGTTGCCGACTCTATGATCGCTGGTATTGATTATACCTCTCGCGATGTCATCCTTGCCGCTCGCGACATCATCGGCGTCAAAAACCCGCGCCAGCTCGAAAAACCAACTTTCTCCGCTAGCTTCATTTTTACTAAAGAAAATAAAGCCACTCCTCTCGGCCAATCTGTCTTTATTCTTGGCGATGCCGCTGCTTGCAAACACCCTAGTTTCGATCAACTCTACGACATTACTCTAGAGACTCACGAGACCGCCACTAAGTATTTTAAATACCTAAACCATGATTCTACTGATTCCGCATTAAATAGTTTTCTCACTCCCCGTATTGCTATACTGAGCTTCTCCACCCTCGGTTCTGGTGGCAGAGATGAAACTATCTCACTTTCACAAGCTGTCGTGGAAAAGGTTAGGGGAACTCATCCTGAAATTCTCATTGACGGAGAAATGCAGCTTGACGCCGCGATTAATCCTCGTGTTGGTGAGAAAAAAGCTCCAAACTCCCCTGTTGCTGGCTATGCTAATGTCTTGATTGTCCCAGATCTCAATTCTGGCAATATTCTTTATAAGGCTATGGAGCAATTTGGCAACTTCACTGCCGCCGGTCCAATTCTTCAAGGCTTCAACGCCCCGGTTTCTGACTTGTCTCGCGGTAGTACAGTAGAAGACATTCTTGCCGTCATCGAAGCCGAGCTTGCCCTCTGCAATTCTTAATTTAATCTCTCACTAGCAATTCTTGTCTAACCATTCCGTGTACAGTATTTGAATCAGAAGGTACAATTGTCTTCACTTGGAATTTCTCGCAAATAGCTTGTGCGATTGCTGAACAGGCCCTCGCTCCGTGCATCCACAAAGGGTCTTCCGGCATATATTTTTCCAATTCACTAAGCTGCACGGATTGAAATATTTCACGATTTCTCGCTTGAAATTTTGCCAAATTAATCATTCTTGGGTGATCTATGTCTTCAAAAACTTCATTTTTGTCTAAATCGTAGCCAGCCACTTCCATATATGTTAGTTCACCGCCATTGTAAATAGCTACTGGTGTGACTATCGTTTTTTGCGGCAACTTCGTCTTCACAAATTTCAAAACTTCCTCGAGTGAATGCTTGGAAATCTCATCATTTATATGGGGAAATCGTGCTAGAACCGTTCTTACCCCAAGCTCAAGATACACTCTCTCTACAACTTCCCCATCCTGTTTAATAATTAACTCAGTAGAGCCGCCACCGATATTGATTAGTAAAAGAGGCTTATTGGAAATATATCTTGCAGATAACGCTTGCTCCAAATAAAATCCCTCAAGTTCTTGACTAATTACATCAAAATGTAATCCCGTTATCTGAAGAATTTTATCAGATAATCTCCTCAGTGCGGTTTTTGACATTTTTCTAAAAATTGCCGTCGCAAAAACTTTAATTTCCGTATCAGGATAATCGTTTCTAATATTCAAAAAATAATTTACTAATTCCCGCTCGCCTTGTTCGCTCAATCCATCGTCCGGATTAAAATCTTTTTTAAAATCAAAACTCTTAGTTTTTAGGAGTTTTACTTTGCCTTCTTTCCATTCGTAAAGCTTGACAGTAGATGAACCTGTGTCAATATACAACATCACATCCCTCCTCTCAAGTTTATAATAACACTTTTTTCTGGAGATTCTGTGGTATTATTTTCTCTATAGAAAGGAGTCTATGAAAGGCAAAATTAGATATTTCGGCACCGATGGTATTCGTCAAAAAGCAGATGCCTTCACCCCTGGTTTTATTCAGGCTATCACTCTCGGCATTGTGCGTTACCTCGGCAATGCCCGTGAAACCGCGGACGGCATGGAGCGCCCAGTTAAGGTTCTCCTCGGCGGTGATACTAGAGAATCAACTGAATGGATTCTACGCAATTTTGAAGAGGCCCTCGAAACCGTCGGTATCGATCATGGTAATGTGGGTGTCCTTCCTACTCCAGCCATAAAGTACGCTTTTTATCAGATGGGTTATGATCTCGCTATTGACGTCACTGCTTCTCATAATCCTGCGACTGACAATGGCATTAAGATTTTTGAGCGTGGCGATTCGATTGGTGGTCTTGAGGCAGTTATGCCAGGAGGTGTTGGCTTTAAAGGTACCGGTACCACCTCAAGCGGACAAGATCTCTCTCATGAAATTAAAAAATACCCCTTTGGTGTTAAGCTCAGTCAGGCTGGCGTCAACGCTATCGAAAATGCTTTGGAGAATGAGACTGGCTTTGATGTTGGTGTCGTTGAATTTGCTGAAGATCTACATGCTGATGCTAAGTCTCGCTATCTTGACCACCTCAAGGATTATCTCGAGCATATCGGCCCTACGACTATTTCTGATCGCCAAAAGCCAGATTTCTCTAAGCTAAAAATCGGTCTCGACTGTGCTGACGGTGCGACCAGTGTCGTGGCGCGTGAAATTTTTGAATATTTTGGCGCCAAAGTTGAAGTTATTCATGACGACTCCAGCTATGGTGAAAATATTAATAAAAACTGCGGCAGTACTCACCTTGAATCACTTATTCAACTAGTCAAGGAAAAGCAGTTGGATTATGGTGCTGCCTTTGATGGTGATGGCGATCGCTGTTTGATGGTCGATGCCGACGGCACTGTTATCGATGGCGACGACATGGTGGCCTGCATCGCTAATTATCTTGGTCTACCTAAGGTTGCCGTAACTATTATGGCAAACAAAGGTCTCCTGAATTGGTCGAAAGAAACCGGTGTCGAACTTGTTATGACCGATGTTGGCGATCAAAATGTTTCCGCCAAAATGCGCGAAGCTGGCATCCTACTTGGTGGCGAACAGAGTGGTCACATTATTCTCCCTGGCGAATCTATGGGTGATGGCATTCTTACTGCCCTTGTTATGACCAAAATTTATAGCGAAACTCTCGCCAGAAAACAAAGCGAAGATCAGCTCATTTTAGGTTATGAAGCTATTCAGAAAGCTAGAGCCGAAGAAAAGGAAGGAGTCAAATCCGAATCAACCTCAAGTACCGATTCTGGCAATGTTACTTTAAAGTCGATTTGTTCTATGCTAAAAAAGCTTCCTCAGACTATCAAAAATCAACCAGTTAGCCATGCCCTTAAGCAAGCTTTTAGAACTAACGCAGAAGTCGCAGAGGAATTTATCAGGCAACAAACTAAGGAGCTTGAAAAACTTAACTGGAGTCTCAATATTCGCGCCAGTGGGACAGAGGAACTTGTTCGCGTCACAATTTGGGGGGATGATCCTGAAAGGATTCGCGCTAAGGCCGATGAAATTACTGAAAAACTCACGCTCCTAGAAGACTTAATTTAAAAGAGGAAATTATGATTAAAATTGTCAAACTTACCAAATATTCTGAAGATCTCGCTGATCGAATTCGTGCTCTCTTAGTTCAACTTTCACGTAGTGGCCGCGACAATGGTCCTATTCCTAAGACTTGGTTTGATGAATTAATCGCCTCACCTTGGCATGATTGCCTTCTCGCAGTTGAAATCGATAATCAAGAAACGAACTTGAAAGGACAATCCAAAAACAAAGAAAATAGTCAAAACGAAAATAAAATAGAGAATCAACTTGAATTTTCGCCATCGCAAATCCTTGGCATGGCTTCCGTCTCTGTTATTTTTGGTGCTGGCATTGGTAAAAACGCCTACCTCGAAGATTTTGTCGTAGACCAATCAGCTCGTGGCAAGGGTGTCGGTCATCTCCTCTTCGATGCTTATGAGAAATGGGCAAGGGAAAAAGGCTGCAAAAATCTCGAATTTACTTGTGGTCAAGGCCGCGAAGCTGCCCAAAAATTCTATAATGACCACGGCGCCACAATCTACGACACCAACTTTTTTCGCAAAAAGCTAGATAACTAATTTATCTTAAAAATTTAGAAAGGCATAAATGGCTTCAGAACAAGATAAGTCTCATAATAAATCTTCTTGCTTAAATTTTCTTAACAATGAAGTACTACCGTGTTTTTTAAATTGTAATAATAAAAAAATAATTGGTGATCAAGCGGCCTTTACCTATATTGCAACTAATTTTTGGAAAATCCCCTTTATTTTTAATAAAGAAAAGTATATATTGTATGGCTACGATTTTATTGGGGAAGCCGACAACTCCGTTGAATCACTTAGCTTTTTTATTAAAAGCAATGATATAAGTTTGGCTGATTATAAATTTGAAGTTCTCCCAATTTATTCCGAAAAAAACAATGATGTGATCAACTATGTATACTTCAATAAATATTTTAGAACTAATCAATACCATCCAGTATTCTCGGACGAAATATTTTTAATTAAAATCAAGAATAGCTTAGATTTGAATTAAACTCACACTTACTTCCTATTTTCAATTATAATATACCTATGAATATCTATATTTCGGGCATTTCTGGCACCGGCATGGGCCCGCTCGCTCTTATGGCAAAAAATGCAGGCTATCAGGTTTTTGGGTCCGATCAACATCGCGGCGCAATTTCTCGGGAACTCGAACAGGCTCAAATTCCCTTCACTGTTGGCACACAAGACGGGCAGTATCTCCAAGAGATCCATGAAAAATATCATCTCGATTGGTTTGTTTATACTTCCGCTCTCCCCGAAGATCATCCCGAATTACAGCTCGCCAAATCTCTTGGGCTTAAAATTTCTAAACGTGACGAATTGACCGCTCATCTTGTAGAAACACTTGGCCTTAAGATGGTTGCCGTCGCAGGTACTCACGGCAAAACCACTACGACCGCCATGTTAATTTGGTTAGCCAAAAATCTTCAGCTTCCAGCCGCCTACATTGTGGGATCCACTTTAAATTTTGCTCCATCTGGCTCCTATCAGCCTCATGATCGCTATTTCATTTATGAAGCTGACGAATATGATCGCAATTTTCTCCACTATCACCCTTGGCTCTCTCTTATTACCTTCGTTTCTTTTGATCATCCCGATATTTATCCTACTGAGCATGATTATCGTGACGCCTTCCTCACCTTTGAAAAGCAGAGTAAGTCTCTTATTTTTGCTAATCAATCTGCTGCCCCATCTGACCTTTCTCAAATCGCCGATAAAGATCCTCTTATCCTAAGTTCGCCAGATTCTAGGCTTAATCTTGCTGGCCAAGCTCGTCGTGAAGACGCTAACCTTGTCTTTGCCGCTGCCAAGCAAATCCTCTGCGATCTTAATAATACAACTGAAAATAATCCTCAAAATATTTCCGATGAACTTATCCTCAAAACCCTCAATCGATTTCCGGGCGTTGGCCGCCGTTTTGAGCGTCTAGCTGACGGGCTCTATACCGACTATGCGCACCACCCAGAAGAAATCAAGGCCACTATTGAAATCGCCAAAGAGGAAGCGAAAAATCTTAATAAAGCCGGCGTTGTTGTGGTTTATCAGCCACATCAGAACACTCGTCAACACGAAGTTTTTCATCTCTATCAGGATGCTTTTCTTGGCATCGATCATCTTTTCTGGCTGCCAACTTATCTGACTCGTGAAAATCCAAGCCTCAAAATCTATACCCCAGCCGACTTTATTGTAACTCTCGAGAATCCTCAGATCGCCAAACCAGCTAATCTCGATAATAATCTCAAAACCGAGCTAAGAACTCTCCTCCAGGAAAATTATCTAGTTATCCTTATGTCCGCTGGCCCCGCTGACGCCTGGTTCCGCCACGACCTCCTCACTAACTAATTACCGCGTCCGCAGGTAGTCTGCCAATCGTCTTCTCGCTCTTCCAACCACCTTCGTACTCTGCCAACCATCTTCTCACTCTGCCACTTTCCACTTATGTTATAATTAAAACGTTTATGGGTGGCGTATTTGGGAAAAAAGAGCATCAGGAGGAGAAGCAGCGCCTCTCTCAGCTTTTTAAGCAAATCAAAACCTGGCAACTTTTTCTCGCCCTCATCCCACTCTTCTTTTTAACGGCCACCTTTTTACGTTTTGACCATCTCAAGATGAATGATCTAAAAACAAAAGTTTTACAGGCTGATCAGGGAAAAACTGCCGACGGCAAGGAAATTACTTCACAAGAGGAAATCGATCATAATCTCAAAACTACCCTCACTGAGCTCAAGAAATACACTGAATCCCATGTTGTTGTCAATTTTATTGAGAAAAATGGTCGCAATTCCCTTGTCTTTGGTACCGGCCCTTTTTATCTTGAAAACCAATATAATCGTAAGGCCACCGCTGCCCTCGCGGAAGCCGAAAATAAGTTAAAAAACACCGGTGATACTAATCCAAACGGCAATGTTTTTGCTAAAGCCATGGAAGTTTGTAAACCAAAAGCCATCGCAAACGGCTGGGCCTGGAATAGTCCTGGCTACCTAAACTGTATGACCGGCATCATCAACAGTTATCCAACCACCGACCAAATCACCACCTCCCTTACCGCCAATATCCCCTCTACCTCCCTCTATCGCTACGACTTCTCCTCTCCAGTCTGGGCGCCTGACCTCGCCGGTTTCGCCCTCCTCCTCTGCCTCGTTCTCATTATCATTATTCTCATTCGTCTCCTCATCTTTGTTGTTCTCCGCATCGCCATCCTCTTCATTAAATAAAAGTACAAATCCCACATAAAACTAGCTTCTATATAGAGATATGGATTATATAGATCGCTAAAAATATTCTCTTCATAATTTAGCAAATCATAAGAACTTTCACCCCTATAAAATCTCTGTAAAACCCCTTGACAGAAATCCCACCCTACCATAAGATAAGACTATATCAATTAAAGGAGGAAAAATGGCCTACAGTCACACTAACAGCAAAGGCATCACCTATTATCTACATAAATCTGAGGTTACCCTCCGCGGTGGCAAGCCTCAGACTATTTATTTCTTCACCAAAACTGAGAACAATCCAAAGGGTACCCCAGTTGATCTCCCTGAAGATCGCGTCGTCAACGAAAACCCACGCAACGGTTTCCTTACTCTTTCAAAAAAGAAATAATTTAGCCAGTTATTAGGTTGATCAAAAAATACCAGGGCACTTCTCTGGTATTTTTTTATCTATGATATTTTTATTACCAGCACGTTAAAATCTCCAGAACATTAAAAAGGAGCTAGCAAAGCTAGCCCCAGTTTAGAGTGGAAAAACAGGGTTAATAAGTTACATATTTTGGTCAGCCTCCGAACGAAAGACCTTCATGTCTCAAAGCTTGGAAATCATGTCCAAAAGCTCATAGACGGTCTGAGTCGAGGACCATGCCCAACCATAGTAGTCTTCTCCAGAGGTAACCTGGACGCCATTATGGTAGAGCCACAGCGGGCTGCAGTCGTCGAAGAACCCGGAGCTGCCGAAGCGATACTGAAGCTTCAGCGTCCAATTGTTCTTGGAGAACTCCTGCTGCACGACCGTGTAGCCTGCGCCGTCGATTTCTGCCCAACTGCTGGTCTTTACATCAAAACCAGAGTTCTTTGCAGAAGCCTCAAACGCGTTCGCAAGCTGCAGCTGGTAACCGTTATACTGTCTACGGTTATCCTCCTGCATGTACTTGTCAGTCACGCGCTTGGTTTCGGCCTTCACCGCTTCCTCGCTCATTGCGGACTTCGTTGTAAACTGAGCCTGAGCAGTGGTTGCATTGCTACCAGAGTTTCCTGACTTACAGGTGTTGCAGTTGTTGCATCCGCAATTGCAGGTGCAGTGACAAGTGCAATTGCAGGTTGCTGCAAACGCACTCGATGTCGGCAGAATCGCCAGCATCATAACCATCATGGTAGCCATCAAAAACATTGCAAATTTCTTCAACATTGTTTTTCCTCCTTTTTGAAAGGTGCTTATCCGCTGTAGCCACTCATTCTTACAGGGAATTACACTACATCGTATGCATATTATAACATGTTTATTTCAAAAAGTAAAGGTTAAGGTTATTTCCTAATTTTTAGACTAAGGCTCCGCTAGGATCTCTCCATCCCAAACAAAAATTCCATCCATTGCTCAAAGTTCGATGGCTTCCTCGCCTCGATTTGCTCATTTAGGGTCGGTTTTGGATGCTTATTTTTGGCAATTTCGCTGTTATTTGGGAGATCAATCATCACCTCTCCCGGCAGTTTCTTTCCGAGGAGTTTTCTTGCCTCCAGTTCCTGATACTCATCTGAGGCGTAATATTGATTTTCCAGCTTAATTTTATTCACATCTAGTTCAAGTAGGCTCTTTTCAGCCTGTTTTGCGTTCATCTGTTTCTGTAGATCCCAGTTTTTTGCAATCGCTCCAACAGATGCGATTAGTAGAATAATAAACAAAAAGGGAATCGAAAGCAGTAAAATATTGTTAAAATTCAAAACATCCGTCTTCAGCCAAAAACGGAAGCGATTGAACCTTATTCGAAGTTGCTCTTTTTTAGAACGCGCACCCATATCCCTATTATAGCAGTTTTGTGATAGAATAATAAACACACCTGGGGGCGTAGCTCAGGGGTTAGAGCAGGCGGCTCATAACCGCTTGGTCGTTGGTTCGAGCCCAACCGCCCCCACCAGATCCTAAATCGGCATCCAGCCGGTTTTTTGTGATTTCACCCCTTGTTTATCTCTCTTGGCTAATCGCACCGATTAGTTCTTCTTATTCCACTCTGATTCATATTGTTTTCGAAGTTCAATTGCACGTTCAATTTTTTTAGCACGCTCCGGATTATCTAGACCAAAGAATCGACGATTCCATTCCTCATTTTGTGAATCATCATATTTTTCGCCATGATGAGAACCAGTACCGCCGCTTTCGTCGTATGATATTGCTAATTCTCTAGCTATAAGTTTATTGTTATAACTGGATTGATTTTCTATTGCAGATTTTGACTGTTCAAGTTCTTTTTTAGCACTTTCGTATCTTTTTTTACCAAAGAATTTTCCTAAAAAGCTTTTTTTCTCATATTCATCATCTAGGTCAGCGAGATCTCTATCAATTTTTTCTAATTCTCTACCGGCCTTTTCTCCATCTTTTCTCCAACCTATTTCAGATGCAATTAGACTGTCGGCACTGGCAATGCGAAGCATTGTTCCGTCCTTTTCTCCAGCTTCCGTGCCGACATAGCCACTCCAACGGTAATGTGGGTTGTCGCTATATTTACGTCCTAGATCGGTAGTTATATTCACCGCATAATGATGCTGTCCACTTCTTTGTTCGCTATAATATGGATTTGAGAAATCCTTACTAAGATCATCAAGTATAGACAAATATTCATTTGCAGCATCTCGCGGAGTGAGCTCTTCTTGTTTTTCTGGTTGTACTGCTAAATATTCAAAACCTTTAATTTCGGTATCTTTATTCTCGTTTGTATGGTCCTCTTTATTATTTAGACTTTCTTCAATAAGTGTTTTTGCCTTATCTGCATTAAATTTACCGCTCATTTCAGACAAGGCATTAAGCTGATTTATTTCAGAAGAATTCATATTTGGATTAGGATCCCTATCAGGAGCCGTGTCTGGATTAGGATTCTTATTAATATTTTTTAGTTTTTCAGACATAGTTACCTCACTTACGATATGTTTATTATTATCTTGAGTATATATATATATATATATATTGTAAATAACAACCCTATTCTTTTTATTTTCAATGTCTATATCCACAATAAGGCCTTTCTTGTCTTTTTTACTTCCCACGTCTATAATCATAAGTACTATGGATGATTCTGAGAAAAACATATTTCACAGTAGCAATATCGCGAATCAAACCCTTGCCGGATCCGTTTCTGATCCTTTCACTCTTACTGAAAAAGAGAAAAAACGACAAGAAAAACTTTCTGAGCTACTAGAAAAACGTCAACAAAAAGCAGCCAAAAAAGAGGAAAGAGCCAGGAAACGCACCGAAAGACGTGAAAAATTTGCAAACTGGCGAAAAGCCAACCCACTTCTTTTTATGATTTCGGTAGTTGTCACTATTATTATTTCTGGTGCTGCACTTTTTGGCGTTGGTGTTTTAGTTGTTAATCTAATCCCAAAACGTCCACTTACGGCCGAGGAACAAAAAGCCCTCATCGACCTCAATGATCCGGTGTCTGTCAACTGTCAGTGTGAAAAAGGTTCCAAGATATACAATACTCTTAAAAAAGAGTATGAGGAATCAGAAAAGAATTTCCGGGAAATGGTCAAAGATTTTAACGTCAAAGAGGCCGGTACGATCAAGACTATCAACTACGTTGGAACCGTGATTGGTAATTATGTCGACGGCGCTATTGATAAAGAGGGTAATTTTGACACCGATAAGGTGCTTGAAAAAATGAAAGCCAATGTTGAACAGGCTGATATTCCAGATGACCAAAAGAGACTTTTTGATATTTATTTTATTAGAGCCTATGTCTTAGGCGAGCGCTACAATGACGCTATCAAAAAACTTGACCAATATAATCCTGACGAACTCTTAAACAGTGAAAAAACTGTCTACTATACAGTTGCCATGGAGCTATACAAAGCCGTCGGTAATGATACGGAATATCAATCTGCACGCGAGGCGTATAATGCATTACCGGAAGGTGAGGCACTCAGTTAATTCATTAAGCACCCATCAAAAAACAAAACTATCATCATAGTTTCTGGCCAATCTCAAAATGCTCATGTATAATAAAAATATGCAAAAACCTTTTCGCCGTCGTGGTTTTACTATAATTGAGGTCACACTAGTTCTCGCGATTTCAACTGCTCTTGCTATGGCCATTTTGAGCACGATCACCACTAACATCCATCGTCGTCGTTATGTTGATGCTTATACGGACCTCGCGAACTATTTGCGCAGTGCCTATTCTGCTACAATTAACGTTCAAAACACTAGGCTCGGCACTGAAGATAGTGGCTTTACCTGCACGATTAACTCTCTTTGGGATGAAAATGGCCAGCTTACCACCAATACTGACACTGATAATTATCCAGGTCGCAGCCGTTGCGCTATCTATGGAAAACTCATTACTTTTGGTGAAAAAGATGCCGAGCCGGGCGCCGCTAATACTAAGGTCCATATCTATGACATTATCGGTCGTGTCTACACTGGACAGATGAATGTTGAAAATTCCGCCGGTGATAATGCACTCAATTCTCTAAAAGCAGTTTCCGCCAATGTTGTCACACTACGCAGTAGCAACAATACTTGTAGTGTTAACTTTGCCGGTCAAGCGGATTCTTACACTCCGCAGTGGCAAACCACAATTGAGCGCCCAAATGATCATCAACTTTTTCGTGGCGCCATCATGATTGCTCGTTCACCTCTATCTGGTACCGTTCACACGTATTTCTACAACCAAGGTGATCAGACCTTTGATGTTCAGCAGTTCATCAAGCAAATGAACCAGAATACGATTAGTCAATCCTGCGATTTTGCCAAACTTGAACAATATCGTCCCGCCTCCAATGATGCATTGCTTTATGGCGCACTCGGCGATTTTGGCCCATCTCGCAACAATCCTCTACAGATGGAGTTGAGAAATCCGAAAATGCAAAATAACCAGGATTTAACCTTCTGTCTTGCCTCTGAAGATCTTCCACTCGCCCCTAAAAATCGTCGTCCAATCCGCATTCATGCAGATGGCAGTAATTCTTCTGCCGTCGAATTAGTTAATATTGATGGAACGGATAATCCTTGCGAATAGTATAATGGTTATGTCTATGTTGAATCTTTTTCGGAAACCAACCCACAAAAATACTAACCGCCGCGGCGATACAATCATTGAGGTTGTTTTCTGTTTTTCGATTTTTTCATTTATCACAATTCTTTCAATCGGCGTAATGAATCGTAACCTTTCTCTTATTCAGGGTACTCTGGAGATTTCTATGGCCAGAAATGAAATCGATTCTCAAGCCGAAGCTATCCGTTTTATTCATAACTCCTATTTATCAGAACGTGAACTTGTTCGTGATAAGACTATTGATCCAACAAAGTGGCAGGAGTATCGTGAACTCTGGAGTAGTCTCTCCATGGCTCAGAACGGTCTCAATAATAATCCAATCCGTATCTCAAAATATAACGATAACGACTGTAAGCAGTATTACGATACTGATAATTCGACTGGTGAGGTACATAACATTTTTACGGACAAGGCATTTGTAATTAATACTAGAAAGCTTGACCCTAAAAATCCTGAGACAACCATTATTTCCGCAAAACAAAACCCAAATCTCTTCCAAGAGGCTTCTCTCTATCCTCGCCTAGTTTTTTCTAATGCTGGACGTATTGGTGATTCCACTGGCGTAGACAGTTCTGGCAATCTCAATGAGTTAAATAATGGTGAAAGCGCATATACTGCCCCGATTTTTAATACACCTTATCGCGTAGAAGGTATTTGGGTTATTGGAACAAGAGATGTTACTCGTCTTAATAATCCTGAAAATTACAATGATTCCTCCCTTGATGCTGAGGCTCCCGAGTACTATGATTTTCACATTCGCACCTGTTGGTATGGCCCTGGCCGCAATCGTCCATCTACAATTAGTACGATTATTAGGTTATATAATCCGGAGTTTGTTAAAAAGGATTAATTATGAAGTTAGCACAAAAAATACATCAATCCACAGATCAATCCCTAAAACAATCCCCAAATCAATCCCCAAGTATTCGCCGTGGCTTCACTCTAATCGAGTTATCTCTCGCGCTTGCTTTTATTTCCGCACTCATGGTTGTAGTTACTATTATTACTATTCATATTTCCACCACCTATCATAAGGGTCTCGTGATCCGCTCGATAAATTCAACGGGTCGATCTCTAGTTGATGATTTTTCCCGCACCATCGCCGCCGCCCCGACTCGCTCTCTCGCTGATATTTGTCGAGCTGAATACGCTTCTGATCGGACCCAGATGCAAAAATGTCTAGACGACAATGCAAGAATCTATACCTATCAGCAAAACTATGGCTCCGTCCGTCTCAAGTCAACCGGCGCCATACTTCACAACGTTCCATTAAACGGTGTTTTCTGTACTGGTCGACACAGTTATATCTGGAACACTGGCTATGCACTAAATGATGATGATTACGAGATTCTTTCTGGTAGTCGCGCCAACTATGATGCTTTTGTTAATGGTGATAGGGTTGATAAGAATGACTTCAAGCTCCTAAAAGTTGAAGACAATAACCGCGACCTCTGTTACCAACACACCTATATGCGTACTGAAGGAACCGCTACTTATGGATATAAGCCTAACGAAAATAACTACTACATGAAGGACACCATCATTACAGAACTGCTTGATAAGACTGATGATCGTCTTGTACTTTATGATTTTGTTATTTTCCCGCCAACTCAACACGCTGTCACATTACACTCCTTCTACTCGGGTACCTTTGTGCTTGGAACCGAGCGGGGAAGCATCGATATTACCGGCATCGGCGAATTCTGCAAGGCGCCACCAAGTGACGGTCTATCTACCGATTTTACCTACTGTGCAATCAATAAATTTAACTTCGCGGCAAGATCAACTGGCCAAAATCGAAAGGGAGAATAATGCGATTTTTTCAAAAACAACGCAATCAAATCGACAAAAAGACTAAAACCCGTAAGGGCGCCACTTCGATGATTGTTACCGTCTTTACGATTATTCTATTTAGCGTTATTACCCTTGGCTTTACTCGTCTCATCCTCTCGGAGGTCAATCAAACCACTAATTCTAATCTTTCAAAATCTGCCTATGATTCCGCCCTAGCGGGTGTCGAAGATGCCAAGGTTGCTCTATTACAATATCATGACTGTTTGAATAAAGGGCAAACTATCGGCTCTGGTACTCGCTGCAGCAAAATCATTGCCGCCATGCAAGATGGTGTCAGAAAACAGGATTGTAGTACTGTCTCAAATGTGCTTAGTCGTACCACTGATGACCAGCATGGTGTTACCATCCAGGAAGTTAAGGACTCTAGTCAAGACGGTGGCTCTGCTGCTTCAAAACTACAGGCCTATACCTGTGTCACTATTCAGGAAGACCTCGCAGATTACCGCTCGACTTTAAGCTCGGATACAAGGACTCGTATTGTTCCGCTCCGCTCGGACCAAATTCAAGACCTCAAATACATTAATATTAAATGGTATTCCGATGCCAACTATACTGCTCAGCGTCGCAGTGGTAGTAATCTAGCTTGGGACATTGACGACTATAATTTACCAAGCGGCCAGCACTCCATGACTCCTCCACTCGTCACTGCTGCCTTCTTCCAGTCGGATCGTGATTTCAATCTAGGTGAGTTTAATATCGCCAGTAGCGAAAATAGTACTAATCGCGCCATGATGTTCTTCAAACCAACTTATAGCGATAAATGGAAGACTGAATTTGCCGCTAATGAAGTTTCCGATACATTCGACAAAAACAGTAATCACCTCTTCCCAGTCTATTGTCATGAAGGCTCATTCTTCTGTTCTGTGACCTTTGAAGTCCCAAACACTTATCGCAACACCACAAATCGCAACCCAGCCACCACCTTCCTCCTGCTTAGCCTTCCATACGGTGCTCCAGAAACCGACTTCTCCATTTCGCTCTATAACTCGAGACGCGAGTCCATTAATTTTACCGGCGTACAGGCAAGGGTAGATTCTACCGGGCGCGCCAACGACCTTTATCGCCGCGTCGAAAGTCGTGTTGAGCTAGTAGATACCTATTTCCCATATCCTGAATTTGCCATTCAATTAAATGACGACAAAAACAATACCACCAGAAAGACTTTTTATACCACCATCAACTGCTGGACTTCCACCGATGGTACCAAAGATGCATGTCCAAACTTCAGGGAAGATTCTGGGTATAGCCGTCTATAAAAGTACCAAATAGATTTATAAATGCTGATCATGCCGACTAGTCAAAAGGCATGATTTTGCTATATATAAAAATAGACTATAGATAATAAAAAAGGAACACAGCCGTGTTCTCTATAATTACCTATAATCTTTAATTTGGTGGCGGGGGTTGGATTTGAACCAACGACCTTTTGGTTATGAGCCAAACGAGCTACCAGGCTGCTCTACCCCGCGATGTCTGTAACTATTATAGACACCCAGTAAAAAACTGTCAACCCTTACAATAATTTTCTTGCCGTTACCCTTATTGCCTCAGAGAGGCTCATCCCCACATGTGGTGCGGCGGCAATGTCTACCACTGATAATTTATTTCTCATTGCCAAGCTAATCTCTTGCATCAAAATATCGGCATCCGGTGCCACTATTGTCGCACCAAGAATTTTCTTTTCACGGTTACAGAGAATTTTTACAAATCCATCCTCCGCATTTGGGCTCCAGATTGCAGTTTTTTGTGTTAATCCTGATATTGCTGCCGTGTATTTTACCCCCGCCAAAATACACTGATCCTCCGTCATTCCAACACTGGCAACTTTCGGATAAATATTAGTCATCCGTACAAAACCATTATTTTCAACCACGGTCTTGCTACGCCCATTAAATGCCACGGATGCAGCGATCGCTCCTTCATAACTATCTTTTTCATAGGAGCTAAACGGATTATCGCTAATTTTCTTACCTTCTTTTACGGAGGCTACTCCACCCGCTGCAAAGATATTTTTATTTGAAGTCTGCATCTGATTTGAAACAACAATCCCAGACTTATCGAATTTAACATTCGCATTCTCAAGACCAAGCTCAGTCTCTGGCTTCTGTCCAGTCGCCAAAACAACACACTCAACTCGTACAGACTTTCTCTGTTCACCACGAGAGAGAATCGCCTTCACGACCTTAGTCTTTCGTCCGGTTGGTAATGTCTGTACTCCATCATTTTCAAGTGCCAATACCTTAGTCTCTGTCAAAATCTTAATTTTTTTCTTCTTTCCCAGTTTTGCCTCAATAATCTTAGCCACTTCAGGGTCTTCCTTTGGCAGAATTCTCTCTGTCATCTCAACCAAAATCACCGAGCTTCCCATGTTTGCTAAGAACTCTGCCGTCTCAATACCACTCTGGCCAGCCCCCACCACCAGTACAACCTTCGGAATCCTTGGTAAACCTAGATAAATTTCGCCAGGTGTCAAAAACCCAACTTCATCAAGGCCGGTAATCTCACCCGTGCTTAAGCTTGTTCCAGTTGCAATTAGAAACTTACGTGAAGTTATAGTCCCATTTTCAATAGCTACCTCAATTGGAGAGATAAACCTTGCGTTACTTCGAATAATCTCAACCTTTGCCTCCTCCAGCTCAGCACGTTTCAACTCGATATAAGTCTCAGCTTTAGACTGAATTTCAGAGTACATGGATGGCAAGTTGATCTTTAAATGATCTGAGTTTAGCCCAAAGCTAGCCCCCTCACGGGCCCGAAATAGCAGCTGAGAGATCCTCGATGCCACTTGTTGTGTATAACTAATAATCGTATTTTGTCCACCAATCAAATCGCGCTCAATAATTGCAACCTTCTTTTTTTGTGAAGCCGCCATCAAGGCTCCCGCCACACCAGCCGCGCCGCCGCCAATCACAATTAAATCATAGTCATATTTTCTCATATTAGTTTATTCCTCTCCCCTAAAATAAAGGCTAGGTCCTTGTTATATTTTTTTACTTCCATCACAATTCTTCGATCTAAATCAGATTGCGTAATCGTTGGCTTATCTTCCAGCCACTTTTCTAATTTTATGGCCACCTCTCCGGCAATTAAATCTGCTGCACCCTGGTGGATATTAAGAACTCTGGCCTCTCTGCGTAAATCCTCGCGCAACTGCTCCTCTGAAAACTCAATTTGCTTCGGACTCTTGACTCGTCTCATTTTTGTATAATCCTAAAAGCAATTAGAAAAATCGCCAGTGTAATAAACAGAGTACCAGAAAGAATCTTGAGGAAGTTTTTATTCTTCAGGCGCCATTTTTGAATTTCAACTACCGTCTTGCCATGCCTTACTGCAACTCGAAGAATTACTAAAGGTAAAATAGCGATAAAAATATAGCCTAAAAACATCCCTATCTGTAGCAGCAAAGGTAATTTCAATAAGCTATCTGCACTCACCAGCATCAACACTACCACAAAAGGTGTTTCCGCAAAGCTCGCGAGCAGCCCCAAGGCAAAGGCCTCAATGTTACTATCTGTTTGCTTTGCACGACTTGCGATATATCTAGCAATTGGTTTTGGTAGCCATAACTCTGTTGATCGGCCACTTCGATAATAGAATAACCAAATACAGATCGTTAATGCGACTAGTAGAGAGGTTAGAATTGTTAAACAAATTACAGATAGATTAGCCCCAAAGAATAAATGGATAAAATAGGCCGTTGCTGCCAGGCTTGTAATAATCAAAAACGTCACGCCAGAGATATAATTTGTTACTAAAAACTTAGTTCTTTTC
>CAUTNS010000008.1:0-25336 GCA_963540345.1 uncultured Candidatus Saccharibacteria bacterium | reverse complement strand
TTTAAGGATTTTGTACTCTATGAGATGAACCAGGTTGCCAAAAAGAGCCTCGGCATGCAGTCTGACCAGACGCCAAGTCTAGAATCGCACCTCGCCATTTGTCTTGAAGGTGACTATTACCAAATCAAACAGATTTGTGAGACACTCGATCGCCGCCTCGGCTTCGATTTTAAATTTACAGACTTCAAATCCGCCCAATATCCATATTTTGAACCACTCCACTCTGTCGATGTTAAAGTCGGCCAAACTGTGATTGGCGCCCTTGGTGAAATAAAGCACACTGTCTTAAAAGGTATGAAATTAAAAAATATCGCCGCCCTCGAAATTAACCTCGTCCCATTACTCTCTCTCACCCCAATTCTTCGTGGAGCACAAAAAATCAGTCGCTTCCCATCCGTTACCCGCGATCTTACCATAAAAACACCAGATCAAGTCTCGTTTGCAACTCTAAATCAGACAATCGAAAAAGCCTTGAAGCGTGACAATTTTGTCTACGAAATCGAGCCAGTTTCTATCTATCGTCAGACCGAAAATAGTGAAACCAGAAACTGTAGCTTCCATCTCAGTTTTGCCAGCACCGTAAAAACTATGAGTGCGGACGAAATCTCTGATATAATGAAGCAAATCGCACAAAATATTACAGAACTTGGCGCAGAGATCATCTAATCCTACGTCCAGACTTTTTCCAAGGAGGTATATGCAAGAAAAAGAACTTAAAACCAGCCTAAGCCAGCGCATCATTATCGGTATTATCGCCATATTGCTCTTCGCTTCGACCATCGCCATCTATGCTCTAATCGTGTTAAATGGCGAGAAAAATAAGGCCACCAGCTCCGTTAAGAAAGAAGAGCTTGCCGCCGTGACTAAGGAATTGACCGAAAAGCAAAAACAATTAAAAACCGCTTCCGAGAAGATGTCAAAGCAGTATTTTAATACTCTCAACTCTTTTAGAAGTAAGGTTAAAGCTTATAATGCGGAAACCGTCCAAAACGCCGGTCTTAAGGTTTATGATCTCAAGTCCAGCGACGGCGCTGAAATTACCGACGCGACCAAGTCTTACTACGCTTACTACATTGGTTGGTGCCCAGACGAATCTGTCTTTGATTCATCTTTTGATGACCCAAAGAAGCCAACCACGCTCAAAGAACCTCTTGCCGTCACTAATCCAGCCAGCCTTATCGCCGGTTGGTCAGAGGGAATTAAGGGTATGAAAATCGGCGCAGTACGTGAAGTCGACATTCCAGGTGCGCTCGCTTATGGTAATGATCGTGAAATCTGTGGCGCCAAGAACTCTCCACTTAAATTCATCATTCTTCCAATCAGCGTAACCGATGAATACAAAACTCTAAACTCTGAATACAGTAAACTCTATAATAAATATCAGAAAATTCAAGCCGAAATTAACGGCCTCGGCGCTTAGAATAAATACTCCTGGAGGACCCAGGAGTATTTTTTAACATAAGCCTATTGACAAAAAAGCACAAGTATTGTATAATAAAAATGTCCTGTGACGAGTGCTCATAGGAAGTGTTATTCTCAAACAAAGGGGGAAAATTATGTTTGCTTCTAGTTTTAACAAGTTTGTTGCTATTTGGTTGCTTCTGCTTCCGTTCCTTTTTGGCTTCTTTGATTGCACCGGTAAACCGGTCATCGTGGGAGAGCCGAGAAGACTTGAGATGAGATACAGAGCGCGCTTCCCGCAGGCATTGCGCAGACGTTTTGACCATGCAGTCTTGCTGGCAAACACCGTCATCGCAATACTCGGTTGGATGAGATACTGGGATGCATACAGACTACCGTCTGTTATGTCCTTAGGCTGGTCCGTGGTTTGTTTGTGGATCTTTCTGGTCCTCATAGTTGCGTTTCTGACTCGTTCCATCATGGGGCAGTTATATCTCTATGGATCATCTTTAAAGATGTTCATTATGGAGAGATTCGCAAAGTTCAACAAACATCACTATCAGATCGACAGATCGGGTACTTACATTACTCTTCCGATAGATGAATATCTTGGAAGAAAAGTACGTAAGTGCAGAAAAGTCGAAAAAGGTGAAGGATCTAATGTCGTAGATATTCAGTCTAAAAAGACTGGACGTCACACTTCAGATCGTGAAGCAAAGTAATTTTCTCTCTTCACAAAAGCCCCACTTCGGTGGGGCTTCACCTTTTTATACGCTCGTCTTGTCGCTAATTATCCTATACCATTCGCGTAGTTTCTCTAAAATCTCCGGATCGATCGGCCTTCCATCGGCCGTTTTTTGTCCTTCTTTCGCCAAGGTTTCCAGATTATTCAAACTAGCAAAGAAGCGTCCACTTTGATTTTTAATCCGCTCCAGGCGGTCGGCTTCCCAGAGTGAAAGTTCTGCAGCCGACAATGATTCCTTAAAATTGCGGCCTTTATAATGTAAAAATAGTTTCGGTAGTCGCTCATCGACAAACTCGGGATGAAGATCACTTAGGCCATTCATATCAGACGCTTGAATCTTGCGGCAAATTCGTCTATCTCCATCCGGTAAAAAGCCATCGTATAATCCCGCTTCCACGTCAAGAGACTTCGGAAAATCACTCTTCTTCTCATATAAACTGCGCATCCGCTCGACAAAATCAGGATGTGCTAGTAAAATCCGCAAGTTCTTTTGTAGCAATTCTTTTGTTAAGCCAATTTTCTCCCAACCGGAAGTCCCCCGAGGGTGCGGCGCCACTGGATCGCTTGACGTCTCCTCCGACACTGCGTCAAGGACAGAGATAGGGGCTACCGCCGGGCATTTATTAAAACATAATTCCTTCACCGCCTCACCGAAATCAAACCAGGTCTGATATTCCTTACCGGCGCGACTGATTTTAGTCTCTGGCACAAAATTCTTTTCCGCCTCCAGCAATTCCTCGAGATTATATCTTAAATTAAAGACCAAAATATTACCGTTCTTACTGGGTGCTAGGGGAAAAGCCACGGAAGTATTCAAAAAATCTGAACTATATCGGCCAGAGGTATAAACAAATGGCTCAGGGTTTTGCAGATTCACTAACTTCTGTACTGCTTTTTTATCGCGCATCTTCAAAAGATAATTAAAGATCTGCGGCTGTTTATCGCGAAGTAGTCTAGCGAGTGAAATTAGGGCCTCCACATCCGAGAGTGCATCGTGAGCTTTTTCGTGAGTAATTTTATTTAATTTCGAGAGTAGTTCCAGCTTATTTACCGCCTTTTTTATCCCAGTTTCAGGATCAACCTTAACTGGCCAAACAATACCTTCCGGTCTCAAAGCCCGCACCATCCTCACCACGTCGAGAAGGTCCCAGCGGCTACGCCCATCTTTCCATTGCCATTCGTAGGGATCATAGAAATTCCGCCAGAACAAATATCGCATATGTTCATCATCAAAACGCACTGAGTTATATCCGCAAACAATCGTGTTTGGCGTAAAAATCTCCTCTGAAACTACTTTGCAAAATTCCGCTTCAGAAAGTCCCGAAGCGACTGTCTCCTGTGGCAAAATATGAGTTACCATAATCGCATCTGGACTAGGTAAAGTATCATCATTTAATTTAATCAAAAGATTCACTGGTTCGCCAACCGGCTCCAGATTAAAATCCGTGCGCTGTCCCGCAAATTGCATAATTCGATCTTCACGCGGATTGATTCCTGACGTCTCAAGGTCATAAAAGAAAAAACTCGGCTCGCCCTCTCTGTTAAAATCGGCCCCTCTCCCGCTGCCTGTCTGGTAGTATGCCGCCTGATCCGGATCAAAACGTGAATTCATGACTCTATTATAGCAATAAATAAAATATCCAAAACTATGCTATTATTCAATTAAATATCATTAAATAAAATCCTCACGATAAATTTCTAAAGATAGATGGTGGCCAGTGTTTTAATGTAAAATGTATTATAATAATTGCAATGAATAAGATAAATATATTACTCACTGGAGCCAATGGAAATCTCTTCGATAAGAAAGAGATGATAGAAAAAGCAGTAGAAGTAGCCGAGGAATATGTTTTCCCGAAGCTTAAAATAGACTGGGATATTGATGTTTTGGTTACCAACCGACTATATGATCTTCTAATTCCAGAAGATGGCGTGGGCGGATATACAAGAGCCGCTGACTTCATTGAGTTTGCCGTGAATCAGGAAAAGGCCACTGAAAATCTAATTTCCGAAATGTTAGTCCATGAACTCTGTCATGCGGCGCGCTGGGGTAAAAATAATGAATGGATGATAACCTCGTTATTTGACGGTATAATTAGCGAAGGTATCGCGACTTACTTTGAGGCAGAATTCATAAAAAATAGAAACGAGAGAACAATTTTTATTAAAACAATCCTTGGCTGTTCCAATGAAGAAAACGAAAAAATCTTAGATCAGCTTCGTGATAGACTAGACTCCAACGAATACGATTACAATGCGATCTTCTTCACTGGCAACAACAAGCTGCCGCGTTGGTCTGGCTACTCTCTTGGCTTCTATCTCGTCAAGAAGTACCTTGAAAAAACCGGCAAGACAATCGAAGAAGCTTTTGCTGACAACTATGTAGATTTTAAAATTAGCTTATAAAATAAAGAATACGCAGTCGGATCCTTAAAGACCAGTGTTGCACTTGAGGGGTTAGGGTGGCGTCATACTTGTATAATCAAATAATTATGTTATAATATATACAACTATTCAAACGACTAGAGTACTTTTTAATTCTAGTCCTATTCTTGTAAGGGGGTAACTTCATGAAGAAACTGTATTTAGCACTTGTGACAATGGCGCTCGCTGCAACACTTGCAACCGGCTGTGGTAATATCACCGCAGGGAACACCGACGACGCTACATCCGAGAGCCGTGTGGACTTGCCGGCGCCCTTTGGTAGTAGTAAAGCCGCCAGAAAAGAGTCGGGAGTCAGGCTGGATGATTACATCACACCGTATAGCTCGAATGATGGCTCTACGAGATACAAGCTTTCGCTCCAGGGCTACCTCAACGATTATGGGGTGCGCGAGGTTCAGATCTTCAATAATGATGATCAGAACATTTGTTTTGGACTCAGATTCTTGAATGACACCATTGTTGGTCTGTCCTTCAGTCGTCAGCCTGGAATTTCGGACGATGCTTATGAGCTTACTGAAGTGGTTGTCACTGCAGGCAAGTCGGATTACAAGTTTACGAGTTACGACGCATTAAAAAATGCTTCAAGCTCGAAGACAAAGAATCTGGCGAGATGGTCAAGGACGTTTGACTATCATAATATACCTGGGGATGCCAATGAGAAATATCTGGCCAAGGGCGGTTCGGGCAATGAATATTTCCCGTTCCTTCTGGATTATAAAAACCAGGCATTCTATTTCTTCAACAGCAACCCGCTCTTTCTGCCGCTTTCCTTCGACTCTGAATTCAAGAAGACGGTAGTCCCATATCTGGACCTCGACAAGATCTCGCTAAAAAAGGATCCGTTCAAGGATGCAGATTTTTAATTGACACCTGGCACTAGAACAAAAGACCCTCCCCGGAGGGTCTTTTTTCTATTTGGTTACAGCTCAGATTATATTTTAGACTCAGCTAAAAGCTTCTTGCCCCACCGCTGGCTTTTTTGGCCAAAATATGCTAGAATATACCAACTTTGAGATATTAACTTTGAAAATAATAACTTCAAGAAAAAACTTTGAGAGAGGCTAATTTTAGAAAGGGGAATGATGAACGAAGAACATAAGGGTTTATTGTCTGAAGGGGGAATCAAAATGCAGGGCGGATCCGCCGATAATTGCATTAAGGTGCGTGGAGCTAGGCAGCACAACCTTAAAAATATCGACCTCGACATTCCACGCGACAAGCTTGTCGTCATCACTGGTCTTTCCGGTTCTGGTAAATCCAGCCTTGCCTTTGACACCATCTATGCCGAAGGACAGAGGCGCTACGTTGAATCTCTCTCCTCTTATGCCAGGATGTTCCTCGGCGTAATGGATAAGCCAGACTTTGACACCATCACCGGCCTCTCTCCAGCTATTTCGATCGACCAAAAATCCACCTCAAGAAACCCTCGTTCCACCGTCGCCACCGTCACTGAAGTTTACGATTACCTTCGTCTCCTCTTTGCGCGTGTTGGTGTACCACATTGTCCAATTTGTCATCGTGAAGTTTCTCGCCGTTCGGTTGAGGATATTGTTAATGAAGTTATGAAGCTGCCGCTTGGTTCCAAATTAATGCTACTCGCTCCTCTGGTTCAGCAGAAAAAAGGTGAGTTCCAACATATTTCTGAGCAATATCTCCAAAAAGGCTTTTCTCGTGTGCGTGTTGATGGCATTGTCTATGCGCTTGATGAATTTCCAGAACTTGAAAAACAGGAGCGTCACAACATTGAGTTAGTTGTCGATCGTTTTATCCTTAGTACCGAACTCTATTCCCGTATTTCCAGCTCGATTGAGCAGGCCCTAGATCTTGGCCAGGGAATTATTCAACTTCTCAAGATTAACGACAATAGCTCAACTATCGAAGGTAAATCTTTAGGTACTCAAAATACGGATGTCCTCACCTACTCTCAGCGCTACGCCTGTCCAGTCCATCCAGACGAATTAATCCCAGAGCTTGAACCAAGACTGTTTTCCTTCAATGCCCCACAAGGTGCCTGTCCAACCTGTACTGGTCTTGGTACTCGTATGGAAATTGATCCTAATCTCGTCTTTAATAATAATCTTACGATCGCCGAGGGAGGCATCCGTCCTTTCAATCGCGTCCAGAGTGATTCATGGTGGCTAAAACGCCTCACTGCCGTTGCCAATCGTCACGGTTTCTCTGTTCATACTCCGATTGGTGAACTCACTGAAGCCCAGAAACATCTCATTCTCTATGGCACAGGAGACGAAAAATACCAGATTAAAATTTCTGGCTCCGGCAAGTGGCAGGAAGGTGCAACCTATGAATCAGTGTATGAAGGTGTGATTCCAACTCTTGAACGTCGTCATCGCGAAACGGACTCTGATTTTATGCGCAAAGATATCGAGCGTTTTATGCGTGTGCGTGAGTGTCAGACCTGTCATGGTGCTAGATTAAAACCAGTAGTGCTCGCCATCACAATTCACGGCTTGAATATTGTCGATATGTGCAATCTCGACGTTGATTCAACCATTGAGGTACTTTCTCAGGATCTCGGCTTTTCCGAAGCTGAAGCTCTCATCGCGAAACCAATCCTTAAAGTTATCAAAGAGCGTGTCAAATTCATGCAGGATGTCGGTCTTGGCTATCTCGAGCTTGGTCGTTCCGCCAATACACTTTCCGGTGGTGAAGCGCAGCGCATCCGTCTGGCCACTCAAATCGGTTCCGGCTTGCAAGGTGTTTTATATGTTCTCGATGAACCATCAATCGGCCTTCATCAGCGTGACAATGATAAACTAATTGCTACCTTAAAGCATCTTCGCGATCTCAAAAATACCGTGTTGGTTGTTGAGCATGATGAGGATACAATGTTGAATTCAGACTATCTCATTGATATTGGTCCAGGCGCCGGTTCACGTGGCGGTAATGTGGTTGCGGCTGGTACGCCAGAGGAGATCATGCAGGACTCAAGCTCTCTCACCGGCCAGTATCTCAGTGGTAAAAAGAAAATTAGTGTACCGAAAAAACGCCGTCAACCAAAAGTCGGCAAGGAACTCGTTGTGGTGGGTGCTAGGGAAAACAACCTTAAAAATATTGATGTACATTTCCCACTTGGCGTGATGACTGTAGTTTCTGGGGTTTCCGGTTCTGGTAAATCCACCCTCGTAAACGAAATTCTCGCCAATGAACTACTTGCCAGACTTCATCGTGCTCAAACTGTACCAGGTGAGCATACCCGCATTGATGGCATTGAAAATCTGGATAAATGTATTGTGATCGACCAGAGTCCAATCGGCCGCACCCCTCGCTCAAACCCGGCTACTTATACTGGTGTATTCACAGCCATCCGTGAGCTTTTTGCCGCCCAACCTGAGGCTGAAATTCGCGGCTATAAAGCTGGACGTTTTAGTTTTAATGTCAAAGGTGGGCGCTGTGAGACCTGTCAGGGTGATGGTGTCAATAAAATCGAGATGCATTTTCTTCCGGATGTTTATGTTACCTGTCCAACCTGTCATGGTAAGCGCTATAATCGTGAAGCACTTGAAGTTAAATATAAGGGAAAGGATATCTCTGACGTTCTCAATATGACTATTGATGAGGCGGTCGAGTTTTTTGAAAATATCCCAGCCATCGTGAATAAATTAAAAACCATCCAGGAAGTCGGCCTAGGTTACATTCGTCTTGGTCAGTCTGCTACTACTTTCTCTGGTGGTGAGGCTCAGCGTATTAAAATTGCTACCGAGCTCTCTCGTCGCAGTACTGGTAAAACTCTCTACATCCTCGATGAGCCAACCACTGGTTTGCACACTGATGACGTTAAACGTCTCTTGCAAATTCTTAGCCGTCTAGTTGACGGTGGTAATACTATGATTATTATCGAGCACAATCTTCATGTGATTAAGTCTGCCGACTGGGTAATTGACATGGGTCCAGAAGGTGGTCAGCACGGTGGTTTAGTGATCGCCGAGGGTACGCCAGAACAACTAGCTAAGCGCGACGACACACCAACTGGCAAATTCCTCCGTGATGCGCTTAAGAATTCTTAACTTCCTAAGAACTCTTGACTTCTTGAGAACTCCTAGTTCTACTTTGAAAAATTTTCTACTTCATTGCTTCACAAGTTTCTTGCAATCTCGAGTCTAGGATTGCCTTGGCAGTCTGAATATTTTTATCGTCACACTTCCACGCTACTAGTGCTGGGTCGGCCAGTGCTCGCCCAAAAGAGAACGATAAGTGAAATTGTCCATGATTCAATCTCATGATTTCGCGTAGATTCTCTGTGGCCTGCTTTGGATTTTGTCCATCAGATAAAAAAACTACTCCACCAATTTCTGCCGGCACAGCCTCCCTCAAAAGTTGCATCGTATATTTTGCAGTTTCGGAAGGCAAGTTTGTTTTATCATAAATCATATTGATTTTCAGAATCACATTTTTAACATCAATACCTGATTTTTTAAATTTAGAAAATAATGCCACTAGGACCTTCTTAGTATTCAAAAAATACTGCGATATTTTTGCATCTTCATTAAATAAAACTTCTGGCTCTATAATCGGTATCATTCTGTGGTTTAATATAATTTCGGCATACTTCACTAAATCACTTGTGTTTTGTTCAACCACCGCATCCGGCACTTCTTCGCCGTTATTTGTCTGAAAAATCGTACGCCATTTCGCAAAACGCAATCCCTGCTCAAAATAACTTTTTGCCCTACATCCTAAGTCATCAAGTCCACGCGTACTGAATTGATTCTTAAAATCAGGAATTTCCATAAGTCCAAGGTCAGCCTTCACTCCGGGTAATACCCCTTGCGCAGCTAAGAATTTCGGGATAGTCTGTCCGTTCGGTAGCTTCTGTAGGATAGTTTCTTGGGATAAAATTACCCCGTTCAAAAACTTTGCCAAATTTGGAGTTGTCACTAAAATTTCACGATATTTTTCGCTCGTCGCTATTGAATCGGGAAGACCTAACTTCAGAAGTTTCTTTCTCATAGTCTTTTTTGATTCATCAATCGCTAAGATCCCTCGCCCATCAGCTGATAATGATTTTGCAAGTAGCGTTAATTCGTCTTCTATTCTCAGGGATCTCTGTAACTTCTTATATAATTGGCCGAGATTTAAGGTTTTTCCCAAACTAGCATACTGGAGATTCAGTTTTGCAAAACGCATTGCTCGTTCAAGATTCCAGCCGGTCGAAAGTGCCGCTAAAATTGTGGCCACCGCTCCTGAATAAATCGATAAGTGTGTGAAAAAATGTTTCTGATTTATCTCGAGTCTCATAACCTGAGATTTGTCTCTCCCAAATTTCAAGATATTTTCATCCAGTGGGTTGACTACCTCCGCTTCAACTAATTCAGGTGTCACCCGAACCACGAGCTCTGGTCTTGTTTCGTCCTGCACTTTCAACTCATCAAGTGTTTGCCCACTAAAGAATAAAATGTTCGCACGTTGTATTAACTCGCCGAGTAATTTATGGGCGCTAAAATCGTCACGTCTAGCTAGAAGCTTCTCTAATTGAACTCCAGTAAAAATCGCTACCTTAACACTAGGATTCATTTTTAGCCAGGTCAATATTTGTTTTAGGTTTGATGTATTTAATCTAGCTGAGCGGTCAATAAATAACCAATCCGGTGCAGTCTCAGGCTTTAAAAATACACTAGGTCTAGCATATTTTGAGGTCAGATATTTGACCGACCTTCCACTTTTTATGATATATCGAGTATCGGCCACATTTCCGGCGAATTCAGTTTGAATTCTAAAGTTCCGAAAAACCTCTTCCGCAATACTTGCCCCACTTAGTACTGTGGTGTGATTTTTAAAAAATAGCGGCTCCTCATCAAGCGTGGTTTCTAAAACTTTTTGCTGGTTCCGGTCCGTTTCAAATAAATTTGCTTCAAAATCAAGATAAATATCTTTAATTATATTGCCCACGATCAATATATTCATAGACTCATTTTAGCATAAAAAATAGGTCCATCGCGGGACCTATTTTACTTAACTTTTTTAGCGAACTTCTACGCGAACACGTGGTAATGAACGACCAGAGAAATGAGTTTTCTTAGTCTTCACAAAAGTGACTACACCATCTTTTGCAGCGTGAATAGTGAAGTTGCGGGAGATGTAAGTACCTTCACCAGCGATTTTGGTGCTACCAGTTTGGCGAACCAAAACTTCACCACAGCGTACTTTTTGACCACCAAAGCGTTTTACACCAAGGCGTTGGCCAGCGTTATTGTGGACATTCTTCGCGGTTCCACCAGCTTTAACATGTGACATATTTTAGCCTATCTTTTCCTTATTACTATTATTTCTCGAGCCACAATCTGACCTTCCCGATAGTAGAGTAAATCCGATTGACTCAAGTCTTGAAACTTTTCAAAATTATATCCCATCTCTTGAATTTCGTCAAGAATGTTTAGACCGGCGTATTTGCCATTCTCTCTTAGCCAAGCTGGAAGCGCCATCACTACTGGTGTTCCCGATTTTATTTGCGGGGTGATATTTTTTAGGAATCCAATCGCAATCTCTTTGCACTTCGCTTTTTCAGTCTTGAATTTTATATCTACCGGCGGCTTAGACATTGGTGCACCGAGATAGCCTTCAAAAGCTACGGCGTCAATCTCGCCCTCCCAAGTAAAACTAGTGGCATCTCCCACTGAAATCGCATTAAGTATCTGGTCCTTCTTCTGGATCAGATCTGGAAGAATCTTAAAACGTTTCTGATTGCGTTCATTAAATAACCAGCTCAGGTTCTTTTTCGAATACTCCACCATGCGTTCATTCAGATCCGTTCCATATGGCACATATCCCATGATAGCGGCCTCTTGGAGTACCACGCCAGTTCCGCAAAATGGATCGAGTACTCTTGCTCCTTCCGGCAATTTACCACATAGATTGATTAGGATCTGAGCAAGTTTTGGTGGCAGCATCCCAACCTTGGCGTCTCTGGCTGGTCGCGCCTGATCGCGCTCGGTGTAGGCAGTGATATTTTGTGTACCAAGACTCAGATATATCTCGCGGTCGATCAAGAAAATCTCAAAACACCCAGCCTTTTCACCTAACTGATTGTGATGTGCGGTTGCAGAAGAAATCTTCGGTTCGTTGCTAGTGATCACCCTTACACTGCGCCCCATCCTAGCTAAACTACGTTTTAGCTCCATACTTTTTTGTTTGGCTAGTCCGGACTTTTTTTGCTTAGAAAAATCTGAAATACCTAAAGTGATTTTACCTTCCGGATGCGCGGTAGCTAAAAATTTCGCCAATTTACTAAAATCTGTATCAAAAAACCTTCCCAGTTTCAGGCTACCACCGAGACGATTGATGTCCGGCGATATATTTTCTTCACCATCTTCGTTAATTTCAAAGAAAACTAGCTTCTTGCCGACTAGTCTCGCCGCTTTGTCGTAAAGTGCCTGGATTTCGGCCAGGGAAATTAAAGGTTGACGTCCTGCAATTGCTACATATTTCATATATCAATTATATCAAACAAACCACTATCCAATAAAACACTTGTGTCGCAAAATCGTATGCTATAATATTAGGGATATGTTTAAAAAAATTCTTAGTCTAATCACTCTCGCTCTCGTGGCTTTTGTTGTCTGGGGCGCCTGGGACCAAATTACAGCTGCTGCCAACTGTATTTTTGGAGGACACTGTATTGAAGGCGGCGAGTTTAGTATCAATCTTTTAATCGTCGTTCTGCTCATTCCAGAACAACTCTTCATGTACTACTGTGCTGGTAAGATCTTCTTTGCTTACATGGCTGGCAAACAGAAAGCTGAAGGTAAAAAGAGTGAAAAAGAAGTGCAGAAAATCTCAACTTGGGAGCTGGCTCGTATTTCTTTTGAGCTCAACTTTGTCAATCATGCTATCCCATCCGGCGGAGTATCTGGCCTAGGATACATCACTTGGCGCTTGAAAAACTATGGTGCCACCGCTGGTCAGGTGAGCTTCATGTATCTTTTGCGCTACTTCATCACCATCCTCGCAAATCAGACTCAGACGATTCTTGCAATTATTTTCCTTCTAGTCACTGGCAGCGTACCAAATGGTGCGCACTGGATGGTCTGGGCCGTTGGTGCTATGAGTGTTGGTATTATTGCCGCCATGGCCATTCTAACCGCCATCGTTTCAAGTAAGAAGATGATCAAGTGGGCTGCCAAGAAAATTACCTCAATTACGAATGGCGTTGTCAGGCGTGTCACCTTCGGTAAAAAAGAGAAAGTGCTTGATTTTGATAAAGTCAATCAGTACTTCCTCGATCTTCATGATGATTTTATTACCGCCAAAAAGGACAAAAAACTACTTATTCAGCCTTTAATCTGGGGCTTCCTTTATAACTTCCTTGAGATTGCTACATATGAGATCGTCGCGCTCTCACTTGGCCATGGCGAAATCTTCCCACAAATCATGGTCGCCGAAGCTCTCGGCTCCCTAATCGGTGCTGTTCTCCCTACCCCTGGTGGTGTTGGTGGTTATGAAGGCTCAATGATCACAGTTATGTGTGTACTTGGTACTAACCTCGCAGTTGCCAGTACCGTGGTCATCGTCACACGTGTGATCGTGCTGCTCAATACTATTGTCTCAGGTTACGGCTTCTACCAAAACGCCATCTCTAAGATTGGCAAAGCTGACAAGCAAAAAGTTTTTGAAGCTGCCACCAAAGAAGAGAAATAATGTCAGAAGCTCCAAAATTCACCGTTAGTCAGTTTGTTGCCGTCACCAACCAGGTGCTAGAAACTGGCCTCGGTGATGTGGTGGTTTATGGTGAGGTCAGTAGCTTTAAAATAAACCAGGGCAAGTGGATTTTCTTCGATCTTAAAGACGCCGAGTCATCGGTCGGATGCTTCATGACCGTCTATCAATTGGGTAATTTTCCCCTCGAAGACGGCATGAAAATCGCCATCCAGGCTACCCCGAAACTCACTAATTTTGGTAAATTCAGTCTTACCGTTAAACGTTTCCATCCACTTGGTGAAGGTAGTCTCAAAAAAGCTTTCGAATTACTTAAGGCCAAGTTACAGAAAGAAGGTCTCTTTGATCAGGCGAAAAAACGTCCAATCTTGCGAACTTTTGAGCGCATTGGCGTAATCTCTTCCACCCAGGCCGCTGGCTATGCTGATTTTATTAAAATTATTAACGAGCGTTGGGGAGAACTAAAGATCCAGGTTGCTCACACTCAAGTGCAAGGGCTACCGGCGGTTGATCAAATTATCCGCGCCATAGAATATATGAATCAGTTTACTGATTGCCAGGTTATCGCACTGATTCGTGGTGGTGGCTCTAAGGATGATCTTGCAATTTTTAACGATGAAAAGCTCGTCCGCGCCGTTGCGGCCAGTCGCATTCCAATCATCACGGGAATCGGACATGAAATCGACGAATCCCTAGCTGATCTTGCCGCTGATTTTGCTGCTTCTACTCCAAGTAATGCTGCCCAGTTTTTGACTCGTGACCGTCAGGCCGAAATTCATTCGCTTAAACTCCAAATCAATCGCATCAATCAGCAAATTAAGAATAAAATTCAGCTAAAAGAGCAAGGACTAAGGGAACAGTTAGTTTCCGTTCGCACCAAATTAAACAACATGATTGAGCTTGAACTCCAGAAAATTAGACAAAAAACTCAAGTTATTGAGAATCTCAATCCAGCCATCATTTTAAAACGTGGTTATGCTATAATTCGCGGCAATATCAAGCCAGATTCGATAATTAATATTGAAACTAAGTCAGAAAATGTGGAAGCAAAAATTCTAAAAATTACTGAAAAAGCAAGAAGTACAGAATCTGAAAATATTAAAAAATCTAAAGATATCAAAGAATCATAAAGTGAGGAAGATATGAAAAAGGAAAAGATTAGCACAGAAAAACTAACTATCAATCAGAAACTTGAGCAACTTGATCAGCAGATTGAGTGGTTTTATGGAGAAGATTTTTCTCTAGAACAGGCCGCCGAGAAATACCAAGCCGCAGCTACTGCCGCTAAAGAGATTGAATCTGACCTTAGCGAAATCAAGAATCAAATTGAAATCATTGATCGCGATTTTAGTAAGGAATAAAGGTCTTTGCTGTAAAAACTTTACAAAAAAATAATCATAAGTAAAATAGAGATATATGGATAATCAGGGTTCGAATAATTTTAATAATAATCAAGGTGGGGTTGCGCACGACGCGAATTTTTGGAACCCAAATCCGGGAACTCAGTCTCAAGGTTTCCAGTCTCAAAGCACGCAACCACAGGGGTTTCAGGCGCAAGGCTATCAATCGCAAGAAGCCTTACATTCTCAATCCTCACAATATCAATCTTCACAATTTCAAACTTATCAACCTCAGAATTTTCAGACTCAAAATTTTCAGTCATCAGCACAATCAAACAGTTTTCAAACTACTCCAATTAATAATATCCAGTCTTCAGCCAGCACCAACACAAATAATCTCTTGAATAAAGATTTTAACATGATGACCGACGAGGAGAAGAAGGAAGCTGAGCGAATCGCGCGCGCCAAAAACCGTGTCGATCTCTTAAAAACCATCGGTCTCATCGTCGTTTCTCTCCTTGCCGTCCTCTTCATCGGTCTCTTCATTTGGATGACTCTCAAATGGAGTGAAGCAAGCACTAATGTTCAAGGAAAAATTGACGTTGCAGTAGCAGAAGCAAAAAATCAATTGCAGGCAAAACTTGAGAACGAATTTGCTGAAAAGGAACAATATCCTTTCCTGACCTTTTCTGGTCCTGCCGACTTTGGTTCACTTACTTTCGAATATCCAAAAAACTGGAGTGTTTACATTCCTGATGATGCCAGCCGTGGTGGTGAATTTAACGCTTATCTTAATCCTGGTCAGGTCAACGTCGTTTCCGATACTACAATCATGGCCCTCCGAGTCTCCATCCGCACCGAACAAATTGATAGCGTACTTGAGGATTACAACCGTAAAGTACAAGATGGTGAAATGACTGTCGCGTCTAAGGTGGTTAATAAGATTAACGTTAATGTCTTCACCGGGAAACTCGACAACGACTATCAGGGAATTGTCTGTATCTTCAAAATCCGTGATAAAACCGCTATCTTACGTACCGATTCCAGCAACGTCTTCCGTGAAAACTTCGAGAAAATTCTCTCAACCATCCGCTTCAATAGCTAATCTAATCAACCCGGCTGCGACGGCGAAATCTTAGGCACAAGATATTAAAACTCCGACTTCTCTGCTATAATTTAATTATGTTAAGTGAGGTCGGAGGTTTAGCTATTGCTGCGCATGAGCTGAAAAGCCCTCTTGCTGTGATGCGCCAACTTGCTCTCTCAATGGACTTTTCTGAGGATTCGCGCCTTGAACTCGAACAAACTCGTGATGAACTTGTAACAATCTCTGAGCGTGCCCTTCGTCAGGTAAATGATCTCACTAAAGTCGCTAGGCTCGAAGATGGGCTCTTCTCTATGGAGCCTGTCTCAGTACGTCACATCTGTGATCATGTCCTCACCGAGCTTCGTCCGTATTTTGCAAGCAACCAGCGTAATCTCCAAGCAGTTTATAAAAGTCGAACTGACTTAGTTATCGCTAATCCTGATCTATTATTTAGTATTATTTACAATTTTTGCACCAATGCCGTGCATTATTCGACTCCCGAAACTGAATCGAAACTTTCAATTTCTGATTGTGGTGAGATGGTCGAGGTGGCGGTACGTGATTTTGGTCCGGCTCTCCCTACTAAAGTTTGGCAAGAAATTCGGGACGGACTGAATCAGCCGACCCACATTAGTATGCGTCCAGGAAGTTCCGGCCTCGGTCTCTATATTGCCTCAAAATTCTCTAAATACATGCAGGCAGAAATGCTTGCCGTGCGCCACCGCGATGGTACAAGTTTTAAAATCCGCATCCCAGCCTCCCGTCAGGTCGCCTTCAGTTTTTAATACGAGATTGTTATGCAGATTGAACCCTTCCTTAAACCTCAGCCAGAAACTAAAAGCGAATCACTTGAATTTTTTATTCTCGAAGATGACCCAATCTTTGCCAGACTCTTCTCAAAAAGTCTTCACCGAGCCTTCCCAAATTCTACCGTTAGTACCTTCGAAAACGCCATTGATGCTATTAATGCACTACCTGATGGTTGCACGCCACCCTCTGTTATTATTCTCGACGTCCTTCTGACTGGTCCGGACGGCTTCACTTTTCTAAATGAAATCGCTTCTTATTCGGACCTTTCGTTTGTCCCAATTATCATCGTTTCGTCACTAAATTTTCCCATGCAAACTCTTGAAAGTTATAATGTAAAGAAGATTCTAAATAAGGCCACCATGACGCCACAGGATTTACCGGCAGCAATTTCAGAAATCCTCTCTGTTAAGAATAGAAGTGGCCAAAAGAGTAATCTCACCAAAAACCGTATAGCCGACTGCGCCAAGAATGGCTCCCAAAAACTCAATCAAGAAAAAGGAAAATAAAAATGTCCGATATTAAAACCGAAGCCATCGTTCTGAAGCGAGTTAACTACAATGAAGGTGACCGTATTGTGACTTTTTTAACGCCAGACGGTCGCGTTTCTGGTATCGCTAAGGGCGCGCGTCGAGAAAAATCAAAATTGGCTGGTGGAATTGAAATGTTTTGTTTATCAAAAATTGTGGTCCATCAACGCGATGTGAAAAAGACCGAATCCGAGGCGGAGCAATTTGGCGTCCTCACTTCCGCCAAGGCTATCGAATTTTATCAAAACATTATTTCCGACCTAGAGACTTTAGAGCTTGCCTCAAACTTCCTCAAACAAATCAGTCGAATTACTCACCACATCAGTTCTGCTGAACTTTTTTCACTCACCCGCCAAACACTCTATTACCTCAATCAATTCTACCTCGATCAAAATAGACGCCAACTCATTTCGATTTATTTTAAACTAAATCTCGCCAAAATCAGCGGGGAAGAAATTAATGTATTTTATGACAGCAATAATCAAAAACTTGAACCAACTGGCACATACGACTGGGATGGTTTTGAAGAAGTCTTTGTCAAGCGCCCGGACCAATCCGGCAGTATCGACCAAAATGTCATTAAAATTCTGCGACTCATTCTTAGCACTAATCTCGGTGTCGTCCTCAAAATCAAGAACCTTACACCTTTTCTTCCGATGCTATCCCATATTGCTGCCTGAAATGCTATAATAGATAGAAATAACAGGAGCAAAATATGGCAAAACTCGAAGATATCGTTAGTCTATGTAAACGTCGCGGATTTATTTTTCAGGGCTCCGATGTTTATGGTGGTATGGCAGGTACTTGGGATTTTGGCCCACTCGGTGTCGCTCTTAAACGCAAAATTATGCAAACTTGGTGGAAATACTGGGTTGATGATCGTGAGGATATGCTCGGTGTTGATGCTGCTATTATTATGAATCCAAAAACTTGGGTAGCTTCTGGGCATGCTGCAACTTTCTCTGACCCTCTAGTCGAATGTAATGAATGTCATGGGCGCTTCCGTGCGGATAAGTTAGCTAAAACCGCCGAAGGTCATGATCTTTCGACCAATATTACGCGGGATGAATTAATGAAGGCCGGTATTAAGTGTCCGACCTGTGGCAAAATTAACTGGGGCGAGGTCAAGCAATTCAATATGATGTTCGAAACTCACGTCGGTGCAGTTTCCGATGAGACCTCTGTCGCCTACCTCCGTCCTGAGACCGCCCAGGGAATCTTCACTAATTATAAAAATGTCGTCGACAATATCTATCCAGACCTACCTTTTGGTCTTGCTCAGCAAGGTAAGGCTTTTCGTAATGAGATTTCTCCACGCGACTTTATCTTCCGCTGTCGTGAACTTGAGCAGATGGAGATTGAGTACTTTGTCCATCCAAACGACTGGGAACGTATCTTTGAAGATCTACTTAAAGATATTCATGTCTTTCTTGAAAAAGTGATGCAGCTTCCTGAACACATGATCCATGAATACGAGGTCCCAGCCGAAGATCGCGCACACTATTCAAAGCGCACAGTTGATGTCGAATTTGATTTTCCAATCGGATCCGAGGAATTGATGGGTCTAGCTTATCGTACTGATTTTGATCTTCAAAATGTCGCTCGCGCATCTGGCAAAAATATGGAATACCGTGATAAAAAAACCGGCGAAAGTTTTGTGCCACATGTGATCGAGCCATCCTTTGGTGTGGAACGCTTAGTGATGGCTATTCTTTCTGCCGCCTATCACGAAGATGAAGTGAATGGTGAAAAGCGTGTCTTCTTAAAACTTCCTGAAGATTTCGCGCCATTCCGTTTCTGTGTTTCACCACTCCTAAAGAACAAACCAGAACTAGTTGAGAAAGCTCAGCAGGTATACCAAACCTTGCGTAAGAAATATGGCAATGTTACTTGGGATGACTCTGGTAATATTGGTAAGCGTTACCGCAAGCAGGATGAAATTGGTACGCCAAAATGCGTAGTAATCGATTTTGATACTCTTGAAGACGACACAGTGACTGTCCGAAATCGTGATACCTTAGAACAAGTTCGTGTAAAAATCGCTGATTTATAAGATGGCGGATTCTGATGGAAAATACTCCCAGTGGATTTCTTAAATTAAAAAAGCAGGCCCAGCAAAAACTTAAACATACAAAACAACAGTTTTTCTGTGCCCTCCATGTTTTACCAAGACTCTTTGTCAGACGAAATTTTCTAGTCCCGTTTCTTTTATGCTTCTTCATCTTCGGCTTTCTTCTCAATTTCTTTGCTTCCGGCACTGCAAACTGGCAACTTTTTCAGCTCTCCAATCTTCGCGGTAAATTAGTCCTTGTGCTCGATACGTTTCTTGCTGTAGTGGGGGTCGGCCGAACTTGGCCCGATTTTTTCTATCTCACCAGTCTCAATCTTGTACAGTCCACGCTGGTTGGCCTCCTCTTCTTTATTCTAAATTTCCGCAAACAATCTCTTCCAGATGAGCTCCAGCGCACTGGCATTATCGCCAGCTTCTTCCTCTTAAGCTCCGGCTGTCCAACCTGTGGCACCGCTCTGCTTGCTCCTGTCATTATTTCCATCATTGGCTCCTCTGGACTTGCTCTAGTTGGTACAATTTCCGCCGTCTTAAATTCCATCTCTCTCCTACTCGCCTTCTTCGTCTTTAAGAAAATCGGTTACGAGGCTTATATTATTATCGAAGATGAAAAATACCGCACAAAATCTCAGGAAAAGTTAAAAAACAGCAAGGAGGCAAATGAATAGCTCAATCAAAACCGATTTTTCCGGATCCGATTTTACTGATCCTAAAAGTTTCGCAGCCGGCTCCACAAATAGTCTCCTCGGCCGTCTCGTCCGTTTTTCTGTAATTTTTATTATCGTCATCCTCTTCCTTTCTATCGCACTCACTTCTGCTCCCAAAAACCAAGACCTGAGCGGCATTCGTGATGAACGTACAATCCTAGGTGATAAAAAAGCTAAAAATCATTACATCATGATGACCGACATCATGTGTCCATATTGCGACGTCTTCTCTCGTCTTGCCATGGAAAATCAGGAAAAATTCGATAAATATTTAAAGGACCATGATATTGTCTTTGAGGTTCGCGTCACGGATTTTCTTTATGAGAACAACATGGATAAGCGCGGCTTTTCAAGGATGGGTGCTGAGGCTATTGCCTGTGCCACCGACCAAAACCGTTTCTGGGACTACTACCATCAGGCCATTCGTCGTCTCTGGCAGGATTACCATAGCAAGGGAATTGGTTCTTCAAAAAATGCTCCCGCCATCAAAGATCTCACTCCCGCCTACTGGGAGAGTATTGCAAGTGACGTGAAGCTTGATAATTCTTTTAAATCTTGTCTTTCTGAGCATAAAATGCTTGAGACTGTCAAGCAAAATACCGCGGATGCTACCACCTTAATGTTGCGTCATAATCTTGGTGGTATGCCAAGTTTTAAGTTTAATAATTTCACATCTTCAGGCTTTGATACTAACTGGGATTATAGCTACGTCGAGCATTACCTCGCTGCCGGGCTGGACAAAAATCTCAAATAAGATCTTCTAGATAAGATCTTCTAGATAATAATCTTTTTAGCTTCAAACAAGACAGTCGGCACCTTTGGTGGTGGCGTGAAATCTGTGGGCTTCAGTGGCAGACGAATCTTCGTCGCATAATCTTCTGCGAGTAATCGCCCTAGTTGGCTCGTATAATGCCTCTCGGTAATAATTAATTTAAGTGCCAGTTGTTTTTGCAAGATCAAATAAATAGCCTCTGGTCGACGTGGAGCTTCGCCTTCTTTTTTACAAATTTTTCCATCCAAATTTTCTAAATTAAGCAGCTTATAAAAGACCTCAGCCGACAGGGAAAACGGGGGATTAGCAAAAACTTTGTATGACTCGTCCGGAAGCTTCATTTCGCGAAAATCTCCTTCAAAAACCTCAACATTTGTAATGTTTTGCTTTACAAGATTTTCTTTGAGTCGCTTTGCAGTCTCCGCATCTTTTTCGATGGCAATTACTTTCTTGCAACGCTTAGCCAGCGCAGAGGTAATTACGCCTGAGCCTGCCCCAATATCAATCACAAGATCACGCTTCTTTATGTTTGAATGTCCAATCAAGAATAACGCCAGCTTCGGACTTCTTAGAAAATTCTGATCTAAACGAAAATTACGCATCGGTTACTTTTTCTTTTGTCTAAAAGTTTTATTAAATTTCACTAGTAGCTCGTTCTGTTCAATCTGTGAGCGGATCAAAGACTCGCCAAGTTTTCTCCAAACCTCAGAAATCACCTTCTTCTTTTCTTTTGGTGCGTTCATGAATTCTTTTAAAATCTTTGGTCCAAAATGCTTCCATTCACGCATTAGCTCGATCGGATTGTTTAGCTTGACTGATGCAAAAATTTCAAACATCCCATTAATAAAAATTTTCACCTCCTCCTGACTAGCCGTCTGCATCCATTTATTAATCGTACGATTAATCATATCGCTACGCTTAGTAGTTTTAGAACGCACAAATTTATTACCATTCACCTGCCAGGAATAAATATCATGTTGGTATAGATTTTTTGCGGTACTAAGAACTATTGTCAGCCCCTCGCGGTGTTCAAATAAACGCCCAATCACCGATTCTTGTGGGACAAAACTATGGATTTTTTCAAGCACCTGCACCGGACCAGTATCCTGGTCGACTAAATACTTGCGTATTCCCGGACCATCGTAATTATAGACTGCCTGGATTTTCTCCTGGATCCCATCGGAAGCATGGATGGCTGCAAAAATCGCAACATTTCCACCCTTCGAATGGCCACCAAGGTATAGTTTTTTCCAGAAAAACCTGCGGCTGATCTTCTTTAAGTACTCTAGAGCTTCAATCTGGGCTGGGATTTTATCTAAAACAGCCATATTGAAATCTTCTTTCCAGCCGGTAATCGAGCTATCAGTGCCGAAAAAAGACAGATACGCTCGCTGAAAATTCATATGAATTGTAATGGCGGAAAATTGTTTCTCAAGGTTCTTGTCGTCATTTCGCACAAAGTGGCTGACCCGCATTTTTGCAAAACGCTTTGTATATCTAAGTAGCTTAATATACTCCTCGTCATCCGGCCAGCAGAAATCCTCGCTAGATAAAAGACTCATTTTTTTAGCAATCGAACCGATCGTCTCAAAAGCTCCTATCTTGATCTTAGGGAACGGCAAATATGAAAAACGCGCCAAAATTAATTGGTCTGCCTCCGAAAAAGGCGCCTCTTTTGAGATCTTTTTTTCGCCATATTCCCTTAAATAATCGCAAATATTTGCCATAACTATATTTATATTATATCAAAAAGTTTTTTCCTAGAAATCTCGGAAGATAGAAGGTTAAAATAAGGCCAAAATAAGACCAAAAAAGACCCAAATAAGACCAAAGAAAACTAAAAGAAAAACCCGCCGAAGCGGGTAGATTGTGTTCTTTATCAGTATTACCTGTGATTATGTAGCATTGTCTGCAATGGCTTAGATGATTTTCTGAGTATCAGTTCTTCTCACGTAATCCAGAAGACTTAAGAAATTCTCGTCATCTTGATACAGACTCTTGTCCCACGCGTACCAGATGTCAAAAGCGGTTTCTGCGCCGTTTCTTGCCATCTCCTGAACCTTGGAGCTTCGAAAAACTACATTGCCTTCCTGCTCGTCGAGCGGGTGTTGGCGTCCCATATCTTGATAAACCTTAGCCTGAATGTCGGCCTCAAGCTTGTCGCAATGGTAGGCAAAAACCGCCTCTCTAGTTTTCTTCTGTTCAAACTCCTGCAGAAGATCGTAATACACCTCATTTTTCTGCAAGTCACCGAGAACTTCTCTGATCGCTTTAAACTCGATCTCAACCTTCTGTTCTCTCGGGATGTTGTCAAAGGGCGTAATATCTCCAATCAAAACTTCACCGAGCTCATGCAGTACCAGCATCATAATAACTTTCTCAAGATCAAGATCTGTCTTAAACTCAGAATCCAGGGCGATTGCCAAAATACAGGTGCCATAGATATGCTCGGCGATACTCTCGCGCCTCTCGCCGGAAATATTCCAGTGAGTATCATCCCATCCGCTTCGGATCTTATACTTGAGTTGTGTCGCTAAGACGTAGAAGCGTAAGGTGTTTTCTAATTTTTCCTCCATTTTACCCCTCCTGTGAATGGTATTTTTGCACCGATACATGTAAAAGAACACTTATATATTATAACATGAAAATAACAATTTACAAACTAGCTGCCTAAACTAACATCACAAGTGCAACACTAAGCAAAGATAATGAGTATTAATAATAAAAACAAGCATAAAAAATGGTGGTTCCGACTGGACTTGAACCAGTGACACAAGGCTCTTCAGGCCTCTGCTCTACCAACTGAGCTACAGAACCACTTTAAAAGAGTATAGCACAACATGTGCTATAATAAAAGTATTATGAAAAGAATTAATACATCCGCAATTTCTGGGATGCAGGAACTTCTTCCGAATACCCAGGTTATCTTCAACACTATCAAAGACCAGATTGCTAGGATGTATCATCTCCACGGCTATCAGTATATTGAGACTCCAACCATCGAGCGTACTGATATTCTTTTGGCGAAAGCTGGTGGCGATACTGAAAAACAGATCTACAAGGTGGTAAAAACTGCCGAGACTGCCGACGAAGCTGACCAGGCGTTACGTTTTGATCACACCGTGCCTCTCGCTCGCTATGTAGTTGAACACGAAAGTGACCTAACTTTTCCATTCAAGGTCACCCAAATTGGCCGCAATTTCCGCGGTGAACGTTCTCAAAAAGGACGTTTCCGTGAATTCTACCAGCTTGACGTTGACGTGATCGGTCGCAATACCTTATCTATCGCCTACGATGCTGATGTCGTAGAGACAGCCTATGCCGCTCTAAAGACCTTCATCAAGCCAAAGATGCTTATCCGCATCAGCAACCGCAAAATCCTATCTGGCTTCCTCGAAGCTCTCGATCTTGCAGAGATTTCGAAAGATATTTTTGATGTAATTGACCACGCCGAAAAGGTGACGGCAGAACAGACCAAATCGGCCCTAGAAGCGTTGAAGATCCCTGCCGATAAAATCGCTAAGATTCTCGATTTTATCAAAATCAATGGTGAACGTGAGACAGCCGTAGCAGCCCTTCGCGCCCTTGAGATCAAAAACGCCCAGTTTGAAGCTGGCGTAGCAGAAATCGACTTTGTCCTTAAAACTCTTGAACAACATGGTCTTGCCGGGGTTGCCATTGCCGATATGTTGATTATCCGCGGGCTTGATTATTACACCGGTACAGTATTTGAAACCATTCTTCCTGAATATAAAGGCATTGGTTCAATCTGTTCTGGCGGTCGTTATGAAAACCTAGCCAGCAATTATACCGACCAGTCTTTCCCGGGTGTCGGCATTTCGATCGGCCTCACTCGTCTATTTTATATTCTAGAGAGTAATCAGATGCTCGGTGAATTTCAGTCTACTTCAGTCGACTATGTACTCATTCCACTCTCTGATGCGGAATATGGTTTCACTAGCCAGGTCGCAGAGACCCTTCGTAAGGAAGGAAAAAGCGTCGATATTCTTTATTCTGACAAAAAGCTGGGGGACAAGATGAAATATGCTAGCAAAAACGCAAAGTATGTCGGCGTTATTGGCGAAAACGAGGCTGAAAGCCGTAGTGTTGAATTCAAGCAGCTAATCAGCGGCGAAAAAGAAACTATTCAGTTTGCCTAAAAAATTATAATCCTGAGCAGGATTTAAAACTGCTCAGGATTATAAAAAATTAAGGATAGGCATAAAAACAAGATCTCGATCGATAAAAATAATAAAATTTTAAGTAAAAAGGATGGTCAAGACCATCTTTTTTCGTGTGTCTATTCTATAGACATTCCAAATAATACCTCTGTAAAACCGAACAAAAATTCAAAACCGAACACTATTTTCAAAATCCGAACAAACTACTCTAAATATCAAAACATTAAAGATAAATATTGCAACCTATAAAATACAACTATTAAGACATAATATTCATTAAAAACAAGGTTGACGAATAATCCACTCATGCTAAACTATATATAGAACTTGGGCGAAGTTGAGAGACGCCGAAGTTCAAAGGGTGGAGTGTGAAGTAATTTGGCTAGATTGCTTGCATCTTTCAGGCAGGTCTAGGAATAAGAAATTCTACCCAAAATTACAGAGTAATTAAAAATACACCCGCAAGGTGTATTTTTTTATTTCTTTCTATGCTAAAATTAAGCCATGGCACTGTGGCGGAGTGGTTACGCAGCGGTCTGCAAAACCGTGTACACCGGTTCAATTCCGGTCGGTGCCTCCAAAA
>CAUTNS010000007.1:0-29796 GCA_963540345.1 uncultured Candidatus Saccharibacteria bacterium | reverse complement strand
AAGAGTATGGGAAACAACTTTGCGATGAATGATCAGAGTCTGGCGCGTTCATTTTCGGTGCGAGACGAGGATCGAGATAACTTTTTTCACAGTTCTGGCTATGCAGAGACGCAGAATGAGGGGAGAATTGGGGCGGCCTCGCGCGGAATGACGGTGGAAGAGCGCCAGGAACTGTCGGAAAATCGAAAGTTTGTACGCGGATATGAGAATGCGAGTCTGGCGGCGCAAGTGGCGAGCGCGAGGGAGCGTAATATTTCTATGTTCGAGCGCGGGAGGGGTGCCGAAAACAGTGAGAATGGTTTTTCTGCCGGCGGTAATAGTGCTGGTGGTATTAGTGACCTAGGTAATCCTCGTGGCATGAGTGGAGCAAGTGGTTTGAGTGGCGGGAATGCCGGAAGTGAGACTGGGTTAGCACAGGGAGGTTATCGCTATAGTGATGACCGAGCAAGGCGACAGGAGGCCAATAATTATAAGGATTACGCGGCGATGGCGAAACAAGAAATGACGCAGCGTGGCGGGAATTCTGGTGGGAATGCCGGAAGCTACGGGGGTGGATATGGTGGAGGATACGGGGGCGGCCGTGATGGTATCTATGGCGGAGGGGCTGGTGGATACGGAGGAGGGGCTGGTGGATACGGCAGCGGCGCGAGTAGTGGGCATGGATTTGCACCAAACTTTGGGGGGAGCGTTGAGCGAAATTATGGCGGAGGACAGAGTTACGGAGCTGGACAAGGCTATGGGGGCGGACAAAATTTCGGAGCTGGACAAAGCGGGGGAGTGGGGAGGACTGGGCAGGCAGGATTAAACTCTGCAATCAGCAACACGCAGCGGTTCACCAACAATTTTGGCATGAAATTTGGGCCAAAGTAGGTAAATTCTTGTAAAGAATAGAGTGGTTTGATATAATGGCAGTACTAGATTCGAGGATGCTTGACGCGAGTCGCAAGTCAGTCTAGTTTGTATTTTTACAAAATGGTGGGAATAGCTCAGTTGGTTAGAGCGTCTGATTGTGGTCCAGAAGGTCGTCGGTTCAATTCCGATTTCCCACCCCATAATTCATCCGGATTGCGGAGAGAATATAGATAAGCGAGTGTAGTACAACGGTTAGTATACAAGTTTTCCAAACTTGGGACGAGAGTTCGATTCTCTCCACTCGCACCACAACATAGAGATTTGATCGATAAGAAGGAACATTTTATGTTCTTTTTTTATGTGTTTTTATACATTTTTATATAAAAACTTAGATTCAAAACTAATTATTCAGAAGGTTTAGTTCAAGGTTTTATTCAGAAGGTTTTAATTCAGAAGGTTTATCTAAAAGTTAAATTAAAAACAAAAAAGAGCATTTAAATACTCTTTTTTATTGGAAAAAGGCAAAATAGATGAAAGCGCCAACGATGGTGCCGAGGATAATCATGAGTGTGATGGCGATAGCGAGAGAGATACCAATTCCTTTCGGACGGTCTTCAACGATCATGGTTGTGGTCTTTTTGGCTGATTTTTTACTATGATCGCGCTTTTCATAGACGTTCTTGCGTGGCCTGACTGGAGATGACGACTCCTCTTCATTTTGATCATCGAGACAAGTGGCATTTTCGCGAGTCGAGTCAGAGAGCGGGCGCTTGATGATTTTGTCGGTATTAATGAAAGGGGAGCGGCCGCCGAGGATGTAATTCATATTGTTTTCGGATGTATCAGGGGTGGAATCAAATTTTTGTGGGGTTTTTTCTGAAGGGTTGCCTGAGATTTTTAGTGCTGTTCTTAGCGCAGTTTTTTGTGAGGTATTTTGTATAGTATTGTTTGCTAGATTTTCTACTGATCGATCACCTACTGGGGTTTTTACCGGGTTTTTAGCTGTAGTTTTTGCTGGGGTTTTCTTTTCAGAAGGCTCGTCGAAGGCGCTCATTAAAAGATCTTCTAGGTCGTCAGAATCATCTTTAATAACTTGCTTGGCGCGGCTCGACTGAGTGGAGCGACGGATATTGATTGAGGAGCTGAATTCTGATTCGAGTTGGTCCTCAAAAAGATCATCATCGAGATCTGCAAGGGTTTTTAGTGGGCGGGCCGCCTGAAACTCAAGACGAGAATTTAGCTGGCTGTTTGGCTGGTTGCTTGGCTGAAAATTTGATTGAGATTCGGATTGAACCTGGCGAGTAGGGCCGGCTGGACGAATACGACCAAAGAGTTTGCGGGTAGGAGAGGCGATAACCTGAATACGGGAAGACGCCGAGACCTTGGTATCGCCAGCTGGGCGAAGAGAGGCGGTATTGTTTGAGGCAGTGGAGCTCGGAGTGGTGTGGCTTTGGGTGGCAAACCTTGTAACGGAGTCTGTAGCGGAGCTTGCGGCAGAACTTGTGACAGAGCCAGTTGCGGAACCCGTGGCAGAGTTTGGGGCAAAAAATGGGGTGGTTTGGCGTGGTTTTAGCGTGGCACGTTTTGAGGCGGCGATTTTGGAGGCCTCTTCGCGACGCTGCATCTCCTGAAGAGCTCGCTGCTTGCGGATTTGCTCGGCCTGAAGACGCTTTTTTGCTTCAAGTTCCATGGCTTTGCGGCGAGCGGCCATCTGTTCGGCAGCTTCACGCTGAGCTTGGCGTTGGTGTTCCAAAATACGCTGACGCTCACCTTCAAGAGCGCGATTTCTGGCCTCCTCAGCGGCTTGATATTCTGATAACTCCTGTTTTGCAGCTTCGATACGGCGCTGATTCAGGTTTTTGAGACGATTTTGCTCTTCGATTTGATGTTTGATAGCTTCACGACGAGCCATTTCCTGGCGCGCAAGCTTTCGGCGCTCAAGTTCACGGTCGGTTGGAAGTGGAGCAGCGGCACGACTAGCACTACGCACTGGCGCAAAATCCATGCGTCTTCGCGCAGCTGATACTACTAATGGTTGGCCTTGAGTTCTTGATTCGTCCTGCATAAACTTATTGTTTTCTTTTTATATTATACTCGATTTTTTAAATTTTGAAAATTTGCATGAGCGGTTTATTTTGATAGGTGGGCGAGGATTTTATTTACGGCAGATCGGAATTTATTTATTGTCTAGAGTCTTATTTACGGTAGATCGGAGTTTATTGCCTAGAGTTTTTACGACAGATTGGGTTTTAGTTGCTTAAGGTTTTGCTGGATGAGGATTACTCGCGGACGCGTTTTGCGGTCTCAATAATTTCATTAAAATTATCGGAGATGAGACTAGATTCGCCGACTAGTACACCATTAACACCTGGAATTGTCAAATAAGCACCAGCATTATTTGGATTGACGCTACCACCGTAGAGGATTGGGATTTCATCTGCAGTCGCTTTGCCGTAGATGCTAATAAGCTGCTCCTGAATAATCTTAATTGAGGCGGCGATTTCGTCAGGGGTGGCTAAGCGAGCTTGCTTGGTGGTGGAGATGGCCCAGACTGGCTCGTAGGCGATGATACATTTTTTCACGTCTTCCGTATCGATTTCAGAGAGACCGCCGAGGAGTTCGTCACGTAAGACATCTTTGGTTTCGCCAAAGTTGCGCTGATTTTCGGTTTCGCCGATACAGAGAATTGGGGTGATATTATTTCGGATAGCGGCAGCAACTTTTTGACTGATATCACGGTTGGTTTCGCCAAAGATAAAGCGACGTTCGGAGTGGCCAATTAAAGCATAAGTTACAACACCACGAAGCTGGGCGATGGAGACTTCACCGGTGTAGGGGCCAAAATCTTTTTGGTAGAAATTTTGGGCGGCAAGTTTGATTTTTGACTTATTGCGCTCAAGTTGAAGAGATAAGGAGGCGAGAGAGATAAAGCTCGGGGCGATGATGATTTCGATGCCGCGCGTAGGTTTGATTTTCTTTAGTAACCTTTGGAGATAAATTGAGGAATCCCCAACAGTTAAGTTCATTTTCCAGTTGCCCATCACGTAAGTTTTCATAAATTTATTATAGCATTTTATGTGGATATCTGGAGGTTATTTAAAAAGAGTGACTGTAGTATGATTACTTTTATAAGTTTATTTGCTATGGAATTTTGCGGCAATGTCGGGTATGATTACGCTAAAAGGAGGCAGATGAAAAAGATTCTTGCATTTGATATTGATCAAACTTTAAATGTGGCGAAAACACCAATTCCAGATGAGATGGCGTGGATTTTGGCAGAATGTTTGAATAATTTTGAAGTCTGTCCGATTTCGGGACAGAAGTTTGACCAGTTTTTGATTCAGATTGTGAATAGACTGATTGAGGTGGCAGAAGTGACACCGGCGCAATTAATGCATCTTCATTTGTTTGTGGCGCAGGGGACACAGTATTATCGCTATGCGCCGATGGCGAACCAAAATGACGGGATGGAATATGACGAGAAGAATTGGGAGCTGGTTTATAGTTTCCCGCTAACTGAATCTGAGGTGACGCAAATTTCAGGAGCAATTGAGCAGGCGGCGAAGGAGTTAGGTTTCTGGGAGAGCGATAAACTGAAGCCTGGTGATGAAATTATCGAAAATCGTTTGTCTCAGGTGACATTTTCGGCACTGGGGCAGGCGGCGGGAACCGAGGAAAAATACGCCTGGGATCCAGATTGCGAGAAGCGCAAAAAGATTGTGGAGCGAGCCTTAGAGCTGGCACCCGGATTTACTTTTGAAATTGGCGGGACAACCAGTATTAATGCAGTGAAGCCAGGGATGAACAAGGCATTTGGTATGCAGCATCTGATGGAGGAGCTTGGTGTCTCGAAGGAAGATATTTTATATTTTGGCGACATGACGCAACCGGGTGGCAATGATTACCCAGTGATGGAGATGGGGATCGAGACGATTACAGTACGGAACCACGAGGATACCGAGTTTGCATTGCGGGGAATCTTAGGGATTTTGTAGTTACTTAGAGGATCTTAGGGATTTTGTAGGGGCTTTGGGGTTCCTGTGGGTGCTTTATTGTCGAGACTACAGAGGCTTTTCTGATGAGATTAACTATTCATATTCTATGTTATATTCATGATCTATATTATGGTATAATATGCTTATGTTAATCGAAGGTTCAAGACTCTTAAATTACCCTATTCTTAGTTTACATACGGCGACAGAAATTGCGCGCGTGAAGGCGCTAGTGGTTGACCCAAATTATTTGAAAATCGTGGCTTTTGAGGTGGTGGCAATAAACTCACGCAAACGTCTGTTTCTTGATGTTAATAGCATTCGAGAATTTTCCAAGGTGGGAATAATTATTGATTCTGATGAGGAGTTTGTTGAACAGGGGGATATTATCAAGCTGAACGAAATTATTGCGCTTGGGTTTGTGTTGGACCACATGAAAGTAGTGAGTAAAAAGAAGAGTCTGCTTGGACATGTGCAAGATTTTACCGTGGTGACGGATAATTTTCAGATCATGCAATTGATCGTGAGGAGACCTATCTATAAGGCCTTGATTGATCCGGAACTCGTGATTGGACGTTCGGAAGTGCAAGAAATTAATGACACTGAAATTGTGATTAAAAATGACGAGAATACGGTCATGAAAAAATCTGGAAGTCTTGATTTTGTACCGAACTTTGTGAATCCATTTAAGGACGGAAAATATATCGCGCATAGCGAGAATTCGACTACGGAATAGAATCTGGAGATAGAATCTGGAGATTCTTAAAAACGTGATCTGGTGATATTAATTTGGTGATATCAATTTGGTGATATTTATTAGAAATAGCTTTCTGAAGAATAGTCGTCAGTGGCTGAATCGAGACCAGCTAGAGCAGAGTCGACTTCGGATTTGATGAGATCATAGGAGAGACCTTGGCGGGCGAGATAACCGATAAGTTTCTGGCGGTCGGTGGTTTTTCGAAGCTGCTTTTTGAGCATTTTTTGAAGCTCTGTCACCTCGTCGCGAACCAGTTCGCCGGTAGTATCTGAAACCAAGGCGTCAGAGATGAGATCATCAGAAATCCCTTTCTGCTTCAATTCTTGAATAAGACGGCGCTGACTGATACCTTTCGACTGATGGCGATTCTCAATATAGAAGCGCGTGAAGTAGGCATCATCGATGACTTTTTGAGCTTCGAGGCGGGAGATGACCTGCTCGATCATATCGTCCGTGATGCGGTCCGAAGGCTTTGATGGGAGATTGGTTTTGGCGGAGCCGCGATATTCATAAGTGTTATTTTCTGTAAAATCAGTTTCGCGGATTTTTTGGTTCTTTTCCCTGGTGGTTTGGCGAATCTGCTTAACTTTCTCAGCATAGGCAGCGTCGGTTTCTAGTTTCTGGAGATGAGACTCGAAACGCTTCCAGGCTAGCTCGCGACGCTGTCTTTTGCGTTCGAGAAAGTCGATAACTTCTTTTTTGGAGTGAGGCCTCGAAAAACAATACTCAAGAGTTTGCTGGTAGAGTTTGCCAGTACCTGACTGAGATTTGAGTTTTTCGACCTCGATGCCCGACAGTGTTTGACCTTGACTGAGCTTGGCATCGGCTAGCTCAGAGATGGTGAGTGAAAAACTAAATTTACCATCAAGAAAGACATTGACTCGATTTGCATCGCGCATGGCGCCGCGAAGACTGGTAATTATTGGCATATTTCTTACTTCAGCCTTATTTAGAATTATTTAATTATGGACCGTTCCAGGTTTAGGGGTTATTTGATATTTTTTCTGGCTATTTCTGGCTAGCTTCGGCCTTGGCGCGGACCTTCTCCTCAATTTCAGAGAAGAGTTCAGGATTTTCTTTAAAGACACGTTTGACCGCTTCGCGACCTTGGCCAATGGTCTCGCCATTATATTTCAAGAAAGCACCTGCTTTATCGAGTACGCCATATTGGACGGCGAGATCGAGTACATCACCAACTTTGGAGATACCTTCGTTATACATGATGTCAAACTCAGCAGTGCGGAATGGAGCAGCAATCTTATTCTTAACAACCTTGATTTTGGTGCGGTTACCGATAATATCTTCGCCGTTCTTGATCTGGCCGATGCGACGAATGTCAACACGAACTGAAGCATAGAATTTTAGCGCGTTACCACCAGTGGTAGTTTCAGGGTTTCCAAACATAACGCCAAGCTTCATACGGATCTGGTTGATGAAGATAACGGTTGCTTTAGACTTGGAGATGATGGCAGTGAGCTTGCGCATAGCTTGAGACATAAGGCGAGCTTGAAGACCCATCTGAGCATCACCCATATCACCGTCAATTTCGGCCTTTGGAGTGAGAGCAGCAACTGAGTCAACAACGATGAGATCAACGGCGTTTGAGCGGACGAGAGTCTCACAGATTTCGAGAGCCTGCTCACCGTTGTCTGGCTGAGAGATTAGGAGATTATCGATTTGGACGCCGATTTTTTCAGCATAGGAAGGATCGAGGGCGTGCTCAGCATCGATGAAAGCAGCCTGACCACCAGTTTTTTGAACCTCAGCGATAGCGTGAAGTGCTAGAGTAGTCTTACCGGAAGATTCAGGTCCATAGATCTCGATAATGCGACCTTTAGGATAGCCGCCACCGAGGGCGAGGTCGAGGGAGAGTGATCCTGACGGAATGAGTTCAATATTGACGTTGTGGTTTTCGCCGAGCTTCATAATGGAGCCGTCGCCGAATTGCTTGGTGATTTGAGCGATGGCGAGTTTCAATGCTTCAGATTTGCCATCTTGTACAGTAGTTTCTTTGGTGTCTTTTGGTTCTTTTGCCATATTTGTCCTTTTTTAGAATTAATTATTTTGACCGGCAATAAATTGCGATCTTTCTCTCTACAGAAGAATAGAAAACCTTACCTCGCTCTCTTAGTTACAAGTATAGCTGAAGTCAAAGTTTTTTCAAGCATAAGACGCGATGATTATTGAAATTAATGGAGATCGGAAAAATCAGAGTCGTGTATCTCAACAAATAATTCTTGGATATATGTGAGGCGATTATTTAACTAGTGCGAATTTGTTTTTACCACGCTTCAAAACAGCGAGCGCATTAATTTCGTGTGACACATCGTTGACTTTTTCACCATTGACGGAAATGGCGTTGCCGGAAATTAGTTGCTTAGCCTCAGAACGTGAAGAACAGAGAGAAGTTTCGACAAGCGCATCGATGAGGGAGATTTTGCCAGCTTTTTCGGAAAGTCTTATCGTTGAGAGGAGGAGGGCGATAGATTCAATGTCGGATTCAGAAAGAGTTTCGATACGACGGTCGCCAAAGAGAAGGTCGGTGAGAAGAATAGCAGCGGCGGCAGAATTCTTGCCATGCACGATTTCGGTGACACTTTTTGCGAGAGCTTTTTGAGCAAGGCGCTGCTCAGGATGTGCACGATGTTCCTCGAGGATTTTATCAATAGTTTCTTTATCGAGAACGGAATAGATTTTGATGAGATATTCGACAGATTCGTCAGCCTGGTTGAGCCAGAATTGATAAAAATCAAAGATTGAAGTGAAGTTACCGGAGCCATTATCGGAGCTAGCAAGCCAGACGGCGTTTCCTTCGGATTTACCAAACTTGCGACCAGTGACTGGGTCGATGATGAGTGGAGTGGACCAGACGTCGGCACTACCATTTTCTAGGCGCTTGATGAGGTGAACACCAGTGGAAGAGTTGCCAAACTGGTCGGCGCCACAAAGTTGAAGATTGACGCCATAGGTGCGATAGAGGTAGAGGAAGTCATAGCCCTGGATGAGAGTGTAGGAGAATTCAGCATAGGAAATGCCAGAACCACCTTCACCGATGCGATTTTGGATAAATTTGCGGTCGAGAAGCTGGGTCATAGAAAATGTTTTTCCGACAGTACGAAGGAAGTCGAGGTAGTTGATGTTTTTGAACCAGTCGTAGTTGTCGACCATGGTGAGCTCATAATGATCATTGGTTGGGTCGCCATCACCGAGAGTATTGGCGGCACCGTCCAGACTAATGACGGATTCGATTTGTTTTTTGATGCAGGCCTTGTTGTGCTCGACTTCGTTTATAGTTTTGAGATCACGTTCACCATTTTCTTTTGGGTCACCAATTTGACCAGTGGCACCACCAACGAGGAGATATGGCTGGTAGCCGTGGCGGACAAAACAAGCGCACATCATGAGAGAGGCGAGATTGCCAATGGTTAGAGAATCAGCAGATGGATCGGCACCCCAATAGAACTTCTTCACCTTGCGATTATCAAGTTCTTCAGGGTTTTTGATGGTATTTTCGGCGACAAAACCGCGCCAGGCTAATTCTTCGGATAATTTCATAAGTATATTTTATCATATTATAGAGAGACCGAAAAAGAAGGGAGTGATTCCCTTCTTTTTTGCCGAGAAGACTATTATTATATATCGATTACATATCAGTATATCGATTATATTTCGGCGAGGTCTTTAGTTTTAACTATGGACCGGTGAAGGTATCGGTGGCTTCGTAACCTTGGCTATCAGTGACAGTGACGGTGATAGTCGACTCAGAGCCGGTGAAGCTATAGTTTGGATCATTGAGGCCAGAGCTGACGGAACCGGATTTAACCACTGTACCATCAACGGAAAGTGTGTAGCGACTGAGACCGGCTGAGCCTGGAGTGACAGTGAATTTGAGAGCGCCAGATGCGGTGATGCTATGAGTATTGAAGGAGACGGAAGGTGGAGTATAGGAACAGTCATCTTCAGTGTTTGGATCGTAACCATTAGGATCGGTGGCGTAAGCTTTGTTCTTAGAAATTGGATCGATGGTGTAGCTGATTTCAACTTCAACGACGAGGCTAGAGAGAGTACAGTCGGTAGCTTTCTTTTTGGTAAACTTGTTGAACTTGATGGATTCTTTTTGCATACCATTATTCTTACTATTGAACCAGCTTGGCCAAATATCGGTGATGCCGTTGACAGTGAGAGTTTGCATGCCGGCTGGCTGGACTGGTTTGTCGCCAGGTTTCCATTTACCTTCGGCGGCATAAACTTTGGTGTGAACTGGGCCCATATAGTCGTTTACAACTGTACGGACGATGGTGTTTGAGCTATTCCAGAGGCCGGAGCCGTCATGATTGCCGTTCCAGACAATAGTGGCGATAGCGGATGAATAGGAGGCCATGAGAGAATCTTTGGTAACTGCAGAGTTTGAGGTGGTGGTGGTACCAGTTTTGGAGGCAGTCCAGACACCTGGGACAACGAAACCGGCAGAGCGGGCGAGAGAACCCCAAACGAGATTACGGGCGTTGGCATCGCCAAGAATATCGGTGATCATGTAGGCGGCCTGAGCGTCGAGGACACGCTTACCGGCGGTATCTTCCCATTTTTCGACGACATCACCAGAAGAGTTCTTGACTTCGAGGATATAGGTGAGAGGTTTGTAAACACCACCACGAGCGATAGAGGCATAGGCGTTGGCGTGTTCGATTGGGCGAACGTTACAACCAGAACCGATGGCAACGGAGAGACCGCCTGAAGTATCAGTACAGTAGGAGAGATCACCGAGGTCATGTGCGACCTTCAAGCTATTTTCGATACCATTAATATAGAGGGCTTTGACGGCTGGGATATTGAGGGAGTTGGCGAGAGCTTTACGGATTGGGATACTACCATAGAAGGCACCGGTGTAGTTTCGGAGTTGACAGGCGCCAGTGAAGCCGGCACAGTAGTATTTATCGATGTTCTCATCTTTCAGGATGGAACCAGCGCCATAGTTTACACCTTCACGCTGGGCGAAAAGTGGTGCATAGTCGAGAATTGGCTTGATGGTGGAACCTGGCTCAAGCAGGGCAGTAGCGGCATTAACTTCACCATAAACTGGCTTATTCCAATCGGCGGAACCAACCATGGCGATGACCTGTCCGGTTTCGACATCAACTGAGGAGAGCGAGATATTATCACTACCGTTAGTACGCATGAGCTTGACGCCATTGGCGACGGCCGCTTCAGCGTATTCCTGTGCACGAAGATCTAGGGATGTCTTGATGGTAAAGCCACCAGCACGCATAGTTTTGACACCATACTTTGCCTCAAGTTGCTTCTTTACCTCAAGCACAAAGTGAGGGGCTTTGATATTGGTGTAACGGCTGACCTCAGGTTGAATCTCGTCAAGGATGTTAACCTTTTTAGCTTCTTCGGCCTGCTCGGCGGTGATATATCCCATTTTTTCCATGACATCGAGAGTCTTTTGCTGCCTGGCGATGAGAGCTTTGTTGGCGGCGGTATTGTATGGACTGAGATAGGATGGGTTGTTTGGAATGGAGGCAAGGAGAGCGGACTCAGCTAGAGTGAGATCCTTAGCAGATTTCTTGAAGTAGGCCTGTGCGGCGCTTTCTACACCATTACGGCGGCCGCCATATGGAGACTCGTTAAGGTACATGGTAATAATCTGTTCCTTAGAATACATCTTCTCGAGCTCGAGGGCGAGGATCATCTCCTTAATCTTGCGAGGGAGACCAGTGACGGTACGGTTGCTGGCTTCATCGGAGAAATAAACCTGCTTGATCAGCTGCTGAGTCAAAGTAGAGCCACCTTGAACACCGTGACCTGAGAGAGTGGAAAGACTGGCGCGGATGAGGGCAAAGAAGTTAACACCTGGGTGGTTATAGAATTCGCGATCCTCGATAGCAACTGTGGCCTGACGCATGTAGGTGGAGATATTTTCACCTTCAACAACTAGACGATAGTCACCGTCACCCCTATCTTCCCAGAGGACCTGACCGTTACGATCGAGATAGGTATTGACCGTTCCGGAAACTTTCATCTGGTCGAGACGGATTTCATCAAGGTCTTTTTTGTAGTAAAGAAAGAGACCACCGATGGCGATAACGGCAAGAAGGAACATGACCGCTGAGGCCTTGAGGAAGAAAAAGAGGCCTTTTTTGGAGAAGATAAAGTGGAAGACGCGCTTTGGATGGAGTCTAGCAAAGAAGCGTTTGACCGGTTCTTTTGGAAGCTTGGAAAGTTCTTCGGCTTCTTTCCTGGCCCTAGCTTCCTTTTTGGCGCGTGAACGATAAACGAGGGAGGAATATAGATTCATTTTTTGATCTTTTTTCTGGAAAAGAGAGCGGACGGAGCGCTTTGGGGATTTTGTATCGCGTTTGGTTTGAGATTTTTCAGATTTTGCCATTTCAGATTGATCGTTTTCAGTTTTAATTGCTTCGGATTTTATGGTTTCAGATTTTACTATTGGATTTCTTGATCCAGGTTTTGCGGTGGTCCTATTTTCAGCTTTTTCGGCATTGAGTTTTGCCTGATAGGCCCTGACCGCACGAGCTTCAGCTAGTCTTTTTGCCTGAGCTGAAGTAAGCTCTGGCATTGCACTTGGCATAGAAGCGCTAGCACGTTTTGTGCTGCCAGTTTGACTATTTTTTCTCTGTTTTTCCATAGCGGTTTTTTCTTTATCCTTACCAGTATTAACCACCCTATCCTCCGTTTTATCGTACAATTTTATATAATTATACACTCGCCACGAAATAGTAGCAATATTTTATAAAATGTCTAAAATTCTTACGTTTTTGTGTAGACTGTGGACGCGAAGACATATATAATAGTAATGATAATGTTAACGGTTAATAAGATAGGATTATAGATGATCAAAAGAATCACCCATAATTTTCTGAAAAAGAAATCTGCGCCTATTATCTGCTTCTTTGGAAGTTTGATTGTTTTTGCGATTATTCTTTTAGGATACTCGAGTAGTTATGCCGTTGCCGGAGTGTCATACGGGACTACAAAGACGAATAACTTTGCTGCCTCAAACTATCGCTATATTAGACTAACCTACCCGGAATCTACTACATTCAATATTGACGGAACCAACCTGAACACTACAATGAAGGCTAATGCGAATATTCAGGTTGCAACAAATTCACAATCTGGATTTAAGCTTTATATATCTTCCTCGGAGACTAGCCTAAAGACAAGTGATGGGACTGCAGAGATTCCATACGAGAATCTGACAACAAATTTGCTTCAACAATCTACTGTCTCCGCTAATAAATGGGCAATTTTTATACAGAAGACTGGAAACGAATATATTATTCCGCTTTGCGCAAATGACAATTTAACGGATAACTGTAAAATTTCCGAAAGTTCTGCACAGACATCTCTAGCTATACCAATTATTCAGTATGGAACACATATTGATATGTCTGCTAAGCCTGGGACCTATAGTTCAAAACCTATTGTACTGACTGCGGTGATTAACTCTGGTCCTACGGCAGAGCTTAAAATTAACAGTGTGAGTCCTTCAGCTGTGCCACTAGATCCAACTGGACATACAGTGAAAAATGAAGCTGGTCAAAGCTTAAAGCATAAGATGAATATTAAAATCCCAATGATTGAGCGTGATTTTAATGTCGAGAACTATGATTATAGGAAGTTTAAAGCGACTGCAGGAGGGCTTGATTGTCCGATCGATCCGACAACTTTCCAGAAGACGACTGATGAGATTTCGTTTGATTGTACGGTTGATTTTAATAACGCAAATCCACTATTTCATGTCGGCCAGAAGACTGAGGTGGTGGTAGAGACGATTCCCTATGGATATATTTATTCAAAACAGGATGCTATTCAATTCGTGAATTCATGGGTAGACTTTGGATATACCGGCACACCTCAGGGTTTCACTTTCCCAGTTACTGGAAAATATAAACTCGAAGTAATGGGCGCAAGTGGCGGACCGAGGACAGCTACCCAACAGAATTTTCATTGGTATTATAATAAGGATTTTAATCCGGGACTTGGTGGGTATTCCTCAGGATACAGAGATTTCAATGCGGGAGATAGTGTAGCGCTGTTTGTTGGGGGTAAAGGAGAATCAGCGTACGACGAGGGTGTGTATTCTAAGCTTGTTTTTTACGGAGGTTTTAATGGCGGCGGAAATGGTGCGGCTGGTCCATTAACTAGAGGTCCTGCAAATCCAGCTTGGCGCAACTGGGCTGGAGCTGGTGGTGGAGGCGGAACTGATATTCGACCTTTTAATAATGTTGATTACGTAACAGATCCTACATATCATATTAGAATACGTCCTGCAGGGTCGTCGGAAATATTATTTAACGAAGGACCTTGGGCGCCACTTGATCATGGGGTTTATCAGGCAGTTTTCGAGGTTGAAGGTATTCCTGACTCTGACTTTGAAGGAGCTATAGCATATTATGACTTAAACTCATCGCTGGATAAACAATTTCGTAATGTATACTCACAGAAACATGGAAATTTTATTTCAGTATTCTTTACATATGAAGCTAACCAACCCGCACCGCAGTTTATGCCAAATACGGCAGCGGAGATACGTATCAAGGTTAAGACTACAAACACTACTGCAAAAATTAAGAGCCTAAAGATCTATAACTTACTAGATCGTATCATTGTTGGTGGCGGTGGCGCTGGTGGTTCTTTAATTGCTGGTGGTGGACATGGTGGTGGCCTTATTGGCGGAAAGCCTGACTTCTCGGGCGTAACTACTGATACTTATTATCCAACTTTCGTTCTACCAGATGGTGCAACTCAAACTGCGGGTGCTGGATATGGCTTTGGAGCCTCTGCTAGCGTTCCTGACATCAATCTTCGCTCACCTGATATCCCAGTACTTCAAGTACAAGGACGATCTGGTGCTGGTGGTGGATGGATTGGTGGATACACTGGTCAAGGACCATATGATCAGACCATGGTAGGTGGTTCTGGTAGTGGTGGATCCGGATATATCGGCGGTGTGGCCAGTGGCTTTACGAGGAAATTTGATGACAATACGAATATTTCTCCATACTGGCAGCCAAGCTTTGTATATGATGGACACGATGGTTCTATTCGTATTTCATATGCGACCTATCCTGGTGGAACACCATAGAAAATAACATAGGACAATTTCGATATTTAATTCTAATGTTTATATTCTGTTTTTTGTGGACTGTTTCTGTATAAATGTTTATAATATAATAGTAAGCATAAGGTTATTAGATAAAAGATTATGATGATCAAGAAATTTGCAAAGAATTTTCTAGGAAAGAAGTCCTCGCCTTTTATATTTTTCTTTGGAAGTTTGCTTGTTTTTACGTTTATTTTTTTGGCACATTCGAGTGGTTATGCAGAGACGGTAGATCATGGTGCATTTAAAAATAATGGTGTATTCAATGGAATAAATGGTAGCCATCTAGCGATAAATTATTTTGAATCAACTACAATTAATCTCGGAGCCACTGATCTCGGACATACAGTTAAAGTTAATGCAGACATTTTAGCAATGTCTACTGCGCGTAATGGGATGAAGATATATATCTCTTCATCTGAAAAGAGTCTTAAAACTGCTGACGGTATCAATGAAATACCATATGATAATTTGGGCAATACGCAAGTGCTTAAGAGTGATAGTTCTCCTAACACTTGGGCAATCTTTTTAACAAAAGAAAATGCATTAGGACAAAACGAAGAATATCAAATACCGTTATGTGATAATGACAATTTAACAAATGAATGTCTATTAGAAGAATTTGACGCCTCGGTTACGATGCACCCAATAGATTTAAAATATGGTGTTAATGCAACGTCAAGCCTGGCTCCAGGTACTTATAGTTCAAAGCCACTACTATTAACTGGTGTGATTAGTACATCCCCAACCGTCGACAAGCCAATCACTAGCGTATCTCCTTCTGTGGTGCCGCTTGATTCAAGTGGTCACACCGTTAGGAATGAGGCTGGTCAAAAACTTAAACATCGCATGAAAATTGAAGTTCCAATAATGGAGCGCGATATGGAAGTGAAGCCGAATGATTATAAAAAATTTAAGGCTACCGCTGGAGGACTTGATTGTGTTATCGATCCCGCAAGTCTAGTTAAAACCACAGCTGGAATCTCGTTTGAGTGCACAGTGGATTTCGATACTGCAACGCCGCTTTTTCAGGCAGGGCAGAAAACTGAAGTGGTTGTCGAGACGATTCCATACGGATACACCTTCTCAAAACAGAATGCAATTCAATTCGTAAATTCATGGGTAGATTATGGATATACCGGAACACCACAAGAATTCACTTTCCCAGTGACTGGAAAATATAAGCTAGAAGTAATGGGCGCAAGCGGCGGACCTAGGACACCGGTACAGCAGGCGTTTAACTGGTATTACAATAAGGACTTTAATCCTGGACTTGGCGGATATTCTTCAGGATACAAGGATTTTAACGCTGGCGATAGGGTTGCATTATTTGTTGGGGGTAGAGGCGAGGCTTCGCTCGATGAAGGGGTTAATCCAAATATAATCCACAAGGGTGGTTTCAATGGTGGTGGTAACGGAAGTGTGGGGCCACTTGCCTGGGGAAACGCCAATCCAAACTGGCGCAACTGGGGTGGAGCTGGTGGCGGTGGAGCTTCCGATATTAGACCAGTAAGTGATGAAAATTATGTATCACCAACCAATCCTGGAAATAAACTGAGATATAGGACGCCTGGGGATTCAAATCATGCGCTCAATGAGGGGCCATGGATTCCGCTAGATCATGGATCATACCAAGCCGTATTCGAGGTTGAAAACCTTCCGGACTCCGATTTTGACGGCGCAGCAGCATATTACGATCTGAACTCCTCGATAGATAAACAATTTATTAAGGTTTATTCACAAAAGCATGGGAACTTTATTTCGGTTTATTTCACGTATGCTGCAAACCAACCTGCTCCGACAATAATGCCAAATACGGCTGCTGAGGTTCGACTTCTGGTAAAGACAACAAATACTACCGCTAAGATTAGGAGTCTAAAAATCTACAATGTGTCTGATAGAATAATTGTTGGCGGTGGTGGAGCTGGTGGTACCTTAATTGCCGGTGGTGGTCATGGGGGCGGACTAACTGGTGGAGCAACTAATTATTCTGGAACTACGGCTGAGCCATATTATGGAGCGTTTGTATTGCCACTAGGTGCTACCCAGGTAAGTGGAGAGAGCTATGGCTATGGAGCTTCCGCTCCAGTGTTGGACGATAATACAAGGTCATTAGCTAACCCATACAATAACCAAATTCAGGGCCGCCCAGGAGCCGGCGGTGGATGGTGCGGTGGATTTGTTGCACAAACGCCATATGATTTATCAACCGTTGCATCTGGCGCTAGTGGTGGATCTGGTTATATTGGCGGTGTGACGAGTGGGATTTCACGCAGATTTGATGATGGTGGCGATACTTCACTCTGGCCTACTGCAACATATGTCGCCGGACATGATGGATATATTAGGATTTCATACGCGACTTATCCTGGCGGAACACCATAGTTAATATAGGCCTATAATTAATATAGGCTTACAACAATTCAGACAATACAAAATCTCAGGTTTTAGCCTGAGATTTTTGGCTGGACGACAATGATATAATAGTGGCATGAATGAAATTATTTTAATTATCCTGGGACTGGTGTTTATCGAAACCAGCTTCCTGGTGGTGCGGTCTTTCAGAAAAGGGTTTAACTACTCTGGACAGAGGCGCCGAATTTATGTCGATACGTCAAGTTTAATGGATGGGAGGATTCTGAAGGTTGCAAAGACTGGCTTTCTTGATGGGCTTTTGATCATTCCACATAGTGTCTTGAACGAGATGCAGCTTTTGGCGGACGGAAAGGATACTGAAAAACGGGCGCGAGCAAGATTTGGGCTTGATGTAGTGAACGAACTTGAGCGCGTGGTACATAATGAAGTAGAGATCCTGCCAGACGCGCTAGATCATACGCCGGTTGACAATCGCTTATTGCAACTTGCAAAGGAGAACCGTGGGACGATTCTGACTACCGACTATAATCTGGGGATGGTGGCAAAAACGATGGATATTGATGTGCTAAATGTGAATGATTTAGCGATTGAACTAAGGAGCGACTACCTGCCGGGTGAGCGGATGCGAATTAAAATTACGGCGCTGGGAAGCAATCCAAAACAGGGTGTGGGATACCTGCCGGACGGCATGATGGTGGTGGTGGACGAGGCCGCAACACTGGTCGGGAGATTTGTGGAGATTGAATTTGTGAAGTTTCTACAAACTAACTCGGGGCGCATGATGTTTGCAAAAGTCGCAACCCAGACTAGGCCGAGCGGCCGATTTGGTAGAGGGGCTGGACGAAAAATTAGAACCAAATCTTAAATTTTTAATTTATAATACCAAGTTCAGGATGATCGGTACCGTGCTCGAGGGCGTAGGCTTGATAATCCATAAGCTTCTGCTTATATTTTTCGACAAGGTCTTGACGGCCAAGCATCTTTACTACATCTAGTGCGAGATCAAGGCGGGAGGCGTGGTTCATGGTTAACATGGCAAATGGCGTAACGGTGCTTCCCTGTTCCTCAAAGCCATGGCCAGAGATTCGATTCTTGCTGGTATAGTTGCTGAGGATATTAACTAGGGCATCTGGGTAGCCATGGAAGTTAGAGATGATGGGAGTAGTTTGACCAAAGAGCTGGTCGAAACTGGCTTGCTTCAGAGGATTATTGCTGGTGCCGATGGCGCCGTAGGTGAGGGCGGAAATATTAATAAGTCCGAGATGAAGCTTTGGAAGATCTTGCCTTAGAATCTCGATCGCCTTGACTGCTTCACGGGTAGCAATATCGCCGGCAGCAACAAAGAGGTAGTCGAAATTACCTTCCTGATTTTTGTTGGAAATAAATTCAAAAAGACTACAGCCCTGTTCAAAGTTCTTCTTTGCCGCTTCCTCGTCTTGCCAGACTGGTTCGTCAGTCTTGTTGAAAGTGACAAGGTTGACTTGATTTTTTGATTCTAGCAAATAATTAAAACACGGATCCACGGCGGTGGCATCGACTGGAAAGAGACAGGTGACATGCTTGCCCGGACGAGCGAGGAGTGAGGAGATTAACATTGGTGACTGGTGGGAAAAACCATTGTGGTCCTGGCGCCAACAAGTACTGGTGCTTAGGAGATTGACGGAAGGATATTTTGGACGCCAAGCAACTTCTTCGCACTGTTCGAGGAATTTGAGGTGCTGGATAATTTGCGCAAGGATGATTGTGAAGAAAGCTTCATAGCTGGTCATCATAGCAGGCTCACCAGAGAGAAGGTGTCCGATCATAACCGAAAAGAGAACGTTTTCAGAGAGTAGTTCGACAATGCGGCCGCTCTCGGATTCAGGAAGATCCCACTCACGCTTCTCGAGTCGATTACCCCAGGTGCGACTGGTGGATTGATAGATTTCATCTAGTTTATTACTAGTGGTCTCGTCTGGGCTAAAGAAATAGAAGGACGGATCTTTTTCAGCCTGAATTTTAAGTTTGGCGCCAAAGACTTTGGCGATGGATTTTAGATTAGTCATGGAGAAAACCTTCCTCTTTGTTAAATAATTCTTCGAAATGATAGGAGTGGAGCCAGGAAGAGAGGAGCTCGAGCTCGGCGGGGTCGGATTTGGCTTTTGGTAGAGGGATTTGGTGGGCTTTGAAGTTGCCGCGAACCTTGGTGTCGTCAACAACGAGTGGACCTGAGAGGCCTTTTTCGGTTTCGAGAATAATGAAGACTGGATCGCTGCTGTTTTTTGCAAAATTCAAGGCGGCTTCGATATCTAAAATGAGATTTCGCATAATGCTGTCGGTCTGATTCTCAGATTTTTCAAAGGCATGACGTTCCGAGGTTTTGTCTTCGTTCTGCTCTTCTTGAATAAGTTTGGTAATATTTTGCTCAACCTGCTCAAAAGTATTGGTTGGTGTATCATCAGAATCGTCGCCATCGAAAACAATTTGGGGTTCTTGATCAACGAGATTCTCTGCTTGCGAGTAGAGTTCAGCTGGAGCCTTGGAAGAAGCGCCGAGACGTTCTTCGATGCGGATTGGAGTATAGCCAAAACCACGAATCAGTTCGTTTAGCTGATGCTCGGAACGGCGACCAGCAACGGTTGGACCGGAAATTTTGTAGCCGTTAAGGTGGAGGACTGGGATAACCTTGCCATTATTTGGAGAACTGAGGAGGTCGTTTAAGTTGAGACTAGCGAGAGTCGTGGCGGTTTCAAATTCCCCGTCACCAATGAGGACGATGGCAGTGCGTTCAGGATGTCCGAGACAGTAGCCATAGGCGGTAGCAAGAGAATAGCCGAGCTCGCCACCTTCGCAGATAACGCCTGGAGCGGATGGACTGGCGTGGGACGGGAAGCCGCCAATACGAGAGAAAAGCGCGGAAATTTTAGCGAGACCATCATAATCTGGCTTTAGAGTATCATCAACTGCGGCGAGATCACCGTCATAAAAGAGGTTAGCTTGGAGAGCTGGAAAACCATGGCCTGGGCCGAGGATAAAAATTGTATTATCTTTTTGATCAGCAAAAATATCTCGCATACAGGAGTAGACGAGATTAATACCAGGACATGTGCCCCAGTGTCCGAGGAGACGAGGCTTGATATCGTCGAAAGATAGAGGTTTCTCGAGGAGAAAATTGCTTTTTAGAAAAAGTTGGGTAACTGTGAGGTAGTTGCAGGCGCGTATGCGTTTTTCGGTGGCTGCGAGACTCACTTTTTTGGTTTCATATTGCATATGCTTATTATAGCATAACAGAGGTGATGGAGGGAGAGTTATTGGTGCTTGACGCGAACCATGGCGGCGCGCAAGACTTCACCTTCATAAAGATAACCTGGGATGAGCTCTTCGGCGATAACCTCCTTATCACCATCGCCTTCTTCCATGGTGATCGCATTATGAAATTCAGGATTAAAAGCAGTGCCTGGAGTGGAGTCTATGGGAGCGAGATTGAGGGCCTTGAGAGTTTTGTCGAGAGTTTTCTGGACCGGGGCGAGAAGGTCAGGATGGGCCTTGATAGCACGGGACATGTCGTCGATCAGGGGGAGGACCTTACTTATGGTGGCATGTTTTGCGATGGTTTTCGCTTGTTCCCTTTGCAGCTCAACTTGCTTACGGAAGTTTTCAAAATCCGCACGGGTGCGCTGCAAGTCGCCGATCAATTCAGAGTTTTGACGTGCTAATTTGGCAATTTCTTCTAGGTCTTTTGCGGAATTTGTGGTTGAGTTTGCCGAATGTTTTGGGTTTCCTTCTTCAATATCTGGCTTAAATTCAGGATCTTCAAAGGTATTTGGGTTGAGCTCAGGATCAAATGTAGCATCTTGGGCCTCAGACTGGGCCTCAGGCTGGGCTTTTTTGTGACTAGATTTATCATTCTTGTTTAAAAATGGATTGTTCATAATTTCCTTTCTTTAATACATATTTTCAAGAAACTTGCCGGCATGGCGAACAAGCCCCATAACCTGGGCGTAGTTCTGGCGAGTTGGGCCGAGGATGCCGATGTAACTAGAGTCAGAGAATGGGGAGCGGAATTTACTGATGATGAGGGAGACATCAGAAGTTTTACCGATTGGATTTTCGCGGCCGATGAAAATATTGAGCGGTTCGCCTGGACGAGCCTCACGGAGCCATGGCTCGAGATTATCGAGGAGTTTAGAGACGTTCTGGATACGCTGATAATCCATGAATTCGGGTTGCGAGAAGAGTTTCGAAATACCAGAAAGGTAGAGTTGATTACCGATGGTGGCAAGACCGAGATTACCGGTGAGTTCGACTAGCATATCAACGGCAGTGCGGATAGCAAATTCGGCCTGGTCTTGCGAGCCGACGCGAACCTCAAGAGCATGAAGACTACGATTTTTGTCGTTTTGACCAGAGGAGAGAGCGCGATTTGGACAGAATTTTCGAAAATCTGGAGCCTGGGAAATTTCATGAGCAGCCTCGGCGAGAACTTCTTCGAAATCGTCTTCCGTTTCAGAAGAGTGATCCCTTAAATCTTCTATTTCTGACATAAATTCAGGGTCATTTTCGCGGGAGACGAGGGAGTTGACATAGAAACGATAACCGGCGTCAGTCGGGATGCGGCCAGCAGAAGTGTGCGGGGAGGCAATGAGGCCAAGTTCTTCAAGTCTAGCCATTTCGGCACGAATAGTGGCGCTTGAGACGTCAAAAAGTTTAGCGAGAGTGACACTACCGACAGGAGTGGCCATCTCAGCGTATTCCTCAATGACGGCAAAAAGGATGGCCTTTTGGCGATCAGTGAGCTGGATTTTTGAATATTTTTCTTCTTCCGGTTTCATACTTTTCTGTTTTGAATTATACTGCATTAGCACTCAAAATACAAGAGTGCTAGAAAGAGGGTGCGGCGGATTTTTAATATCGGTGAGGTGGTGCGAGGTGGTTTTAATATCGGGGGATGGGGGGCTGTATTTATTGTGTGAGGGATAAGTATTTTTACCGTGAGGACTGCAGACTTATACATTATGGTTTGAGAGTGAAATAGCCTGGGGTACCTGGGGCGTCGATACGAGCGTAGGTGTTATCTTTTATACCAGCCGTCGTATAACTTGTTCCATTACCACCAACTAAGTTGCTTGCGCCATCAAACATTTCAGTTGAAAAGTATGGGTATCTTGTTGCAATATCAAAGGTTGAAGATGTATAAATAGTTTTAATCTTTGTATTTGCAAACATTCGTTCAGTAGCGCTTGCAGCTAATGTATTGAAGCTTGATAAATCCAATGTACTGTTTTCTGGGATCACCATAGCCCCCTCAAACATACTGCTCATATTATATACCCAGTCTGTTCTAAAGCTGGTAACATCTAGATTTCTTAAATGCGTCATACCTGCAAACATCTCACCCATGTCGGTTACTTTATTGGTAGTAAAGTTTAATAGATTCAGATTTTCGATTAATTGCATGTTTTTAAACATTGAATTCATATTTGTTACATTTGCAGTATTAAAACTAGAGATATTCAAGTTCTTTAGTTTTGTGACACCGGAAAACATCTCTGACATATTAGTCACATTCTGAGTATTGAAATTTGATAAATCTAGCATATTAACTTCGGAATCTGTAAAGGAGTCCTCAAACAGACCATGCATATTAGTAACGCGCGACGTATCAAATGAGGAAATATTGAGATTTTTTAATTTAGGCATCTTTTGGAACATCTGCTCCATTGTTACAACATTTTGAGTATTGAAATTAGATAGGTCAAGTGTCTCGAGAGCCAGTAACCCAGAGAACATATAATTCATATTAGTCACATTTGAAGTATCGAAACTGCTCACGTCTAGTGACGTTAGAGCGTTATTAAAAGTCGGGAACATGTTCGACATACTTCTGACATGATTAGTTGTAAAATCATGAAGGTTAATATTACTTGCTTTTCGTAGATCACGGAATAAATTAAATAAAGTATCGAGAGAGTCGTTATGCCAACCAGACATATCAACCGCTTCAAGCTCATAACACGCCCTGAACATATCTTCCGCGATCTGGTTTTGGCGAACATCTAGTCCAGCAAGATTAACAGATTTCAGGTTTGACATAGTATCAAACATGTAGCCCATATTTGTGACTTTACTGGTATCAAAATGTCTTAAATCAAGATTTTTAAAACTCGAGTTGCCAAACATCATAAACATATCCTTAACATTTTTGGTATTTAGATTAGATAGATCGGTATCTTCTTCTGTTTTTAATCCCATGAACATGTAAGACATATTCTCGACGTTTCCAGTATCAAGAGTATTTATTATAAGCTTTTTTATTGGCCCAAGGGATGCAAAAGTTCTCATCATATTCTTTGTTTTTGAAGAGTCAATCCCTGTTAAATCAACTATGCCGTCATTTGTAGTTACCGTGTTTGAACTGAACAATTCAGCAAACATCTGAGTAGCATCTTCATTCATATAGGACGTATCCGCGTCAGACCACCAGTAAATCGTTTTATCAGCAGTATCAAACCACGCATAAATAGGAGTAACAGAATCTGTAGTTGAGACTACAATTTTGTTATATACATTAGTATCTACTGGAGACTTTTTAAAGTTTAATGCTTCTATTGTCGTCATGCCACTAAAAAGACTATTTATTTTGTTTTTAAATTCTGGGCCTGGCACAAATGTAGCTTCTTTTGGTACATAATTTGTGGTTGCAGTGAATAATACTTGTTTCGAGTAAGTCCCTGAGTTGAGATCCGGAGAGGCTTTAACGCCAAAATCAACCCTGGCACGTTGACCAGTAGTGTTAGTTGTAGTGAGAACAGTATCTGGGGCACTTGCTTTTGGGATTGGTTTAAAGTTAACACCATCCGCGGAATAACCCCAGGATTTTGGAGTAAAATTGGATTCGACTAGAGGAGAGGTGATGGATGCAATCTTGGTTGTTACGGATGAATTAGTGTGATTTAGATTTGTATCCTCATCAATACTAGAAACATAGAAGGTGAAACCAGTTGGGTTGTTAGTACTAATGGAAGCATTAACATTATCCTGTTTGAAAGTTGAGGCAGAAAGCTCGGCTGGCGTAAAATGAAAATCAACGCTCGCAGCATCTAGGGCAAATGAAACCGTCGTAGTGGTGCCGCCAGCACCTGGGGCAGCAAAGGTGGAGTTATTGGAAGTTAGGAGAATGAGAGTAAAAATACTTGCGATGGAGGCAAAAAGAGCGAAAACTGGCGCAAGAAAACTCAGTTTTTGTGAGAAAATTTTGTGTTTTTTGATTTGCATATGACCGATACCTTTTATGGTTATATTATAACATATAATTCTGGATTAAATTCGTGGTAGACTAAGTTATGGAAGAACAGAATCTGATTGATAAATTAGCAAAAATTAAAGCGTGGCTTGGAACGGGGAGCTTGAATGTTTTTGGCTTACCGATGAGTGGAAAAGATACCGTGGGTGAGAGATTAGCAAAAGATCTTGACGCAAAATTTTTGTCTTCGGGAATTATTATCCGTGCGTTTGAGGCGGAACAAAACCAGAACATGACTGGAAGCGGGCAGCTGATCCCAACAAATACCTTTTATGATATAATTTTGCCTTATTTTTCGCGAGAAGAAATGAAGAATGATTCCCTGATTTTGTCAAGTGTGGGGCGCTGGTCCGGTGAGGAAGATAAAATTATGGAAGCTGCAAAAAATGGGGGACACGAGATTAAAGCAGTTGTTTTGCTTGATTTAACAGAGGCGGATGTGAAGAATCGCTTTGAGGCGGCGAAGGAATTGAATGATCGTGGTGAGCGTGCTGACGATGCTAATTTAGAGATTTTTGAGACGAGGATTTGTGAATTTAATGAAAAAACTGTACCAGTACTTAATCACTACGATGAGTTAAAAATGTTGATTAAAGTGCCGGCTGATGGAAGTCGCGATGAGGTATATTTATCTGTAATTAATAAGCTGGTTGAGTTTATTAATCGATAAGAGAGCATGTATATTCATTCTCTTCGACGCGCTCAAGGGCGCTCGCCCAAGCTTATGGTCTCAGAGAATGAATATACATTGTACTAACAAATAATCTCACCAATGTATATAGTCTCAGGAAAAGAATATACGCTACTTCTACAGATAAGCTCGTCCAGGTTTATGATCTCAGGGAACGAATTATGGGGTGGGTATTTGTTTTTCTGAAGCCATAGGCTTGGGCGAGCGCCCTTGAGCGTGCTGAAGAAAAACAAATATCACCCTAATTTTAATCGCGTTTCAGCATAACTGTGAAAGCTTCGGATGGAATATCGATCTTACCAAAGCGTTTCATCCTTGCCTTACCACGCTTCTGTTTCTCAAGCAACTTTGCTTTGCGGTCGCGGTCACCGGTGTGGATTTTTACCGTCACATCCTTGCGAAAAGCACCAATGGTCTCACGAGAAATAATCCTTGCGCCAATGGCTGCCTGCAGGGCTACCTCAAAGTTCTGCCTTGGGATAACTTCTTTCAACTTCTTAGTAATGGAGCGGCCGATGGCTTCAGATTCAGAACGATGACACATAAGAGCTAGCGCATCAATGCGTTCGCCGCCAACTAGGAAGTCAACACGGACCAGATCCTCGGCGCGATAATTTGAGATTTCATAGTTAAAGCTGGCATAACCAGAGGTGAGAGATTTGAGCTGATCGTAAAAATCAGTCAGGAGGTTGGCCATCGGGGCCTCAAAATAAATAACAGCACGATCTTCGAGATAGGAGATATTCTTCTGCAACCCACGTTTCTCAACAATAAGAGTCAAGACATTACCGATCATGGAGACTGGCAAAATAATTTCGCCCTTAACCCAAGGTTCGCGGATCTCAGAAATAGAGCTAGTGTCCGGGAGATTAGAGGCGGACTTGATTTCAATTTCTTCGCCAGAATTGAGACGGACCTGATAGTTGGTGGATGGATTAGTGACGACGAGATCGAGCTTGAATTCACGTTCGAGGCGCTCCTTGATGATATCCATGTGAAGCAGTCCGAGAAAGCCGATGCGGAGACCGAAACCTAAGACCGGGCTATTTTCTGGTTCAAAACGGAGGGCAGAGTCACTGAGGGAGAGTTTTTCAATCGCCTCTTTGAGGTCCTTATACTGGTCGTTGGAAACTGGGAAGAAGCCGGCATAGACAAAAGGCAAAACGTTTTTGTAACCTGGGAGCGGGGTGGCGGCAGGCTTTTTAGTAAGCGTAACAGTATCACCGACTTTAGCTTCGCGAGTGGTTTTTAGGTTCGTAACAATATAGCCGACTTCACCTTCAGAGAGATCATTTTTCGGATGCATGCCAGGAGTGAGGACGCCGACTTCAAGTGCGATACCATTAATGTTTGAGGCCATCATGTGGATGTTGTCGTTTTTCTTGATTTGGCCGTTAAAAATACGGACATAGAGAACGACGCCGCGATAGTCGTCGAAATAGGAGTCAAAAATGAGGGCACGAGTTTCATCGGGAGCGGCGGTAGCTTCAAGATCGACTGGAGTTTTTGGACTTGGAGCCCTTTCGATAATTGCTTCAAGAACCGCTTCGACATTGAGGCCGGTCTTAGCGGAAACTGGGATGATTTCCTCTTTTTTGCAACCTAGGAGATTGATGATTTCATTGGAAACTTTTTCGACATCGGCGGCTGGAAGATCGATTTTGTTGACTACCGGAATGATGGTCAAATCTTGCTCGAGGGCGAGGTAGACATTGGCGAGGGTCTGAGCCTGAATACCCTGAGTGGCGTCAACGACGAGGATGGCCGACTCGACGGCCTGAAGTGAGCGAGAAACCTCATAGGAAAAATCGACGTGACCTGGGGTGTCGATGAGGTTTAGTTCGTAACCTTTATAATGCATCTGTACAGGGGTGAGCTTGATAGTGATACCCTTTTCGCGCTCGAGCTCCATGGAATCAAGAAGCTGCGACTTCATTTGTCGCTTCTCTACCGTATCAGTGATTTCCATCATGCGATCAGCAAGGGTGGACTTGCCGTGGTCGATGTGCGCAATAATACAGAAATTACGAATGTGGTCTGAATTCATAGAGATATTATAACAGATATGATGCAGAGAAAGAATGGTGATTTGCGGGGGTGTGTGGCGATTTAGAGAGAAGTTGGAGTGGTTTGCTATAATCAGAGTGTGAAGAAAATTTTGGCAGTTTCGGGGGGGATTGATTCGATGGTGCTTCTTGAGAGGTTTTTTAGAGATGACCCAGAAGATATCGTGGTGGCGCATTTCAATCACGGGACGAGGACATCGGCGGACCTAGACGAGCAGTTTGTTTTTTCAACATGCAAAGAGCTGAAAGTACCATTTGAAACGATGAAAGTTATGCTGGGGGAGGGAGTTTCTGAGGAACTGGCGCGTCAAAAACGATATGACTTTTTATATCATGTAGCGAATAAATATGGTGGGGAGATTTATACGGCACACCACCTAGATGATTTGATTGAATCGATTGCCATTAACCTAATTCGAGGAACAGGATGGCGAGGATTGACTCCTTTTTCGGATAATCGGATCCATCGACCATTTATCGAGATGGGGTTTTATAAGACAGATATTTTGCGATTCGCTGCTGAAAATAAGGTGTTATTTCGAGAAGACCCAACAAATGCAACGGACGACTATCTAAGGAATCGGGTGAGATCGAAGCTTCTTATTATGCCACGAGTGGAGAAGGAAAGGCTAATTGATTTTTATAAAAGGCAGGCCATTATTAGACAAGAGATTGAAGAACTTTGTGAATCCATATTCAATTTCTTGCTAATAAAAAATTCTTCTGATGAGATAAATGGGGGAGTAGATTTACATGGCGGCGCAGACGTCACATCAGTTTTTTGTGCGGAAAGTGAGGTTCTAAGTAAGATAAAAATACGTAAAGATTTCTTTCTGGGAAATTCCCTTCTAGGAAATAATGAGGATTATACAGAGGAGACTATTGAAGAGGTTTTGCGATTTATATGTGAAAAGATTGGGGTGAATTTGACGCGAGTGCAGCTGAAAGATTTTCTGGGGGCGATTAGGACCTATGGTACGAACAAAAAATTTAACTTGCCAAAAGATAAAATGGCGGTGATTGGTAGAGATTTTATAGGGCTTTAATGGTATAATATAGAGAAGAAATTATAAAAACAGGAAGGTCAATAAATGTCAGGACACAGTAAATGGGCGACAACCAAACGTCAAAAAGCCATCGTCGACGCCAAGCGTGGGGCGGCTTTCACGAAGATTGCAAACCAAATTGCGATTGCGGCGAGGAGTGGTGGTGATCCGACTATGAATCCAACTCTTGCAATGGTGCTTGAGAAGGCTCGCAAGGCCAACATGCCAAAGGTAAATATTGAGCGCGCGATTGCACGTGCAACTGATAAAAGTGCTGCAGCGATGATTGAAGAAACCTATGAAGCTTATGGTCCGGCTGGGATTGGTATCATCATTGAGATTGCAACTGATAACAAAAACCGTACAATGCCAGAGGTGCGAAACGCTCTCGCTAAGAATGGCGGACGCATGGCAGACCCTGGAAGCGTGATGTTCCAGTTTGCAAGAAAGGGCGTAATTGAGATTCTTGAAAAAGGCGAAGAGGCACTTCTGACTGCACTTGATTGCGGCGCTGAGGATGCAAACGAGAATGAGGATGGCATTGAGATTATTACAGAGGCTGCTGATTTGATGAAGACCAGGCAGGCACTGATTGATGCTGGTTTGACAGTAGAAAATGCCGAACTTCGTTACATTGCTAATACCTCTGTTCCAGTGAGTGAGGAAGATGCCGAGAAGGTCGATAAGTTACTAAACGCAATTGACGATCTCGACGATGTAACAAACGTATTTACGAACGCAGAATAATCTGTTAAAATAGTTAGCGGAAGGGTGGCCGAGTGGTTGATGGCACTGGTCTTGAAAACCAGCAAGTTAACGCTTCGCAGGTTCGAATCCTGTCCCTTCCGCCAAGTGGCACCATAGCTCAGCTGGTTAGAGCGTAGGACTCATAAGCCTAAGGTCACTGGTTCGATCCCAGTTGGTGCTACCAAGATATAGCAGGATAATAACGAAGAGATTCGTTATTTTTTATTGGGCGAAGTCTTATGTCGCACGAAGATAAAAGATTAGATATTTAAAAATGTAAGAGCTTAGTCCTCAGAATTGATAAAATCAAAATCATAGTCTTCATATTGGCCATGAAAACGCTCTGGATAATCATCGGGGTCAATCGGAACTTTATCAATAGGTAGACGAATCTGGTCGGTTGAACCTTCCTCATATTCTTTTATAGCCAGTCGAATACTGGGATCTGAGGTGTGAAACCTAAACATTGAATCTGGCAGATCAAATTCCTTAAAGTTGATTGATTTGAGATACTCCTTGATTTCTTGATCAGATTTTTCATTCGAGGATGAATCTTGATTTGGCTTATAGGCGGATGGGTAATAGTAAAAATTGTATAAGTACTGACGAAGATCCCTGGCGGCGGCGAGCGGACGGCCTAGGAAATCCTCTGAGATAACATCCCAGTCAACTAGGTTGGTTGTGAAACTTTGGGCAACCTCTGCACCACGACTAATGCATTTATTAAGCATTAGAGCTATATCAAAAGTGCGGATACGGTCAACATAATTAATATCTTCTAGGGTCGGAATGGAGTCGGTGAATTCAGCGATAACCCTTTGCATCATCAGGGCCTTGAGAAAGAGACGACTACTTAACTC
>CAUTNS010000006.1:0-30476 GCA_963540345.1 uncultured Candidatus Saccharibacteria bacterium | reverse complement strand
AAACTCGTATTCATACAAGCTTTGTAATGCAATGATTCTACCGAGGTGCCGATTACTTGCCATTATTTTTCGCTTTTCTTTGCTTTACTTACAACTTTTGCAGTTTTTACAGTTTTTACCTTAAGGTTTGGGGTCTTTTTTGCGGTCTCAAAAGCCTTAACAGGTGATTTCTTGTTAACAGCACGAGCCAAAACAAGACGTAGGTGGCTTCGGCGAAGACCAGTCTTTCTTGGGCTGCTTTGTTTTTTAGGTTCAGGCATTAAATGCTCCTTATTAGTATATTGACAATAATTTAGCTAATTATACGTCAAAAAATCGGTTTTTTCAAGATTAAGTTTTGTTTTAAGCTACGATATTAATGAGTTTGGCGCCTTTTGGAATAATAATCTTCTTTGGCTCACCTGAAAGGTACTTTTTGACATTTTCTTCGGCTAGTGCGAGACCTTTAATCTTCTCTTCATCTTGAAGGTCGGTTGCGGCGATTTCTAACTTAGCGCGGACCTTACCATTAACCTGAACGATCAATTGCACAGAGTCTGAAACAAGCATTTTTTCATCGTATGCAGGCCAAGCGTCATTTTCCTGTTCGGATTCGAGGATTTCTGAAGCAAGGTGTGGCGCAAATGGTTTTAAGAGCTTTGCGAGTACCACAATATCGGTTTTATGAACACCGATTTTATAGAGGTCATTGACATATTCCATCAGGGCCGCCACTGCGGTATTAAAATTGTTACTTTCAATATCTTGGGTGACTTTTTTGATAGTTTTATGACGGATCTGCGCGGTCTGATTATCAGACGGTAGGCGCTCAGATTGGTTGAAGGCAAGATTAAAGCAGCGATTCAGGAAGCGATAGACGCCACCGATAGCGGTAGTGCTCCAGGCTGCATCTTCATTGTATGGACCAATGAATAGTTCATAAGTGCGCAAAGTGTCAGCGCCATAACCTGAATCAATCACATCAAGTGGATCAATCACATTACCCTTGGATTTAGACATCTTTTTACCATCTGGGGCGTTGATATAACCGTTATAGAGTAGTTTTTTGACTGGCTCACGGAATGGTAGATACCCCTCATCAGCAAAGAATTTACACCAGAAGCGGACATACAATAAGTGCGCAACGGCATGATCGCCACCACAATAGACATCGAGCGGCTCCCAGTACTTGATAGCCTCCTGATCCCAGGCGGCTTTTTTGTCGTGTGGTGAGGCATAGCGCCAGAGATACCAAGAGGAACAGGCGTAGCCGTCAAGAGTATCAGTTTCACGAGTCATTTCCTCGCCATTGATGGTGACTTTTAGCCAGTCTTTAGCTTTAGCTAAGGCAGAGCGACCAGTTTTATCAGGTCTAAAATCAGAAACCTCAGGAAGGACAACTGGGAGTTGATCTTCTGGAATAGCATGAGGTTCGCCGTTTTTATCATAGGCGATTGGAATTGGACAACCCCAATAACGCTGACGAGAAATTAGCCAGTCGCGCATACGATAGGTGACTTTTTTCTCTGCAATTTCACCTCCGAGGTTTTCAAGAATTTTAGCGCGAGCCTCTTCCGAAGAGTAGCCGTCAAATTCTCCAGAGTTAATCAGCTTACCTTCACCGTGGAAGCAAGGTTCTTCAGTCGGATTCTCGATTACTGACTTAATATTGAGCTGGTATTTTTCCGCAAAAGCAAAGTCACGTTCATCGTGCGCTGGGACGGCCATCACTGCACCATCGCCATAATTTATTAAAACGTAATCGGAAATCCAGATTGGTATCTGTTCACTAGTGAGTGGATTAATGGCAAAGCTTCCAGTAAAGACGCCAGTCTTTTCCTTATTTTCCTGACGTTCAATTTCAGACTTTTTAATAGCGTTTGCGCAGTATTCTGCAACTTGCGCCTGGGTTTCAGGGGTGGTAAGTTCTGGAATTAAGGCATGCTCTGGGGCTAAAACGAGGAAAGTGGCGCCACAGATCGTGTCAATGCGTGTGGTAAAAATATCGATCTTAAGATCTTTTCCTGCCACTTCAAACTTAACATTGGCACCTTCAGAGCGACCAATCCAGTTTTTCTGCATAGTTTTGATTTTTTCTGGCCAGTTGAGACCATCGATTTCTGCCAATAATTCGTCAGCATAGGCAGTAATCTTAAAGAACCATTGTTTCATCTTTTTCTTTTCAACCTCTGCACCGCAGCGCCAACAATGACCATTTTCTACCTGTTCATTAGCGAGAACGGTCTGATCATTTGGACACCACCACTGATAGCTCTCTTTTTGATAAGCCAAGCCTTTTTTGAAGAGCTGCAAAAAGCACCACTGAGTCCAACGATAATATTCAGGATCTGAGGTGTTTAGCTCCCTGGTCCAGTCAATATAATAGCCGAGGCGCTTAGCTTGTTTTCGGAAGTTTTCGATATTGGTTTTTGTAGCAGCTTTTGGAGAAATACCGGTTTTAATAGCATAATTTTCGGCAGGCAAGCCAAATGTGTCGTAACCAAACGGCCTGAGAACATTTTTGCCGTTTTGGGAGTAAAAACGAGCAAGTACATCAACGATCGAAAAATTACGTACGTGACCAACATGGAGACCAGCGCCGGATGGGTATGGGAACATTTCGGCGAGAAACATTTTCTCTCTTGCATCTTCTTTTGCCTTAAAAGTCTGTTCTTTTTCCCAGATTTTTTGCCACTTTTCTTCAATTTTAATCGGATTATATCTTTCCATAAAAAACTCCCTAATCTATCTTATTATATCAAATTTCAGAGATTTGCCGGATTTTTAGAGACAACGGAGGTAAAAAAGTAAGATGGCAGTAGCAATTGAGACATTGAAGGATTCTTTCTCCCCATACATCGGGATTTCTAGAAAGAGATCAACTAGGGAATGTAATTCTTTAGGAATGCCGAGGACCTCTTCGCCAAGGAGGATAGCAACCTTATCTTTTAGGTGGGTTTTGGTCTCTGGATCGTTTATGAGATGTGTGATCTTACCTGAGAGATTATTTTCGAGACCGATGATCTGGAATCCAGTATTTTTTAGATCATTTAGAGTTTGTTTTATGTCGTCAGTGATACTAGACTTTAAAGTTTGTTCGGCACCGAGGGCGGTTTTATGAATTTGATCAGTAAGTTTTGCCGCCAGATGAGGCAGCAGTTTTGAGTACGGGAGAGGAGTTGGCGTGTAGCCGGAGTAAATTACCCTGTCAACTCCAAAACCGTCGGCGGTACGCAAGATTGATCCGACATTATAGGTCGAGCGGATATTATGCAGAATTATGACAATTTCTCGGTTTTGCATGATTATATTTTATCATGAATTAGTGATTCTCCCCTGTTTCTGATATAATATGCTTATGGATAAAATGATAGAAAAATGGATCAGTGAAATTACTACTGACAAGCTTTCCGAGGCTGATGTTGAACGCTCGATGGCCTATGCTAAAGATATTTTTAGTGGTCTCTCGACGATTCGTAAGTGTGCACAGGGGGTTTCAGTTTTCGGATCAGCAAGAACACAAGAAACCGAAAAATATTACATTAAGGCACGTGAACTCGGCCGGCTTTTGGCGGAAAATGGACACCCAGTGATTACCGGTGGTGGACCTGGTATTATGGAGGCAGCTAATCGTGGTGCTTATGAATATGGCGGCCGCAGTATGGGGCTAAATATTACTCTGCCTTTTGAGCAACATCCAAATCCATATATCACTGATGGAATGGAATTCAAGTACTTCTTTGCCCGAAAATTAATGCTGGTGATGGCGAGTAAGGCCTATGTGTTCTTCCCTGGTGGAATTGGCACGCTTGATGAACTTTCTGAGGTTCTAATCTTAATGCAAACCAACAAAATGCCAAAAATGCCGGTGTTTTTGATTGGGAAGACCTACTGGAGGCCACTGGTCAAGTTTATGAAGACCACGATGCTAAAGAATCACATGATCAAAGAAAAAGATCTCGATTTGTTTGTATTAACAGATGATATTACAGAGGTAGTGATGGCCGCCAATAAGATTGGACACATCAATATCAACGATAATATTTATGATCATTTCAAATCTGCTTAAGAATTAAAAAAGAGGCCGAATTGGGCCTCTTTTTTATTATATTTCAAGTTTCTGGATCGGCATTGGGTGAAATTTTTCGTTGGCAGAGAGAATCCCAGTTTTTGGACCAATTTTAGATATAACAGAGGTAGAGTTAGCAGCGGCAGCGATTAAGCTATTTTTAAAATCTAGTCCATCCAAGATACCAGCGAGGAAGCCAGCCCCAAAGGCGTCACCTGCACCACTAAAATCTACGGGCTTTTTTGGCTCGTATTGGGCGAGACGGTATGATTCCTGGCCATTTGTAGCAATTGCCCCATTAGCGCCATCGGTAATGATAAGAGTCTTAACGTACGGTGAGAGGCGCGCAAGCAATTCTTCCAGAATCTCTCCCTGGACTAGCTGTTTTGCCTCTTTTTGGTTGAGAATTAGAATATCGATATCAGAAAGTAGGCCTAAGACTTTTTTCTTCTGCGAAAGTTCTTCTTTTCCTGGGCTCCACATAATTTGTATCTGATTTTCTTTAGCATATTCGACAAATTCGAGTAGTTTCTCCATGTCACCACTCAAACCTGTGACATATAGCCAGTCGGGGTTAGCTAACGAAAGGTCGGAGGCAGTAAGGTTTTTATATTTTGCAGCTACACCTAAGCAAGTCATAGTAGTAGCACTGGCGGTTTTTGAATCTAGCATAATAACAGAGGTGCCAGTTTGACCATCTAACTGATTTAGGTAACTCGTGTCCACATTTTCATCGATTAGAAAGTCTATAATAGCCTCGGCTGCAGAATCGGTACCGAGATTACTAATCAGAATGGACTGATGGCCATGTCTTGCGAAAGTGACGGCAGTGTTTGTTCCACCACCACCAACCTGATAGGAGACTTGATCGATGTAAACCTTTTCACCAACCGAAATGCTATCTTTTTTGACAATAAAGTCATCGTGGTCGACTAGGTAGATTTCCTGAGTGGCATGGCCTAGACAAACGACACGCGAAATTGGTTGCTCTAGTAAGGGATTGGTGTTTTTTGCAGATTTTATGCGCCCCACCATTAGAGTACTCCTCGTTTTTTCGACTCTTCGACTAAATTATTGTAGGCATCGGCGGGATTTTCTGCCTTCGAGATGGCAGATCCAACGTTAATAACGTTAAGGTCAGCATGCGCGAGGGCTCGAATATTCGTCAGATTAGCGCCACCGTCCCAGCCAATCTCAAGATCCGACTTCAATTTTCGGACAATTTTGATTTTTTCGATCTGGAGTAAATCAGCTTCGCCTCCCTGTTTGCCGAGACTGCCGGCAAAGATCAGAACGTGATCAGCTACATCAATGTATGGCTTAACGAGCTCTGGATAGGTTCCAGGAAGTAGAGCGACGCCACATTTTATCCCTACTTTCTTAAATTCATTGAAGAATGGCAAGAGATTCTCGTTAGCCTCAGCGTGCAGAATACAGAGAGATGGTTTGAGGCGTAAAATATTCGCTAGATGATCACTAGGTCTCGCAGACATCAGATGTATGTCAACTGCGAGATTTGGCGGGAGCTGCGCAATTGCAGCTTCAGAAATACTTTTATCAGCGGTGAAGGTTCCATCCATAACATCTAACTGTACACGCCTCGAGAACTTTTGATACGCGTCTAGCTGCATCGCAAAAACTTGCGGATCCGCCGTTAAGATTGTTGGTACTATTTTGACATCCTCACCCATAGTTATTCCTTAATAAATTGTTTCTTCATCTAGACGACGATTGCGTCGAATATAACGCTCCTCCGGCAAGAAATTACCACGAAGGAACATATCAATTGCTTGGTCAATATTTTGATCATCCATAAAATCAGACGAAAGACAGAGGACATTGGCGTCGTTATGAAGACGTCCGAGACGAACGAGCTCCGGAGTATAACCACAGATGGCGCGAATACCTTTAAAGCGATTGGCCTGCATTGAGATACCGTGAGCGGAGCCACAGATTAGGATACCACGGGAGCCTTCCGTTTCACGTACTGCACGAGAGACTGCAATGGCATAATCGTTAAAATCATCATCTGGGCGCATAGTTTCAGGGCCAAGGTCAACAATTTCGTAATTTTCTGCCCATTCCGACTTAGAAAGCGTAGCCAAAATACGCTGTTTGGCGACAAATCCACGGTGATCAGAACCTAGAAAGATCCTTGGCATATTAATTCTTCCCAAAATCAGAGGCTAGTTCGACTAGACGGTTAGAGTAACCCCATTCATTGTCATACCAAGCCACAATTTTTACCAGATTGCCACCGACTACATTGATGAGAGGAAGGTCAACGATGCTAGAGTGGGAATTGCCACGATAATCGATGGAAACGAGTGGTTCCTCAGAAACCCCGAGGATTCCTTCATAAAATGGTTCTTTAGCGGCCTTTTTGAAGATTTCTTGAAGCTCCTCAATGGTTGTATCTCGTTTTAAGACGGCAGTAATATCTGAGAGAGAAACGACTGGGGTCGGGACACGAATCGAGAGTCCGTCAAATTTACCTTTGAGGGTAGGAATGGTCAAGGCTGCAGCTTTTGAGGCGCCAGTCGAGGTTGGGACGATGTTTTCAGCAGCGGCGCGTGCTTCACGTAGATCCTTGGCTGGGGCGTCTAGAATGCGCTGTGAGGCGGTGTAGGAGTGAACTGTAGTCATTAAGGCCTTCTCAATACCAAAATTATCCTCAAGAACTTTCATAACAGGGGCGATACAGTTTGTAGTACAGGATGCGTTGGAGAGGATTTTATCGTCTTCAGTTACAGTATCTTCATTGACGCCAATCACGATAGTTTTGGCGCCTTCACCCTTGGCTGGTGCAGAAATTACAACCTTGCGGGCGCCAGCTTCAAGATGGTCTGCCGCCTTCTTAGGATCAGTAAAGAAACCAGTTGATTCAATTACGACATCAACCTGATATTCACCCCATGGGAGATTTTTTGGCTCTTTTTCGGAGAAAACACGGATTTTTTCACCATCAACGATGAGGTTCTCTTCGTCAAATTTAACGTCTCGATCATAGGTGCCATAGCTTGAATCATGTTTTAAAAGATGGGCTAGGGTCTTAGTATCAGTTAAGTCATTAATTGCAACAATTTTAACGTCACGGCGTTCAAAAGCAATCTTGAAGGCGTTGCGACCGATGCGGCCAAAGCCATTAATTGCGAGTTTTATCATTTTACCTCCTTGATTTTAGATAATTATAGCATATCTAAAATGGGCACACAAAAAAACACTACCATTTCTGGTAGTGTTTTTGTCTTTAAGACTAACCTCTTGCGAAGTGAGCGAATGCACGGTTCGCTTCTGCCATGCGGTGAGTATCTTCTTTCTTCTTGAAAGCAGCGCCGGTGCCATTGAAGGCATCAACGATTTCTGATTCAAGACGACGTTCGTATGGCATACCCTTACGAGCACGAGCAGCAACGACTAGCCATGAGAAGGCAAAGTGCATCTGACGGTGACCAGAAATTGGGAATGGAATCTGGTAGTTAGCACCACAAACACGGCGGGATTTAACTTCAAAATCTGGAGAAACGTTGGCAATTGCTTTTTCAAGTACTTCAACTGGATTCTCAGAACCAAGCTTCTTTGCGGCACCTTCGATGGCAGAGTAAACTGCACGTTCGGCAACCTGTTTCTTGCCATCAAGCATGGACTTGTTGATCAAGCGCTGAACAAGAATTGACTGATAGCGACGATCTGGATTAACTTTGCGTTCAAGTGATTTAGTGGTTTTACGTGGCATAATTACTTACCCTCCTTCTTAGCGCCGTATTTAGAACGACCCTGCTTGCGACCATTGACACCCTGAAGATCAAGGGTACCACGGACGATGTGATAGCGGACACCTGGAAGATCAGGCACACGTCCACCACGAACGAGAACCACTGCGTGCTCCTGAAGGTTGTGACCTTCACCACCGATGTAAGCCCAGACTTCCTGGCCATTGGTGAGGCGAACACGAGCTACTTTACGTAGAGCGGAGTTAGGTTTCTTTGGAGTTTTGGTGGTAACTTTGATACAAACACCGCGCTTCAATGGAGCTGGCTGATCGTAGTAACGCGTCTTCAAAGTATTGACAATGCTACCTAAGGCAGGAGATTTTGACTTCCTTGCAGCCACCTTGCGTGGTTTCCTAATCAATTGATTGATTGTTGGCATTTTTTCCTCTTATTTAATTTCGAATTAATATTTGGCTCAAAAATCTTTGAACCTAGGTTTTAACCTCAGCCGCCTCCGTTACAGCAATAGGATTTGGCACGAAACTCTTGGGCTATTATACTACTTAGAACCCAGTTCGTCAATTAAGACTTTTTGGTCTGTTTTGACCTGACAACTGGCTTTTTCACTTTAGCTGGAAGAGATAATGGCGTCTTTTTTGACTCTTTGAGGTTCGATCCTTGATTTTTAATGGACTCTTCTAACAGCATTTTGACGAGTGCCCAAACAATTAGATTGGCGGAAAATGCTAAAAATGCGATAAATGGAATGATTAGAAGACCCACGCCGAGAGCCTGATTAAGTAGAGCGATGACCGCCGAGACGAGAAAAGAAATACCTGCAATGATTAGATAGGTGATCTCAAGAATAGTGAGTTCCTTTTTCTCTTTATATAACTGTTTTATGAAAGACAATAAACTAGGCTGTGACATAATAATATATTAACATATTTTTGGTATTTATCAAGTTTAAACTAAAAAGGAGCCGTATGGCTCCTTTTTATTATTTAGCTTTTTTATCGTCAGCTTCGTCTTTGGAGTTTAGCTTGACGAGGAAGTTCAAGGTTTTCTCAATTACCATGCGGTTTTTGATATCCTGGCGGACATTATTATCTTTGAGGCTGGCAAGAGCTTCTTTAGATTTCTTATAAACTTCGCGAAGTTCATTTAGTTTAGCATCAACAATTTCATTGTCAACGTCAATTTTTTCTTCACGAGCTAGCATCTGGAGGGCGAGAGAGGCTTTGACACGAGTCTCAGCAAGTTCTTTAATCTGCTTTTTCCAATCTTCTTCAGTTTGACCAGTTTGCTTGAGGTAATCCTCAAAGTTGAGACCTTGAGCGTTTGCATTGGCTTCAATATCTTGCTTGATGAAGCGGATTTGGTCCTCGACGAGAATCTCAGGAGCAGAAATTTTGCTCTTTTTGATTAATTCGTTAACGAGATCGTCTTTAAACTTCTCGTCTGATTTTACCTTATTTTGCTCGGTGAGGTTGTTTTCAATATCGAGTTTGAGTTCCTCGAGGGTTTTGAATGGACCACACTTCTTCGCAAATTCATCATTTAACTCTGGGAGAACAAATTCATTAACCTGTTTCAAAAGCACATTAAAGACTGTTTTCTTACCAGCAAGTTTCTCAGCGTGATAGTCCTTAGGGAAGGTAAGCTCGAGATCAAAACGATCGCCTGCCGAATGTCCGACAATACCTTCTTCAAAACCTGGAATAAACTGATGTGAGCCAAGCTTAAGCTTGAAATCTTTGGCAGCACCACCTTCAAATTTCTCACCATCGAGACTACCTTCAAAGTCGATGACAACTTCATCATCCATTTTAGCTTCACGTTTTACGACCTGCTTTTCAGCATAGGCGTTGCGAACGCGGGCGAGAACATCATCGATATCGGCTTGGTTCGCTTTAAACTCTTCACGCTTAACTTTGAGATTCTTGTAGTCGCCGAGTTTAATTTCTGGGACGATATCAGCTACGGCCTTGTATTCGAGGGTTTCACCTGGCACATATTTGACAATATCAACATTAGGGATGATGAGGGGAATATTCTTGGCCTCTTCGAAAGCCTGTGGGACGGTGCGACGAACTGCGATGTCGGCAGTGGTACTTGCGAGGTCGTTGGGATTAATGTTTTTCTTTGCGATTTCGGCTGGAACTTTGCCTGGACGAAAGCCCTGAACCTTGACTTCTTTGGAAAGACGGAGAATTGCCTGTTCTTCAGCAATTTGAAGATCCTTCTGATCAAGGGTGACAGTGACTTCGACCTTGGTGTCGGATAATTTCTTTGTAGTAACTTTCATAGGACGATTATATCATGACAAGCTGATTCACGCGAAGGGCGAACCGTTTTATGACGAAATTTGTCTTAGTTGAGGTTTCAAACCGTCTAAAAGCCCGTATTTTAGTCACGGCGGATCAAGCCAATTTGTGGAGAGGTGCGCATAAAACGAACTACGTTTGCGAGAGAGGCGTGCTGCTTGATTTTTGGAGCTAGGATATTGTTGGGGTCGAATAACTGCTTAATTTCATGATAGAGAGCACGAGTTTTGGTGGGGATTTCCTGATTGACGATGAGGGCCTGGACCTGACCTTCAGCAGAGCCACCACAGAGCGTGCCATTTGAGTCAGAGAGGAGCTTTCCAAAATGTTGGATAAAACGAAGCAGTTGTTTGCGATCATTAACATTTGAGAGGTCAAAGGCAGGACGTATGGAATAGAGATTGGTAGCAAAAGAGCCAAAAAGTGGCAGTGGTTGGCCGAAAATCTCTTCGAGTGCAGCTAAACTCCCTATGACTGAGTTTAATTCTGCAGCTGGAATATATGAGCGGTCGATCAGACAAACGCGTTCAGAGAACTCCGCGTCATTGCGATAGGCTTCCAGGAGTTTTGCAAGTTTTTCAAACTGAGAGATGATGTCTTTTTGGTCGATAATTGATTTGTATCCCCCCTCCGAGAGTTGTCGCATTTTTTTGATATGTTTGTGGTTTTTAAAGAAGGAATCTTCGAGCTCGGTTGAAATTAGATATTTAGCGCTTGTAAAAATTGAACTTGAATTATCCGTGTTTTTTGAGGTTTGCATGACTTTAGTATCCTCGGATCCGTGAGAGTTCTGGGTATTTACGGACTCTAGAGAACTTTGGCTAAATATCCTGGTGTCATAAAAATCAATACGCACAGGTTCAAGTTTTTTGAGCCGCTCCATAAGATCGATGGCAGAATCTAGGTCATCATAGAGGAAGAGAGCCTTTTTGGTGGGACGCGGAATCGGCGCCACCTTTAAAATTAACTCTGTAATCACGCCGAGGCTGCCTTGAGCACCAAAGAATAGTGGAGCGAGGTCGAATTCATTATTTTTTGAATAGACCTCTGTAAGCATACGATAACCGATGCGCGAATGATCGTTCTGTTTGATTTCTTGCAGCTGCCTCTGGTTTTGCTCAATTATCTTATGGGTTTTTTGATAGATTTTTCCAACCAAACCGTCTCGAGTTTTAGCATTACGTAGACCTAGCTGAGTAAGAGTCTGAGACTGAAAAAGTTCGCCGTTTGCAAGCACCACCTCGAGGCGATCGACATAATAATAGATACTACCATATTTTTTGGCGATACGGTCAGTATAGAAATTGGAGATTAAACCACCGATAGTCTCTCTGGGGTCGGCTTCGACCGGCAAATAGAGGCCAAAAAGTGCGAGGGCGGAATTTAACTGTCCAAGAGTTACGCCAGCCTGTACTCGCACAAGGCGGCCGCGCTCATCAATTTCCTGGATTTGATTCATTTTTTCAGTCGAAAGGACCATGCCTTCTGTAAGATCGGCTCCGCTTTGATCGAGTCCCGAACCACGTACGGCAATTGGTAGTTGATAACCCTTTTTTGCTAGTTCATTAGTAAAACGTAACACATACTGAATATCCTCGATGTTGTTAGGCAAAAAGAGCAGTTTTGGCATGATTTCCAAGATACTGGCATCACGAGAGTAGGCCGCCAAAATCTCTGGCTTGTCTGTTACAAAACCAGAAATACGTGCATTCAGAAACTTTGCTATTTTATTCACTTCCCACCTTCTTTTCAATTATTTTAGCATAAAGATTTTAAAAACACTATTTTAGGGCCATTATTTTAGAACAACACTTGAGTCGCCAACCAGAGCCTTAAGCGGATCGATTAACTCACTTGAGGCGTCAATTTTGAACGGCATGCGCATTGGTTTTTTACCACTTTCATCCTTAAGTACGAGAATAATTTCCTGAAAACCTGGATTATCATCACATAGTTTACGGATACGCGTGAGTTTTGCAGTATCTTCCGGGTCTTCGATTAGAACATACAGTCTCTGTGAACGGGGGTCGGCTGGCGGAGTAATGATGCGGCGAACCGGTTCCTCGGAAGTGGCAGCTGAAGTTTTTGTGGCATTTGAGGTATTTGTGGCAGTTGAAGTATTTGTGGCTGCTGAAGTGCTTGTGGTGCCTTTTTCGCTTTCTGGTTTAGTTGATTTACTATCAGTTTTTCCCGCCTTTTCATCAGATTTTTCAGTATTAGACTCCTTTTTCTCTGTATTTTTGTCGTCTGATTTTTGACTTCCAGATAATCTGGCGGCAATATTTTCAGGTACGGAAGCAGTTTTCTTGCGTCTAAATTCCTTTTTGGGAGCTTCTTTCGGGTCGTCTAAGCGGGCGCCAGTAGACTGATAATTTTCAAGTTTGTCATCCGAAACAATAGAGAAAGAATCCGCGATAATTTTAACTTCAGAGGTAATATTGCCGTCTTTATCGCGCGCGTTGACGCGACCTGTCACCTTGATAATATTATCAACGGCTAATTTTGAACCTTCCTGCTCATAAAGCGCCGGAAAAACGATAAATTCAGTTTCTGAGGTCTTACTTTCAATCTTAACGAAGGCCATTTTGGTATTAGATTTAGTCAAAATGGTACGAATTCCAGTCACAATGCCACCAACGACGACTTGCTTGCCGTCATTTTCAGCGGAAACTACTGAGAATGGGTGAGTATTTTCTTCGAAATAGACATCGTATTTATCGAGCGGGTGAGCAGATAGATAGAGCCCCATGAGGTCGCGTTCCCAAAGTAATTGCTCTTTTTCACTAACTTTGCTTGGGGATGGCTTAATTTCTGGTTCTGGAACCGCGCCAGCATCACCCATCAGACCAAAGAGGTCCGTTTGGCCGGAAGCACGGTCTTTTTGAATCTTACCGCCATAAGCCTGAATATCTTCAAGATTGAAGAGAAGGTCAGTACGAGAGGCAAAACGGTCGAAGGCACCAGTTTTAATGGCGGATTCCCAGGATTTCTTATTAAATTTGGTGTTATCAACGCGCGAGGCAAAATCACAGACAGATTTAAATGGGCCATTTTTGTCACGTTCAGGGATGACGATTTCTTCAATCAGGGCCTTTCCCATACTCTTGATTGCTGCTAGACCGAAGCGGATGGTTTTTTCACCACCGACAATACCGAAGTCGGCATAAGACTGGTTAATGTCAGGACCGAGCACCTTGATGCCAATGCGCTTACATTCGGCGATTTCGATGGCAAGACGGTCCGTCCAACGCATGTCTGAGGTCATTAGAGCCGCCATAAAGGCGTCTGGGTAATGAGCCTTCAGGTATGCCGTCCAATACGCAACCAGTCCATAACACGCAGCATGTGACTTATTAAAACAATAATTCGCGAATTCAAGTAGCTGATTCCAGAAAGTTTCGGCCTGTTCTTCTGTGGCGCCACCAACTTCCTGTGCACCCTTAATAAACTCAGGTTTTACCTTATTCATCAGCGCTACTTTCTTCTTACCGACTGCCTTACGTAAGGTATCTGCCTGACCACCGGTAAAGCCGCACCATTCCTTGGAGATCTGCATGAACTGTTCCTGATAAATCAAGATGCCATAAGTGGACTTTAGAGCATTTTCTAGCCCTGGATGAAGGTAAGTAATTGGCTCCTCGCCGTGTTTTCTGCGAATAAATGAGTCAATAAACTGCATTGGCCCTGGGCGATAGAGGGCCACCATAGCGATAATATCTTCAAAGCTGGAAGCCTTCAGGTCTTTGAGATAGCGTTTCATACCGGCAGATTCAAGCTGGAATACACCAGTAGTTTCGGCGTTTTGGAGAAGCTGATAGGTGAGCGGGTCATCAAGCGGGACATTATAGAGGTCAATGTCGTCGTGATAAACCTTGCGGATCATACGTAGAGCATTATTAATCACAGAGAGGTTGGAAAGGCCCAAAAAGTCCATCTTAAGAAGGCCTAGTTCTTCAACCTGAGTGGACGGGTATTGCGTGGCAAGTGGACCTTTGGCAGAAACTTCAAGTGGAAGGAATTTAACAAGGTCATCTGGTGCAATCACGATACCACAAGCATGTACACCGTGAGAACGGATGGTCCCCTCGAGCTTGGAAGCATAGTCAATTACGCGTTTGGCGGTTGGGTTGTGTTCATATTCATATTTGAGGTCTGGGGTATTGACGATAGCATCAGTGAGTTTAACATGGTGGCCCTGAACTGGGTCCGGAACGAGCTTCGCAATACGGTCAGCCTCAGCATAAGGCACTTCGAGCACGCGAGCCACATCACGTACGGCGTTTTTGGCCATCATCTTACCAAAGGTAACAATGTTGGCGACACGCGCCTTGCCATATTTGTCTGTACAGTACTCAATTACCTCGTCGCGGCGAGTATCCTGAATGTCGGTATCGATATCTGGCATCGAAATACGGTCTGGGTTTAAGAAACGCTCGAAGAGAAGGTCGTATTTCATCGGATCGAGCTCAGTGATACGGAGGGCATAAGCCAGAATAGAACCAGCAGCAGAGCCACGGCCTGGGCCATAAATAATACGGCGGGTTTTTCCCCACATAATGAAGTCTTGGACGATTAAGAAGTAACCGTTGTAGCCCATTTTGTCAACAACTGAAAGCTCATAGTCGATACGTTCGAGGATTTTCTCAGAGAGTAGCTTGCGACACTCTTCGATCGAAAGCTTAGCGGCTTCTTCCTGTGTAACGCCTCCATAACGGAAGGCTAGGCCTCGAAAAACTAGTTTGTCGAGATAGCTCTTTTCTGAATCTCCATCTGGAATTGGGAATTTCGGAATCAAAATACGACCGAGCTGAATCTCAGTATGACAGCGCTCGGCAATTTTACGAGTGTTTTTAATAGCGTCGGGGAAATCTTTACTCCAGCGATCAATAATTTCTTGAGGTGGGATGACGTGAAGCTGAAAATCCTTCAGGGTCATACGGTTGGGGTCGGAAAGATTGGAGGCCGTGCCAATACAGAGGAGGATTTCATGTGCATCCTGATCCTCATGCTTAAGATAATGGCCATCACAGGTAACTACTAGAGGCAAACCGGTTTTTTTGGCAATTTCTTGCAAACCCTGATTAATACGATTCTGGACATCCCAGTGAGTTGGTGAATCAGGATGGCCGTGGTCCTGCATTTCCAGATAAAATCGGTCCTCGTAGACATTTTTATACCATTCAACAAGTTTCTCGGCGCCTTCCATGTCACCATTCTTGAGCCTAACGGAGATCTCAGAGCTAGCACAACCCGAGAGACAAATAATTCCCTCGTTGTATTTCTCCATGATTTCATGGTCGATACGAGGCTTGTAGTATTTGCCATTAACTTCAGCTTCAGTGGCTAAACGACAGAGGTTTTCAAAGCCCTTATCGTTCATGGCGAGCAGTGTAATGTGGTATCTGACTTTATCATAAGCAGGATCGCGGTCTAAGCGAGAACGCGCTGCTACATAGGCCTCAAGGCCTAGAATCGGCTTTATTTCGGCGGCTTTTGCCTCTTTGTAGAGCTCAATTAGGCTAGACATGGTGCCGTGGTCAGTCACGGCAACAGCCTCCATACCTTGGCCCTTAACATAATTAATTAGGTCTGGGACCTTTGTTAGGCCGTCTAGGAGGCTGTAATGAGTGTGGTTGTGAAGGTGAACAAAATCACTCGGCCCGATCTCGTGATCAGGGGAGTCGATTTGCTGGCAAAATTCCTGATATTTTTGCTCGTGGGCCAATTCGGCCGCTTCTTGGTCTACCTCACAACACATACTTATATTTTAGCATAAACAATGCGAGATGGGCGGAACAGTGGGATTTTTAGACAGATTTTTTAATTGATTATTGAATTCCGATCAACTTTTTTCAATCTGTTGGACTTATTCGTCGATTGATTCAACTGCGGTTTCGACGGCTGATTCTGCAGCTTCTTTAGCTTCATCGGCGGCATCTTTCATATCTTCGATTTTGCCGAGTTCTTCAGCTTCTAACTCATTTTTCTTACGAAAAACCTTATCAAAGAATTTCTGACCTTCAGTTTTGGCACCGAGATAAGCTTTTTTACTAACTTTTTTAGTGGTTTCAATAGCTTCTTTTCCCTGTTTTTTCAGATCTTCACGAGTTTCTTTGCCTGATTTTGGTGCTAGAAAAACTCCAGCGACAACACCAGCAGCTGCGCCGAGAATCATGCCGAGGAAGAATTTATTATCTTTTTTCATTTTGGACTCCTGTTTTAAATTTCTATCTTTATTATAGAGGAATCCTTAAAAAAGAGATATACTGAAACCAGAAACTTTTTCTTTAGTCTATTTTCGTATATCTCTTGTATGATTTTTTATTTTCTCAGCTTATTTTCTCAGTTTTGAGGCAGCAGTTTTAGCCCGCTTTTGGAGATCGCGATGGGTTTTTGTTGTATTTTTTGCGCTGGTTCTAGTAGAGCTTTTACCGGACTCCCGCTCTTCATCATCGTCCTCTTCTTCGAATTCGTCAAAAACCGATTTTTTAGGTTTTTTATCGATTTTTAATAAGCTAAAAAGTTTTCGACCGATATATTCTTTGACGAAACCGCGAGCAAGAGGTCCAACAGAGGTAAGATCCTTGATATTGTCTGCGACATCATCTGCCTTATCAAAGATTGACTGACCAGTCTGGACCATAATTTCAATCTCGGAGAGGAGACTAGTGAACTTGACGATACAAATAATGCCAACGATAAGAAAAATCAGTAGGGCTACTGATAAAAACATTACTAAAATCCATTCAGCGAGATTCATGAAAGCTCCATTTATAACCTTAATGGTTTTATTATAGTATAAGCACTATTTCTTCGCAACCACAAAAAATCTACCTGAGATGGTAGATTTTAAGTTAGGCTTTCTGATTTTTTATCAAATACTGAAAGGATAATTGATTGATTGGTTGATGACTTTAGATTCAATTACAAGGTTTTTGATCGGTAACCTAGAAGTTCTTGATCGCGCTTTCGAGATCTTTGCCAAAATCTTCATAATGCTTGGCATAGTAGAGACCGGTGAGGAAATAGTTCTTTGGATCGCCGGTGGTCATCCACTGACCTTGAGTTTTTTCGACATAGACGTTGCCGTCCTTCACCATGCGAGTAATTGCGTCAACAGTCCAAAGCTCGTTATCCAGGCCAATGTTTTTTGGATCAAGATACTGGAAGACATCTGGTGTCAACAGATAGCGACCGTATGAAGTGAGGTTTGATGGGGCCTCTTCAATTTTTGGCTTTTCTACGATGTTATGAAGAGTCATCTTCTGTTCATCTTGGAGACGGATGATACCATATTTATTGAGAACTTCTTTTGGCATCTCTTGAGCGATAATAATAGCCTTGGCATCTTCGTGTTTCGCAAAAGAGTCTTTTAGAGTTTTAACATCAGAGGCGCCAAAGACGACATCATCAGAGTAGGCGACAATAAAAGCTTCGTCATCACGGATAAATTTGCGGGCTGAGGCAATTGGCGAGCCATTACCGTAAGGATAGGATTGATCCTGTTCGATCACGGTAATTTTTGGATAATCGAGGATCTCCTGGATTGGGGTATAACGATCGTGTTTACCTTGAGAGGCGAGCTGTTTTCTAATACGATTAACGGCATTATTGAAGTAATCTTCATAGATTGGCTTACCTTCTGGGGTGGCTACAATAATAATCTCTGTAATTCCTGCGGCAATACACTCGTCCACAACAAATTGCATAATTGGACGGTTTCCAAGGGGGAGCATCGCCTTCGGGATTGTTTTTGTGATAGGTAAAAATCGACTAGCAAAACCAGCGTCAGTTATGATAGCCTTGGTTGGCATCTTATATTTCATATCATCTCCTTGAGATCATATTATAGCATATTATCTCAGTTTTTAAAGCTATAAGGGTAGCTTTGTGGCTATTTAGACTTTTTGGTCGATTTACTACTGGTTTTGTGTTTAATGGTGGTTTTAGCGGATTTTTTAGCGGAAATTTTGCGGGATGGAGCCTCTACGGCTTTCAAAAGTTCTTTTGCCGAGTTTTTTACAGCAGCCTTAGCTTTTTTCGCGGCAACTTTTTCAGCCTGGTAATCTTTGGATTGTTCGTGATTATGGATTGAATAAATAAGGTTGACGATGCCAAAGACCATCATGTAGGATCCGAAATATTTAATGAAATGAGTGGTGCCAAGGCGGCCACTGTTTAAAATAACGATACCCATAATACAGCCACAGATACCGGTAAGGACCCAGCTAAACTTATCAGTGAGGTCATCGATTGAGCGAAGACCTAGAATTAGTTCAAAAATACCCCGGAAGATAGTGTAGGCGGCAACGACGACTAGGTGCCAGGCAACATTCTGCTCGTAGGTAAAGAGAAGCGAGAGCGCGGCGCCAATTTCGAGAATGGCCATGAGGAGCGAGATACCCCAGGTATTGCGAGTTCTGGTGCGGATGAGGAGATTGAATAACTCAATGATTCCGAGAGATAGGAGGACAGAACCAACGATGACGACGAGAGTTTGGATGTCGCTGGAACCAGTAAATAATGCAAACCAACCAAAAAGCAACGCAACTACACCTTGCAGGGCGAAGACGCCCCAGTGGCTATCAATATATTTTAGTTTTGTGGACATTATTACTCCTTTTTTATTATTCTTATGCTTATTTTATCACATTTTTGACTATTGACGAGGCCTAGGCTACTGCTGTAACGAGGCGCTGTTCACTGAACTTAGCAAACTGAGTAACGAGACTACTCGGAAGAACTTCAGCAATGACGGAGGACGATTCGTATTGATAATCTTCAATTTTGGTTGGTAACTTCGGACCTTTTTCCTTTGGATGATAGTTCGCGAGATAGGTGTTATATTCTAGGAGTCCGAGAGCGATTTCGGCTTGATCTTTTGTCATGCCGGTGTAGCGAGCCACAATACCAGAGTCACTATGATCAAGTGGATGCTTCTTATAATAGTTCTCCATAAAGGCCACAGAAGCTGATTTTTCGATAACACCGGCTGATTCTAGGACTCGTAGGTCTTCGGTATAGCTAGAGAATTTCTTTGCTTCATCAGAGTAACAGAATTCACCTGTAATGAATTTCAAATTAGACGCTTCGTTTGCGTTGTCCCTTACCTGGAGGAACGAACCGACAATTGGCGTTGCACCAATAATTGCACTTGAGACTTGTTTTATTAAACCAGTACCGAACCCGGTTTCTTCCTTAAAAGCGTTTGCGATATTTGAATCGGCAACATTGATTTGCGATTCACGATTCGCGCAGGCAACGTGCCATTTTGCATAGTCAGAATTTTCTTTTGGAGGTGCATTAATAGGATCATCTCCTTCAAGATCCAGATTTTCTGGACCCAACTCATCGATTTTTTCTTCGATTGGCTTATTAATTGTGGCATAGTCGGTTGTAACTGAGCCATTACAAAAGGCGTCCATGATGGTGGTTTGTGAACCAGCATTGGAAGACGGACAGTTTTTATTGACGTCGCTAAGGTCCCTACCAAGATCTTCAGCAGAGGCGGACGGCAATAGACTATTGAACGAGCTTTTTGCAATACTGCCAATTTTCGACATAACCTGGAGTGGAGTAGACATAATTGAAGCTAGTGGCATAGTGGCTTTGATGAGACTTCCCATGAAGGTATATGGAGAGCTTGGATCGAACGGACTCATGGTACTTCTAGCGAATCTTGCCTCGCTGGCGATAACATCTTTGCGGATATCATAACCGGCTGCGGCATTCTCGGTAGTGGTTGGAAGGCCAGAACTAATACGTGCTTGCATCGTGGTATACATTTTCAAAGCACTAGCGGTAACATAACCAGTATCCTCTCCCTTCATTTGATCTTTATTTAGGAAGTTCTTGGTGGCAGCCTGAGCGACTGTAGGAACCAGGAAGGAGATGATGCCACCGACAGTTGCTGTAAGGGCGGCAGTTTGTGCGACTGTGATAAAGCCATTGATTAATTGTTTTGCAATTTTACTTAAACCTCCGGTAAGGATAACCCCAGCCACATCGCCAAAGAGATTAAGAAGATCTGCACTTGTGGAAACGAATACGCAGGCTTTATAAACATTGAGACTACCTGAAGCTTGGGCAAGGAGATTACCGAGTTTGGTGGCATTACCATACATGTCTTTTGATTCAACATTGTCGCTATTATAGACTGCTTGATATAGTGGTGCTTCTGGGTTATATTTTTCAACCACTGGGTCGCGCGGGCTAATCATATACTGACCATTACTAAAGAACTGTTGAATGGCTACGCTACCCATGGCGGTGGACTGTTCTTTACCTGTAATAACGTTACCGAGACGATCTTTGGTTGGACCCGGCGTGGTCATACCATTCATGTAGTAGTGAAGCTCTTTTTTACTGTCTCCCGCCTTTGCCTTGTCGATCGCTTCAAAGAAGTTGGTACCAAAATTCAGAATCTTAGCTTTCATTAATGCCCCGACAGTTTGAGCTAAGGTATTAATGATCTTCATTGCGGAGCAAGTATAGTTTGCAATGACAGCTAATTGGGAAGCTTTTCCGATTGCCGCAGCAGCTTTCTCGGCACGCTTGGTTAGCGCGCCCTCTACAGCTTCTGCCGTCATGCCAGCCTTCAGAGAATCATCCCCTTCGCCGACAGGTTTCGGATCAGGTTCTTCTGGATTAAGTTCATTCGTAGAGTCTGCCTCAACCCCCCCCTTAGTAGATTCAGCCTCTTCCTTAATACCATCTTTCTCGGCATTTTTCTGAATCTCCTCATCGGATGGGTCATCCGAGGTATCACCCTGACGATTACGACCGTGGTTGTTTAATTTTTTATCATTTAATTCAGCGGATGAATCAAACCAGCCTGCAATATGCCCCCTTAGTGTCCTTGTAGCCTTATCTTCGGCGTCAGCAAAGCCACTAGTAATCTTACTTGAGGTTGCTTCTTTATACGAAAAATGATTATCCGAATCAATATCAATAGTCCTTGGTGTCTGATTGCCAGAAGCATCCAGGCCTGTCAATTCAACGCTAGCCGGAATCCTTGCCTTGTCGCCCTCATAAGCTGTAACAGCCATTGGCTTACCATTTGGACCATCCTCATAAACTAGTAGATTAAGTGGCTGTCCGTCTGTTCCAGTAGTTTCCACATAAGTGATACCCTGTTTTTGGAGACGCTTCTTAAGGCCGGTGGCGTGCTTAAGGTTAAACCTCTCTTCGCCTCGTAAAATACTCCTATTTACAATATTATGATTAAGCTTACCATTTAATAATCGTGGAATTTGATACTTTGAGCGGGCATTCATACTATAACGAAGCGTGTTATAAGCCTCGAGTCCGTTAGCTAGGAGCGCAAACGGCGCTAGTGGGGTAGAAGCTGAAAAAGCAACCAGCATTGAGACAATAACACCTAGGGCTGCACCAACTATTTTAGCTTTTTTGATTTTTGCCTTAATAATTTTCTTCTTTTTATCATAAGAGTCGCCCTTTTTATAGAGAGATTCTACGACATTAGGGGTCTGTTCCGCGGCCAAGGCATTATTTGGATTTGTGCCATTTTCGGTGGCGGCGGATTCAGCTTCACGTGCTTCTTTTTGTGCGGCTTTTTGATCTTCAATCTTCTTGGCCTGGTTATTTCCCCAGGCATCCTCAGAATTCATCCCCGAAGCATTAGAATTTATTGGTGCAGAATTATTGCTTGAGTCAGAAAAAGCTTGATTGCCAAAGCTATTTTCTCCTGGTCGACCAATATTCTCATCCATTCTGTTTATGATTATACTACATTTTGATTTTTAATACATGAATTTTAATGAATATTATCAAACCCTAAATACAGAGTTTATAATAGAGAATTTATAATAGAAATATACAGCAGGATTAAAGATAGGGTTTACGCCTGAGCTTTTTAGACGTGTCGAATTTTGCGGCGCAAGGATTCGATCGGAAAAGTTGTAGTGTAGTATTTAATTTTATCGAGAACTAGATCCTGCGCTGGGAGATATTTTAGTTCCGTGACGCCAAAACCGCGTTTAAAAACTGAGACGCCATAGAAGCGATGCTTAGTTTCTTCTTCGCCAACGATACCCCAGAAATTATAGCGTGTGATGCCGCGCTTTCTCGCATCTCGCATAGCTTCCATATGGAGTAATGGTGCACCTGAGTATTTCGTACCGAGCTCAGAGGAGACGCCATAATGATATGAAGCCTCATTGCCGTAAAAAATCATGAAATTTTCGGCTAGAATTTCACCGTCTTTCTTTGCGATATAGAGTACCGCTTCATTATTTTTGGCAAAGGCGGCAAACTGTTTGGTAAGAAACTTTTCGGAAAAAGCAAAGAAGGAGTGCCGCTTGGCGGTTTGTAGTTCAATTTCATAAAAATCTTTAATTGCGGAAGGATTGGTGGATTTTTCAATGGTAATTTCATTCTTCTCAGCTTTTCTGAGAGCGCGACGAAGACGCTGCCTCATACCGGCAAGAATTTCATCTTCGGACTTATTAAGATCCAAAACACCAGCAAACTCTACGGAAAGATACATTGGAGCTTTTCTAAAACCAGCGCTCTTAAAAATCTGCTCAGACTCATTGCTTAATTCGAGTTGCGGACGAACGCGCACAAAAACACAGTGAAGTTTTTTGCCGACTTTTGCCATATCTTCAAATATTAGCTTGACCAACTTTTGGTTTTGCCAGTCAAGGGTTGGCCCACCGGCAATAGCTAGATGACGGCCACGCTTAGCCGGTTCGACCTCACCTGCGTAAGCTGCAACGATCTTATCATTCTGTTTTATGACGCGTCTGACAACTTGTCGACCAAGGTCTTGGTAGAAAACATAGAAATCCCAAGATTGAAGAAAGTTTGAATCCTTATGCTTAGTGACAAATTCATCCCATTCTTCTTTAGAATCGGCGTCGAGAATTTGATATTTCGCTTCATTGGCCATTTTAAACTCCTCTATTGTTTATTATTTCATATATGGTTTATTGATATTTTTCTAGCTTAAATGTCGGTGTTTTTTACGTAAGTTCTCAATGATACGATTGATTTTATAGCGGAATTTGCGAATTGGAATATCCTGTGCACTGACATAGGTAAATCGCTCACTAGAAAAACCAGTTTTGAAGGTGGTGACACCTGAGTAGCGATGATTGGTCTGACCTTCAGGTGCGATACCCCATAAATTATAACGTTTGACGCCAAGTTTTTTGAGATCACGCATGACTTGCCATTGCAAAGCATAGGCGCCAGGCAATTTGCGATTTAGGGGCGTACTGGCAGCTTCATAGTAGTCTGCTTCTTTACCATCAATGAGGATCAGTCCGTAGGCAATTGCATTATTTTCTACATCATAGGCTGTGTAAATCTTAAAATCATTACCAAAGCTCTGTTTTAGCGCTTCTAGCTCACGCAAGGTTGGAGGAATGAAATTTTGTCTTTTTGCGGTTTGCAGCTGCACATTGTGAAACTCATGAATAATATTAGGGGAGTTTGTCTCATCAATGACTTTGATTTTGAGTTTTTCAGCTCGACGCACCTCATACCTTGTTTGCCTACGAAAATCAGACAATAGTTCTTCTTCAGTTTTTGTTAAATCAATCATAACCGTATGCTCAGCATTAAGATGGAAGGAAGCTTTGATCGCACCTAGCCTTTGCATAATTGCTTGATTCTCTGCCGAATTTTCTATGGCTGGACGAAAACGAATGAACACGCATTTAAATTTAATCGCGGCTTTGTAAATTTCAGAAAAAACAAGATTGACTAGATCTTGGTCCGACCAATCAAGGAGGGGGCCATTAGAGATTTCCAGGAACCGGCCACGTTTGGCATCACGAACCACCATCAAGACTTGCGCCTCATTGCTAATTGTTTGGTGGAGGGTTTTACGGCCAAGCATTTCATTGAATTTCTGCCATTTTGGCGACTGAAGAAAATTTGCCAGCTCGAATTTTTTGATGGCCAGATTCCAATCATCCTGCCACGTTGTAGGTTGAGATAGATTTTGAGTCAGTTGTTCAATTTTAGTAACCTGTGGCTGCATTTTTTTGTCTAGTTTAATATCCGCCTCATTTTGATAAATAATTTGACGAGCGAGGCTCAGTTCCTGTATTGAATAATAAACCGGTAGGTTAACAAGATGTTTTGCGACGACCGTAGCAACCGGACAATCTGCTGGATTGAAGCCAGATTTGTTAAAATGGCGCTTTGGAGCAACAGGGGTATCATACCAAACCTCATCAAAATAGAAGCCGGCTTTTTGTAATTTATGAAGGGTCTTACGCTGATCTTGTACAAAGTATGGCACACGAAGAAGTCCGCGCGGAGCGTGAAAGTTTTTTAGTTCCTGGCGAATATATTTCGCCTGCCAATAAGTCATGCGGTGATAGAAGTCGAGCTCGGCATCTGCGGAGCGATGTACAAAATTTAATTTCACTAATACGCCCATTAGGCGCTGGCCAAGGTTATATTTTCCTGCCGGAAGATACGACAGAGTGCGAGAGAGGAGACCAAAAAATGGATAGAAACGGTCTCTGAGGGAGTCTGACAGTTTCGGGCGTGAACTTCCGATTTGAGGATCCGCTAGGAGCTGATTTTTACTGGATTTTCGTAAAATCAAGGCGCCGCCAGAACTAGCATCAAGCGATTTTCCCTTTCCAAACGAGAGAATGACCACATCGCCGAGGCTACCAGCTGTACAACCGTCTGAATATTCAATATCTAGCGAGTGCGCGAGATCCTCAATTAGGAATAATTTATGCGCCCTTGCGACTGCTTGAATATTCTTCATATCACATGGCAGGCCGAGGTTATTCTGTACGATGACGGCCTGAATATTTGGATATTTCTTCAGCGCATTTTCTAATGTTACCGCGTTAAAATGTAGAGTTTTTGGATCAATATCAAGAAAAACTGGCTGATATCCAGCAGTTTTTACGGCCTGCACCACAGCAAAACAAGTGAGCGAGGTGATAGCAACCGCCGGTTGTTCTTTGGGATTTTTTGAATCCTGTTTTGACTCTTTTGGAATCCGTGAAAGCAGGGCAAGAGTGATGGCAGTGCGTCCTGAGTGAAATAAATAAACTTGCGATTTTTTGACTTGATATTTTGCTGCTAGGTCTTGTTTTAGTTCATCAAAATCCTGGCGTGTACCAAAACTAAAGAGGAAACGGAAAGTTTTTTTAACACGGAAGCTTGCGGCTTGACCTAGAAAATAATGTTTTTTCACTATTTTTTATCCTTTAGGACTTGACTTATGGCGCGGGCGAGGCCTTCTGGATCAGCGATATATGGGGCATGAGTCCAGTTTGGGAAAATCTTGATGCGGCTTCCCTTAATTCCAGCATGAAGCTTCTTTGCCTGCCTGACTGGAGTAATCTTATCCATTTCACCCCATAAGATATCTGTTTTAACCTCGATTTTTGTATAATCGAGATCCTTATCCGACTCCAACATATTTGAGAGTGTCTTCTTCATATTTTCAGGAGCGCGTTCATAATCAGAAGCGCCAATTATTTTATGAAGAATTTTTCGGAGGGGCCTGATTTGTTTTAGAGGTGACAGGATTCGACTGAGTTTTTTCAGGATATCGCGTTTTCTTGATGGTTCATAAACACCAGCTGCATCGAGGAGGATTAGGTGAGAGAGTTTTTCCGGTTTCTTAACGAGGAGATTCATCAAAATACGTCCCCCGTTACTATGTCCAAGTGCAATCGCGCCGTCTGGGATTAAGGAATCTGCCCACTTTACATATTCTTTAATATTCCAGATTTTTTTGCTTGGATCAGTAAGTCCTGGCACATTTAGCATTTCCACTTTAATGTGATATTTATCATTAAGTAGTTTGATGGTTTTCGCCCATGGCTCAGTTGAGTAAGTCCAGCCATGAATGATGTATAAAGTTTTCGTCATTAGTTTAATCCTCGCTTCTGTCTTCGTTTTATTGCAGCTTTTTCACGTCTTGGTAGATATTTTGCTTCTTCAGGATTTTTTAGAAGTTTTTCAATCAGCCATTCAAGATATTGCGATCCTTTAAAGAGTAGGGTTTCCTGACCAGTGAGATTTTGTTCAAGAAATTTGAGTGCTTCACGCGGGTCAAGTGTCGTGTAGACATTCAGCCCGGCTTTTTCTAGTATTGGCGCGGTATATTTCTTAGTGCGCCGACCAATTAAGATGACTTGCTCAGGTTTAACTTTGATGATTTCATCTGCTAGTTTTGCGTGTTCTTGCCCCTCTATGCTTCCCTGGTCGACAATATCACCAATCACCAACCACTTATGCGGGACGTGCATTGCTTTATACATTTCTAGGATAGACTTCACGGAAATAAGATGCGCATTATAGCTACTATCGATAATCTTCAAACCATTTTTTCCGTCAAAGTATGAGTTACGGCCTGGTGCTAACTTGAGATTTGAAAAATCATAACGTGGCATAACTTCGAGATAATTCACTAGGGCTTCTAGCATAGTTAGCTGGATGGCGATATCTTTAGACATTGGGCGATTAAATTCGTACTCATGCGAAACGCCGTCCGCTGTCCCCTGCAAGATAAAACTAGTGTGATTTGGTTCAACCTTATAAGTCTTCACCGCGTCCTTAGAACACTTGATAACGGTAGCTTTAGTGAGATTTTTCTGCTTAATGCTGTCAAGTGCGCGATTCATCAGATTCACCTCGCCGTCGATAATTACTAGTTTTTGAGTATATTGCGGAAGCATGGCAAATTCATGAGTAATTGCCTTATCAAGACTTGAGAACAGACCATCTTTCACCTGTTGTTCGAATTGACAAGCATGAGAAAGACCTAGGGAAACCCAGAGTGTGACCTCAGGCCTTAGCCAGGAGGCTAAAAATTCAGCTTCATGTGGTCTTTCACCGTCAATCTCAACAACATAAAACTCCTCCTTGTGCTTATAAAAAAGTGACTTTATTGGAACGGCCAGGAATAAATAGAACCAACGGAGTTTCGAGCCGGTGACACCACGTAGATTAACCATATCAAAGGCAATACCATAGGCGGAATTAGCGTCATGAGAATAGTGCGCTTTGTCTCCTAGGGTACATTCAACGAGATTTAACATCGTTGTTTTACCGACTGATCCGGTAATTGCAATTACGCGAGGATGCCAGCGACGAAAAGCGAAGTTAGCGAAGAAGCGAAAGTAGGAGGCGACAATAAAATAGAATTTTTTCTTAAATTTCATCACTGGAGTCATACCTTAATTTTAACATAAAGCGAATAGATAGTGATAGGAATTTTTAGAACAGACCGTAGGCTGGGTGCTTTTAATATGTTTGGGGGATTTTTAGATGATGTTATGCTATTTTGCCATAGCAAAAAAGCGTGCGGCGCGTTCAGTTTTTGGATGATCCATGACCTGTTTTGGCGTGCCATCTTCAATAATTTTTCCATGGTCCAAGAAGATCATGCGCGTACCCACTTCTCTAGCAAAGCTCATCTCGTGAGTAACGATTACCATGGTGAGCCCGTCTTTTGCCAGGTCGCGGATTACGTCAAGTACCTCACCAATCATTTCTGGATCCAGCGCAGAAGTCGGCTCATCAAACAGTACAGCTTCCGGATGCATGGCTAGAGCCCTGGCAATAGCGATACGCTGTTTTTGGCCGCCAGAAAGATATTTTGGCATCATATCGGCTTTATCCAATAAGCCAACCCGCTTCAATAATTGCCTCGCCTCTTTTTCAGCTGCCGCATCGCTTGTATGTAACAGCTTTTTCGGGGCTAATTTAATATTCTCAATGACCGTCATATTCTCGAATAAATTAAAACTCTGGAAAACCATACCAACCTTGCGACGGATTTGATTAAGATCAACTGACGGATCAGTAATATCTACACCATCAATAAGGACACTTCCTGAAGTTGGTGCAGCGAGGAGATTGAGGCATCTTAAAAAAGTCGACTTGCCAGAACCACTAGCCCCCACTAGAACTACCACCTCACCATCATTTACTTTGAGATTAATGCCTTTTAAGACGTGCATATTATCGAAGGTTTTATAGATATTTTTTGCTTCAATCGACATCAATTTTCCTCCTTACTAATTTTCTTTTCAAGCCGGAACATCAGATTAGAAAAGACGGTTGTGATGACGAGATATAAAATGGCGGCGGCAAAGAGTGACTGGAAGGCAGTGGCGGTAAGTGAGCGGATATCATCAGCTCCGCGCATAATATCACCAAGTCCAATCCAGCCAACGATGGAGGTTTCCTTAAACATGGTAACTCCTTCGCCGATTAGTCCTGGCATGGCATTTTTCATTGCTTGCGGCAGAACCACGTAATACATAGCCTTAAAATGTGAAAAGCCGAGAGAGCGAGCCGCCTCAAGTTGACCTTTATCGACACTCTCGATCCCACCGCGAATAATCTCTGCGATGTAGGCTGAACTATTAATTGCAAAAGCGATTGCGGCAACGATAAGTTTTGGCATAGTTCGGATGGAGCCAAAAACTACATAGTACATAATAAGGAGCTGTACAAGAGCTGGTGTACCGCGGATGATACCAATGTAGAGCTTAGCAAAGGCTTGAAGGGGATTGAAATCGGCAAACTTTTGCAAAAACTTGGATTTTGGATATTTTGGTAATTTTTTGAGGAGCTTAAATGGTTTTGAAATAGAGGTGCGCAAAAGAGCAAGCAGGAGCCCTAAGATCAGACCGGCGATAACCGCAATGGTGGTGAGTACCATAGTCACCTCAAAGCCGTGCCAAAAATAAACCCAGCGACCATTGCCAAAAATTACTTCAAAAAAGTCCATCAGATTTGTCCCTCCGCGGTGCCAAAGTGTTTCATCAGTAACTTTTGCATACGACCATCCTCTTTCATCTTTGTGATAGTACTATTGACGGCTTCTTGAAGCTTTTGATTTCCTTTTTTCATTGCAATGGCATAGGGTTCGCGACTGAGTGGACTACTGAGAATTTTTAGGTTTGAAAAGCTGGCAACATATTGTGCGGCCGGAGCATTATCAAGAATAGCAGCATCCACGCGGCCAGACACTAGTTCCTGCAGGACGCTTGGTGCGGTTGGAAACTGGATAACTTTTGCGCCATTGATTTGCTGCGCCATCTGATCACCAGTTGTACCAAGCTGAACGCCGATCTTCTTACCGACCAATTCATAGCGGTTACGGATGGGGCTTTCTTCTTTTACGATGATTTGCTGGGAGGCCACATAATATGAATCTGAAAAGAGTGCATTTTTGGCACGTTCTTCGGTGACCGACATGCCAGCCACCGCTAGGTCTATTTGGCCACTTTCAAGAGCTGGCAATAATCCATCGAATGACATATCTTCGATTTTCAACTCTGCCCCCATCTCCTTGGCAATCTCAGAGGCTAATTCAACATCAAAACCGACAACTTTATCTCCCTCTTTATATTCAAATGGTTTGAAAGTTGCGTTAGTGCCCATTACTAAAACGTTAGCGTTGTGTGAAACCACGGTTTCACGGTGCATAATATCATAAAACATCCAAGAGACAACGCCAAAATAAAGTAGGCTTAAAAAAATTGAGATTATTTTATGTATTTTTTGGCCGCCCTTTTTCATACTTCTAGTATACAACTTTTCTATAATTTACATAAGCGATTTTCTGAAAATAGAAACCTAAGGATGTTTCTAGTCGATAAATAGGAGCCTTTCTCGAGTAAAAAATAATAGCCTACATTTCGACTGTGGGATTTACAAAAATAATAGCCCGAAGGCCATTATTTTAATTTTAGATAATTACATCTTGATTTCTGCATCAACACCTGCAGGAAGTGAAAGATTCTGCAATGCATCAATGGTTTTTGGGGTTGCGCTAGTGATATCGATTAAGCGCTTGTGAATTTTCATTTCAAAAGCTTCACCACCGGTCTTGTAGACGTGTGGGGATTTGACGACAGTAAAGGTACTGCGCTTAGTTGGAAGAGGTACTGGACCTGAAACATTAGCACCGGTACGGATGGCGGTGTCAACGATTTGTTTTGCGCTTTGATCAATCACACGATGATCGTAGGCCTTAAGACGAATACGGATCTTGAGACCTTCATTTTTGGCTTCAACCATTTGATTCCTTCTAGCCCTATAACTTCAGATACACCTAGACAGTGTGTCGATGAGTTTTTAGAGCTCAATTAATTTATATATTTGAATCATAATATATTTTTTTCACAACGTCAAGGGAGGAATAAAAATTGGACTAGTTCCCTAGTCCAATTTTCTGTTTAAATAACTAAGAATTTAATTATTTAACAATCTTGGTAACAACACCAGAACCAACGGTACGGCCACCTTCACGAATAGCGAAACGGTCGTTGTTGTTCATAGCGATAGCTGCAAGAAGCTTAACGGTGAAGGTAACAGTGTCACCAGGCATGACGATTTCTTTACCTTCTGGAAGTTCGACTT
>CAUTNS010000005.1:0-31603 GCA_963540345.1 uncultured Candidatus Saccharibacteria bacterium | reverse complement strand
GGCTGATGTGTTCTCTGATCAAATATCAAGCAATCACCGTTACGCTTGCCCGCGCCAAAGAAATGCGCCGCGGTACTGAAAAGCTAGTTACAATCGCTAAGAAAGGTGGCCTCGCTAATCGTCGTCTCCTTATCTCCCGCCTCGACAACCTCGAAGTGGCAGATCTCTTAATGGATGTAATTGCTCCACAAATCAAGCGCAACTCTGGTTATTTAAGAATCGAACGCACCGGTTTCAGAAAAGGTGATCACGCTGAAATGGCTACCATCTCCTTCGTTGATTCCATCAATCTCGATCTCAAAAAGGAGGCTAAGTAATGAAAACTTTTAGCCAAAAAACTGCAGAAATCAAACGCGAATGGTTTGTTATCGACGCCAGCACTTTACCACTTGGTAAACTTGCAGTCGTCATTGCAGACAAATTAATGGGTAAATCCAAAGTTACCTACACCCCACACGTTGACAATGGTGACTATGTCGTCGTTATTAACGCCAAGAATATCCAGGTCACTGGCAACAAGATGGTTGATAAGAAATACTATCGCCATAGTGGTTTCCCAGGTGGATTAAAAGAATTGAGACTTGAAGAAGTTATTGAAAAAGATCCTTCCTACGCTCTCAAAGAAGCTGTCAAAGGCATGATGCCAAAAAATAAGCTTGCAGCAGACCGTTTAGCACGTCTTCGCGTCTTCAATGGCGCTGAACACGCTCACACTGCTCAGAATCCAAAGGAGATCAAATAATGCCTACTAAATATTCTTACGGTCTTGGCCGCCGCAAAGCCGCCACTGCACGCGCTCGTCTATACAAAGGCAAAGGTGAGATCACAATTAACAACAAAGTTGCTCTTGACTACCTTTCAGGCAACAAGTCACTCCTCGCTGAGGTAACTGACCCATTAGCTCTTGCTGGCAAACAGAAAGAGTTTGACGTCACTATCTTAGTTTCAGGTGGTGGTCTCTCAGGTCAGGTTGATGCTATTAAACTAGCAATTTCTAAGGCTCTTACCCTAGAATTCCCAGACCTACGCCCAGTTCTTAAGAAGGCAGGACTTATCAAACGTGATCCACGCGAGAAAGAACGCAAAAAATACGGTCTTCGCTCAGCCAGGAAACGCGAACAGTTCTCCAAGCGTTAAGCAAACAGAAAATACCTCTTCGGGGGTATTTTTTGTTGCAACAAAAATGATGTATAATAAGGTCATGTTAAATGATTTGAAAAAAGCACTAACTTCGAAAGAAGAATTCAAGGCCTTCCTCAAAAAATACTCTGAAGTCATCGCCTATCTCTTCTTTGGCGCCATGACTACCTTGATTAATCTTGTTACTTTTTGGATTCTCTCAACTGTCTTCCATCTAGAAACCATTGCAGCTACTGTCATCGCCTGGGTTATTGCCGTGATATTCGCCTTCGTTACAAATAAAATCTGGGTTTTCAAGAGTAAATCAAAAAATACCCAGGAAACCACCAAGGAAGCAGTAACGTTTATGATCGTCAGATTGGTTACTCTCGGCGTTGAAGTTTTCCTAATGTGGCTTATGGTCGACAACTTCAAGCAAGATAAACTCATCTGGAAACTACTTTGTAGTGTAGTAACAACAGTCTTGAACTATATCTTTTCCAAACTAATCGTTTTTAAAGAAAAGAAGACTAAATAAACCTTTTCAAAAAATAAAATAACAACTCAGCAAAAAAAATTTTAAAACAGTAAAATAAAAAAGAGCGAAATATTTTTTGCAGCGGCTTCTAGTCCCAAAACGAGAATTCGTCAATCCGATATTTCTCGCCACATGTAGCACATTTTTTCTGTTCCAACTCCTGATATGTAATCTGAGTCATAGCATTATGGCATCTAGAACAAAGATGAGGGAACCGATAAATCAACTCCAAGTCATCCTCATCGCAACTCTCAATATCCAAACTTGGATAATATCGAGGATTCTGCAAAAACTTTGCTTTTTCCTCTTCAGCCGCGCCATGTAGTTGTTTCATAATCAAACCAACCGGATCTTTTGGTTTATAAATATCGAGCACATAGTTGGCCGTTAAGTGTCCGCACTTCTCACACCAATAAATCTCTCTCGATGCATTAATTACTACTGGAAAATTTTGCTCAATCACCTCCTGAAGTTCACGACCAAACCCACCACTGCGTGCTTTTTCCATCACTTCATCGCATTCATAATAAAACATCATCCCAACCCCCAGCCGCATCTGTCTACTCTGGCACCTACAAGATGCTTTTACTATCTCGCCCATAAAACCTCCACACTATGAATCATCTATCTATCTATCTTGTTCACCATATATTATTCACTATCTATATTAATATCACAAAATTAATTTTCATACAAAAAACTCGCCTGTTTCCAAGCGAGATTACAAAACAATAAATGGTGGAGCATATGAGACTCGAACTCATGACCTCTTCAATGCCATTGAAGCGCTCTAGCCAACTGAGCTAATGCCCCGACAAACATATTATATCACAATAGAATAAAAAGGGGACATTTTGTCCCCTAACTTCCGAGAATCTCAGACCACTCATCGTCCGACGGTTCTTCGCAAGGTACCTCAAAACCGCATGTTTTTGAATACATATAGATAGTTCCACGAAAAATCTCACGCAGACCGCTGATTTGATCCGCAAACTCAGGCCAGATTGACTTTGCTTTGTGTAGTAACGGCATCAAGAAAAATTCCGTCTCATACACATTCTTGATGATCGCCTCGCGCGAAAGATCACACAATGTCCAGATATTATTTACGCGATCATACGCCTTGCAGAGCAATGCATATTTACTATTCAAAAGTCCCGCATAATATCGACGCTTGGCCTGCAGTTTCGTCTCCCCGTCACAACGACGAAAAGTCATCAATTCCACCGCATGCTTCACTTCATCATTGCAAGGCAATTCAGTCACCGGCGTGAACGTATCTTCCGGCACATCGTGTAGCAAAATTGCCGCCAGAAGAACATCATCCTTCATTCCACAAGAAATCGCATAAGTCGTCGCCTTTAACGGATGTAAGATAAACGGCTTCCCATTCTTGCGAAACTGTCCTGCGTGTTTCCGTGTCGCATAGCCAAGTGCCGATAGAATCTGTACATATCCTCCCGCGCTAGCAAAGCCACGCAGAAAAGTACTTGTCATTTTTACTTCTTCACGATCTTCCAAAGACATTTCTTTTTCCAACATAACCACCTCCATATTTGTAAAGATCCATAAGTTAAAACATATTCTAAAATTAAACAGTCTATTTTGCAAGCACAAGCACGAAACCGCAAATGGTTGCTTAAATTAGTATATAGTTCTATAATACCGATAATATTAAGACTGGATTGCCCGGTCTTTATTAATAGTACATTAGGAGGTTAGACATGAGTCAAAGATGTTTCAACTACTCAGACCGCACTTACCAAGTGAAGTCGGAGTACACCAGGACGCTCAAACCGGATTATCCGGCGGCAGACCTGATTGAGGCAAATGTATTTACTGTAACTAATTTAAAGAGCAAACAAGAAAAAAGGGGGGCTGCGACTATGGTGTATTCTATAAAATACAAGGATGTTTCTTTCCGCATTTGGCAGACCTATGCCAACACCAGAAAACAGGATTATATACTGCGTGTCGGCTTCACCAACTATGGCTGCCATAATGACGACAGTCACGCCGAGGACTACTCAAGGGCAGAGTCAGTGGCAGAGCACACACTTGGTACTATGACTCTGATCGAGCTGATGGAAATGTTCTATCCAGATGAAGGATCACCGGAGATTTATGCGAGATGCAAGAGATTAATGCGTTTTCACGACCTTGGAGAAACGGCTGCCGGCGACACACCCGATAATGGCACAAGAGACAAAGCGGCCATCAATCTGGCCGAATACACTTGTCTGAACGAAAATATCTCACATCTCCCCGATGAAGTAAAAAAAGCCATCTTAAATGACTTCGATATCTTTAACGGGTCACCTCAGGAATTAACTGGTGAAGAATTGAAAGTGCATGAACTTTGCAAACTTGCCGATAAAACAGACGCAATCCTGCGCGGACTTGTTTATGAACGGCATCAACACTGCGGGCATTACGCAAATGTCCCGGAAGGCACCGGATCCAAGCGCGAATCTGAATACGAAAAGATCATGAACAGCGATAAACTGGTCGACATTTTCTTTGCAGGCTTCATCAAGGACTATCATCGCTACAGCTATTTTCCGATTTTCCTTGACATTATCCGCGCCGCCATCATCGATGTCCGCAGAAAATGGTACGACAACTGGGATGAAATTGTCACAAAACTTGGCATTTCAGATAAAGAGTACGACCTGCATACGTTCCAGAAAAAATAAGCTCATCACACCTCTAAGCTCCAGCTTTATGCTGGGGCTTTTTAAATATCGTAAGAAGTATGCTATACTTAACCAAAATGGAGGTCTATGAGTAAGTTTGACGAACAATACCTAACACTATGCCAAAAAATTCTCACTACCGGAGAACGGGTCACCACAAATCCGAAAGTTCTGGAAAAATCGACTGGGGAGTCTTCTAAATTGAATTTTCCGAATCACTTAGCCCAGACAATAAAGCCGACAACAACCATCAGGCTTCCTCATCAAATTCTCCAATTTGACTTATCGGAAGAATTTCCCATCCTTACCACTAAATTTGTCGCCTTTAAGTCTGCCGTTCTCGAAATGCTTTGGTTCTACCAAGCGCAAAGCAATGACGTGCGCTGGCTCCAAGAACGTGGTATTAAAATCTGGGACCAATGGGAGATTGACGCAGAGGGGAATTATCAAGGCAAACATTTTGGCAAGGAATTTGCCCACACAATCGGTACCGCTTATGGCTGGATCGTTAATCATTATCAACTCACTCAAGGTCTCATCGAAACCATCAAAACCGATCCAACTAACCGCCGCATGATTATGTCTCTCTGGCAGAACGAATGGCTAAAAACCGCCGCCCTGCCTTCCTGTGTCTGGAATACTCAATGGAGCGTCTCTGAAAATAAAAAACTTAATGTCATTGTTACAGTCCGCTCAAACGACGTACCCCTCGGTATGCCGTTTAATGTCACTCAGTACGCCGTGCTCTTGTCTCTGATCGCCAAAGTCTGCAACCTTGAGCCAGGTCTCATGACCTATGTCATCAATGATGCTCATATATATGAAAATCAAATCCCTGGCATTGAAGAGCAACTCCGCCGTCGTGACGAAAAACTTAAAAAAGACGGCGCACTTTTCAAGGCTCCGAAACTCTATATTAATCCTGAGATCACCGATTTTTTCAAATTCGATAATTTAAAAGAACTAAAAGATATTCAGTTGATTGATTATAAACATCAGGGCCGCATCATGATGCCAGTTACAGAATAGTTGCGTCAAGGCCTTAACAGCAGAATGTGCTAACCACCAGAAGAATACGCCGATTAACCAAAATAATATTAAGTCCAAACAGGAGTCACATGAGTTTTAGTATCATCGCCGCCATCGGCAAAAATCGCGAATTAGGTAAAAAAGGAGGCCTAGTTTTTCAAATCCCTGGCGACCTTAATTTTTTTAAACAAACCACATTAGGTTTTCCTGTCGTCATGGGGCGCACCACTTTCTTAAGCCTCCCCAAAATGCTGCCAGGTCGCAAGCATTACGTTTTGTCACCAGACGAAGAGCCAACCTTCCCAAAAGAAGTCACCGTTCTACATAACCTCCAAGATTTTATTAATCAGCATAAAAACGATGAGCAGGAATATTTTATTATCGGCGGCGGCTCAATTTATCAGCAATTTTTACCATACTGCAATAAACTTTATCTAACGGAAGTGGATGGAGAAGATAAAGAGGCTGATGTTTATTTCCCAGAATTCGACAAAAATGAATATCAGGTAACTGAACTCGGCAAAAACAGTGATATAGTAGATACAAAGGAAGGTCAATATGTACTAAATTATACTCATAACTTATATCAAAAAATTAAATAATCAGAAAAGGTAAAGTTATGTTAGAAAATACTAAAAAATCAGTACAAGACCCTGTTTTTAATCTTATTGAGCAAGAAAAGAAACGTCAAATTGAAGGACTCGAACTCATCCCAAGTGAAAATTACGTTTCCGAAAATGTCTTACGAGCCGTTGGGTCCGTCCTTACCAATAAATATTCTGAAGGCTACCCTTCTTTTGATGGTCTAGATTGGCAAGAGTCCGAAGTCAAAAATCGCAATCCACTTTCAGATTTTGACTGGGGAGAAGACAAAATCGAAGAAACTGTCCTCCCGAATTACCGTTACTATGGTGGGCAGACCAATGTTGATCGTATTGAGCGCCTTGCGATCTCTCGCGCCATGAAACTCTTCCATGCTGACCACGCTAACGTCCAACCACACTCTGGTGCTAATGCTAATGAGGCAGTTTATTTTGCCTGGTGCCAGCCTGGTGACAAGATTCTCGCCATGAACCTCGGACATGGTGGTCATCTCACTCACGGTTCTCCAGTCACTCGCTCCGCCAAAATTTATAATTTCATTTCTTACGGCACTACCGAATCTGGCGATCTTGATTACGACGAAATTGAACGCCTAGCTGAGACTGAACAACCAAAGATTATCCTCGTTGGCTATTCAGCCTTCATGAAAATTCCAGATTTCGCACGAATCGCCAAAATCGGTCAAAAAATCGGTGCGCTTCTGATGGCCGACATGGCTCACGTTGCAGGCCTTATCGCTGGTGGCGCGCACCCAAATCCGCTTGATTTTGGCTTCCACGTCATGACTACCACCACCCACAAAACTCTTCGCGGCCCTCGTGGAGGACTCATTCTCTCAAATGGCAATGTTGCTTCTCCACTCAAAAAACCTGAACACACCCTAGAAAATATTCCGATCCTGATCGATCGCGCCGTCTTTCCAGGCACCCAAGGTGGTCCGCTCGAACATGTAATTGCCGCCAAAGCTGTAGCCTTCCTGGAGGCTCTCCAACCAGAATTTAAAGACTACGCCAATCAAATTGTCAGCAATGCCAAAGCTCTCGCCAAAGCAATGAAAGATAACGGCTTCATTCTTCAAGGTGGAGGCACAGAAAACCATCTCATCCTTGCCAATGTCAAAGATAGTTTCGGCATCGATGGCAAATTCTTCGAACGCGCCCTTGACATGGTCGGACTCACCTTAAATGCCAATGCTGTCCCTGGCGACAAGGGTGGCGCCTTCCGTCCTTCCGGCGTACGTCTTGGTACTCCAGCCGTTACCACTCGTGGCATGAAAGAAGCTGAAATGAAACAGATTGCCGATTGGATGAAGCAAGTGATGGAAATCTGTCAAAAGGCCAAAACCGAAGAGGCCCTAGAAGAATCAGAATTTAAATCTGAACTAGATAAAATTCATCAAGAAGTCATCGCACTATCAAAACAATTTAAAGTTCCCGGTCTAAATTAAGGAGTTACATGAAATTAGAGTTTAAAAATATCAAAAAACTTTTCGGCAAGAAAGTTGCCCTAAACGACATTAGTTTCACCGCCAAAAGTGGTCGCGCCTTCGGTCTGCTTGGTCGCAACGGTGCCGGAAAAACCACTACAATTCGCATCCTCATGAATGTTTTTAAGGCCAATGGTGGCGAAGTATTATTAGATGGTGAGCCTCTGGATTATAAAACCGTGAGTTTCGGTTATCTCCCTGAAGAGCGTGGTCTCTATCCAAAGGAAAAGATTTTTAATCAACTAGTTTATCTCGCTACCCTAAAAGGAATGGAGAAAAAAGCTGCGGAAGAATCCGTTAATTACTGGCTAGATTTTCTAAATATGACAGAATATAAGACCAAACAACTCGACACTCTTTCAAAAGGGAATCAGCAAAAAATTCAGCTCATCTCAAGCATCGCCCATAACCCGGATATTGTGGTTTTTGACGAACCGTTCACCGGCCTCGATCCAGTCAACGCCAAATTACTCGAAAGTGTTGTAAAAGAGCAAATCAAACAAAATAAAATTGTGATTTTCTCCAGCCACCAAATGAATTACATCGAAGAGTTCTGTGATGATATCCTAATTATGAAAAATGGTGAAATCATGATTACGGGCAATATAAAACAAATCAAACAAAGCTATCAGCGTGATAAACTTAAAATCGAATCCAAAGACGCCAAAAAGATCAAAACCGACTACAAAGATCAGACTGAACTTGAGGATAGCACAAACCTAATCTTCAAGATGGAATCCGCTGATCAAAAACAAAAGGTCATGCAAAAACTAGTCAAAGAATATGATATAGATAGTATCGGAGTGTTGGAGCCAACACTAAACGACATTTTTGTCGAATATGCAGGTGACGAAAAGGAAATTGCCGAAATCGAAAAACTAAAAGAGGAAGAAAGGGCCTAGTATGAAGCAGTTTTTTACAATTTTTAAACATGAACTCGCACAATATTTCAAAAATAAGATGTTTGTCATCACGACTCTTATCCTGATTCTTGCGGTCTCCGGTTTTCTGTTTGCCCCACGCATTGGCGAGATCATCAACAAATCAAAAAATGCCGAATCAAGCGAAGAGAAAAAATCTGAGGTTCTAGTCAAATCTGATAATGCTAACTTAGAAAAACTCCTCCCGGCCATCACCGCAAGTTTTCCACAGCAAAATGTTAAAATTACAAACGATTCCGTTGATGAAATCAAAAAACAGATCAAGGAGCAGTCTGTCGAGTTCGCCTTCGTCCTATCATCCGACCTAAAATCTTACACCTACCTAGCTAATGTCTCAGCTTTACAAGATCCAAACCTGAACACAATGGATAATCTCCTCAAAACACTCTATTCACACGCCTATCTTAAAAAACATGGCCTAAACGACACTCAGATTGCCGAGGTTCAAAACCCAAACATCACTCATACTATCGAAAGCATCAGTGAAGACGGCACAAAGAACTTCTGGTACGCCTACGTCATGGTTTTCGTTCTCTATATGGTAATTATAATGTTTGGCCAGAAAGTCGCCATGAGCGTAGTTACCGAAAAAACATCTCGTGCCATGGAGGTACTAATCACCAGTGCCAGTCCAGTCGCCCTGATGTTTGGAAAGATTTTAGCTTCCAGTGTCGCCGGCATCTTCCAAATTACCGCCATTTTCGGATCCGCCTTCATTTCCTACAATATTAATAAGTCCTATTTCGAGACCAACGCCGTCATCAACACTCTTTTCAACTTCCCAGCCTCACTCGTCGGCTCTTCCTCCTAGGATTTCTCATCTATTCCTTCCTCTTTGGTGCCATGGCTTCCACCGTCTCTAAAATCGAAGATCTTTCATCAGTCGTCATGCTAATCCAAATCATCTTTGTTGCTGGGTTCGTAGTCTCCACCAATGCCATGACAAGTGGCGACGTTAATTCCGAGCTCATGAAAGGACTCTCCCTCTTCCCGCTCACCTCACCTATGGCCATGTTCACCCGCATTGCGATGAGTGAAGTTCCAGGTCTTGAAATCCTACTTTCGGTCGCCTTCCTCATTCTCGCCACCGCCCTTATCGGCTACATTGCTGCCAAGATCTACCGTGTCGGCGTATTAATGTATGGCACCAAACCAACTCTCGGAAAAATCATTAAAGCCATCCGCGAAAATTAAAATATATAAAATTAAAATATATAGTATACTTAAGATGTTGGGGTATTAGCTCAGCTGATAGAGCGCAGCATTCGCATTGCTGAGGTCAAGGGTTTGAATCCCTTATACTCCACCATCTTAGATAGAGAAAAAACAAAAGACTTCCATCGAGAAGTCTTTTTTGTGCTATACTCCAAAAAGGCGGGAGTACACTCAAAGGAGGAAAAGCCATGGCAGTAAATCTTATCGCAAGTGTTTATGTGCCTGCAGAATGCGTTGGCGGCTTCAAATACCGTCTCGAAAGTCTCGGCGCTTATTGTAAAGTCATCAGCAAGCCGAACAGCAACTACAACTTCGAGGTTTCCTTCCAAGGAGACGAAGCACCTGCAGACGCAATTAAGGAACATATTGATCAGTACGAACATCATTACGAACTCGACTACGATGAAGATTTCTTTATCTTCAAAACCAACGAGAAATACCAGAAATAACCACTTTTCACCCCGCCTTCAAGGTCCCATTTGGGGCCTTTTTAAAATCTCAGTCGACATATAGATCCTAATTTATTTTTACATAACCAGGATGTTGATTGGTAAAGTTTTTGAATGTCGATCTTAATTCACTTTGCATAACCCCTATTTTTGAAGTATAATTTTACTATGAAAACAATTCTTACAGGCATTCGCACTCACACCGAAATCACCCTCGGCAACTTCCTAGGTGCACTTCTCCCAATGGTCCGCCTCGCCAATAAATATTCAAAAACCCATCACATTAATATCTTTATTCCAGACCTCCACTCAATTATTAGCGAGGTTGAAGGTAATCTCGAGCAAAACACTATTCGTGAGCTCAAATACTACCTTGCGGCTGGACTCGAACTAAATTCCAATATTCATATTTATCGTCAATCGTATGTCCCAGCCCATTCTGAACTCTGCTGGATTCTCGATTGTCACACTTCCATGGGGGAAGCACTCCGCATGACTCAATACAAGGAAAAAAGCCATGACGGCGACAGCTCTACCAATGTTGGCATTTTTAATTACCCAATCCTCATGGCTGCCGACATCTTGCTTTATAGCGCAAACTACATCCCGGTCGGTGAAGATCAGTTCCAACATATTGAATTAACTCGCAACATTGCTGAGCGTTTTAATCGCAAATATGGTGAGATCTTTGTTGTTCCAGAAAAAACTAGTGAACAAGTCAAATTCATGGAAACTCTCAACAATACCTTCAGCGATAAGAATAAAAACGCGCCATCTGGCCTAAGAATTCGTGACCTCCAGGATCCAACCAAGAAAATGAGTAAATCCGCCGCTGCCGAAAATAGCAAAATCATGATGTCCGATACTCCAGCTCAAGCCGCCAAGAAAATTATGTCCGCCACCACTGATTCATTCGCTAAAATTCAGTTTGATATGTTTAATCAACCAGGTATTTCCAATCTACTCCAGATCGAATCGCTTCTTTCAAATCAGCCACTTCAGGAAGTTATTGCTACCTGGGCCGGCGAAACTCGTTATGGTGATTTTAAGAAACACGTTGCCGCCACAGTCTCTGATTTTCTCACCAATTTCCAAGATAAAGCCAATGCTATCCCAGACGAAACAGTACGCGAGCTTCTAAGCGAAGGTGAGAACTATGCAAATCAAGTCGCCAAAGCAAAACTATTCGAAGTCCAAAAAGCTGTGGGATTAAGATAGACCTCAAATAAAACTCGCCTCAACTGGAAATTTTAAGAAAATATATTATAATATAGTAAATGTTAAGAACTGGAAAAAAATTTAGTAAACCATCACTCTCTCGCGTCATCAACGGCGATGTCATTTTGAACGAAAAATCCAAAAAACAACCCCGCATTCGTCTCGACCACACCCTTGTCAAGCTCCACCCTGAATATAATCGCAATACACTGCAAAACTTTATTAAGCTTGGCTATGTTCTTGTTGATGGCCAAGTTGCCACAAAACCCAACACCCCACTAAGTGAAGAATCAAAAATTGAACTCAAACTTCCCGAGGCCTTGACTAATCCAGAGACAAAAATGGAGGAGGCGAAAAAAGTTAAACCAGACACAATCTATGAGGATGAAAATGTCGTAGTCTTCAACAAACCAGCTGGCCTCCTTAGTATGGCTAAAGGCGATTATTGTCTCGAACCAACCCTCGAAGATTACGGACTTCTCGTACATCGTCTTGATCGCGACACCAGCGGTATTGTAATTTTGGCTAAAAATCCAGAAACTCAGACTCTCCTTAGAAAGCAGTTCCAGGATCGCAAAACCCATAAAACTTATTACGCCATCGTCGAAGGTCGCCCAAAACTCGACAATGCAGTAATCAATCTCCCGATCGCTCGCAATCTCAAACACCCAACTACTTTTATCGTTGAAGCTGGTGGTAAAGAATCTGAAACTTATTACCAAGTTTTAAAAACTCAAAAGTTCACCCATCAAGATATTCAAAGAATTCGTAAAGCCCTCGAAAAAACTGGATTCACTGGCACCGAGTTTAAAGAAGGTAAAACTTATTCACTAATTGAGCTAAAGCCAACCACTGGTCGCACACATCAGCTCCGCGTCCATCTCAAATATCTTGGCACCCCTATCGTAGGAGATCGCGTCTACGGTTCCGCCAAGCCAGATTCCACCGATCGTCTCTATCTCCATGCTAAGGCGCTTGAAATTACCATTCCTAAAAGCGACCGTCGAACTTTTGAAGCTCCTCTCCCTCCAGAGTTTAATATCTTTGAAGATTAAGAGGGAAATATGTTCCTCGAAAGCCTCACAAATCTAAAAAATATCATCGACACCTTCTCCACTACAATTTTTGTAATCGATCCCGAAACTGAGCTAACCTTGAGCCCGGCAATTAAAATCGCCCCAGAAACTCCAAGTTCTCTCATCTCCATCGATGATGTCAGAGAAATGATCGCCCTAACCAGCACAAAACAAACTAAAGAGCTATATTTTATTATTAAATACGCAGAGCAACTCACCGATTCTGCCAGCAATGCCATCCTCAAAACCGCCGAAGAACCGGGGAATCATATCCATATCATCATGCTCACCACTCACCCTTCCCGCCTTCTACCAACCATTCGCTCTCGTTCCATGCTTTTTTACATCAAAAAGACCAACTCTCTTTCCACTCCGCCATCCGTCTCCCTGGAAATAATGGATTATGCCAAAAAACTTTTAGTCGCAGATAAATCCACTCTTCTCACCCTCGCAGAGGAGCTTTCAAAGAAAAAAGCTAAAAAAACCGACGGTGAAGCTGACTCCGATAAATCCTATATCCTTAAAGTTATTGAGACCACCATTGAACTCGCCTATAAATCCTACTTCAAAACCAAAAACCAGCAGTTCCTTAAAAAAATTAACGGACTCAGTATAGCTTATGATAATATCTCTAAAAACGGCAACAAAAAACTCCAACTAGTCGCAAACCTCATCTAAAAACCTCATCTAAATACTATTTTTCAATCCCTCCCAAGTATGGTAAAATAAATCAATATGTTAGGCGCATTACTAATTCTAGGTTTTGCAATTTTCCTCGCTTTCTTCGAGCCAGTTCTTGCTTCTAGAAAATTGTTGAATAAAGATAATACAAAAAAATACGACGCAGAAATCAAAAAACTTTGGACCATCGCCAAGGATAGTATGAATAGTCGTAAAACCTTGCGTGCCGAAAAAGCCCTGCTCACCATCTTGAAGCTCGATGAAACCAATGCAGCAGCCTACAACCGTCTCGGTATTCTTTATGCTAAAGCCCAAAATTACGATGAAGCTATCGAATGTTTTGAAATTGCGCAGTCGCTCGACAATAATCCAATGTCGTTACATAACGTTGGTCTGATTTATCTTGAAACTGGTGCCTTTGAAAAGGCTACCATGGCCTTTCAACAAGCCTTAAAACTTGATAGCTCAGTACCTGCTCGTTTTCTCGCTCTTGCAAAAGCCGAAGAAAAACTTGGTCACAAAAAATCCGCCATCGAAGCTCTTGAATCTGCTTATAACCTCGATAAGTCAACCACCACTTTAAGACAAATTCTCTCAATTTATGAAGAAGCCGGCGACCAAGAAAATATCGAAATCACGACCGCGCGCATTGAGCAGCAAATTGCCGCCGACGCGCTCAAAAAAGCAGAACTAGAAAAAGCTAAGAAGAAAGAAAAGAAGATTAAAGAGTCCGCCCCAGTCCGTATGTCCAGGCCGCAACCAAAAATCATTTATCCTCGCGCCAACACCCCAATCAAAGCGCTGAAGAAAGCTGCCATAAACTCATTAAGTAAGACCACTAATTCTGTTGCTGCAAAAACAAAAACACCAACCACTAGACCCGCAATTGCCGCCAATCAATCTGCAATGATTAAGCAACCTGCTATTGTCAAAGATCAAGGTAATAGCCTAAGCAATACCACCTCGCGCGACAAAAAACTCAGCACCACAACCTCGTCCTCTCGACACACCAACAAGCGCCCACGCATGATTCAGTAACGTTTTTGGTCTTTTTAGACCTTGCATCCCGCTTTTATTTCTGATAGAATAAACCAGTAAGCCGTGTTAGCTCAGTTAGTAGAGCAGCCGCCTTGTAAGCGGCAGGTCGTCGGGGCAGAGCCGACACACGGCTCCATGAGGAGAAAAGAACAAATAGAACATTTATGTTCTATTTTTATTTCGACGAATGGCCAATGCGTATGAAATACACACGGCTCCATGAGGAGAAAGAATAAATAGAACATTTATATTTTATTTTTTATTTCGACGAATGGCCAAAGCGTATAAAATACACACGGCTCTTTTGAGTGAAAGAACAAAATAGAACATTTATGTTCTATTTTTATTTCGACGAATAGCCAAAGCGTACGAGAGTACACATATCCCAACATAAAAAAAGAATAAAAGAACTGTTTTATTAAAATATAGAAAATAGAATAGGATACTCAGAATCCTTGCTATAAAACCTAAAATCATATATATTATAAATATGCTTATGTAAAAGAAGCACTATGGGCAAGCACATTAAAGGAGGGCAAAAATATGAGAAACAAAGTTTTGTATATCGCGTCAATCGCATTTGCTGCGGCTGTCATGTTGACGACACCACATGCAACATATGCGTCAGAAGCTCACAGCAATGAAGTTCAGACTGCAATCGCCACGTCAATCCCGGGCCTTATTGGAGAAAATAATTCTCCAAATCCTACATTATATTCCACAACATCATATCGTGTAGGACTGCGATATATATCAGTTGCTCGGAACCAGAATGGAATTAACGGAGAAGTGTACATTTCCGTCTCACAGGAAGGTTATAATGGTTGGCTATATCAAATGAACATCATTATGACCAACAAATACGGCAACGTAATTCATCGCTATGACAATGCTACAGGAGTTGCCGCTGACGGACACTGGTGGGCAGGGCCAGAAGTTACAAACGTGCAGTTACAAATTGCACCGAGAAATTGGTTTGTCGAGGAAAAATCTTTTTTGGTTAGATGCACCTTTTAACCTAACCGTCAAACTCACCTTTCTATAAATATTAGTGCTCTCTTACACAAGCTAACCCCAGCTCAGCTGGGGTTTTACTTTTCAATAATTCTATGCTAAAGTTACGATATGAAGGTTATACTTAATTCTGTCTCAAAGAATTTCGGAAGAAAAAATATATTAAAAGATATTAACCTAGAAATCGCCGAAAATAGCTTCACTGTCCTTAAAGGAGTTAGTGGATCCGGAAAATCAACATTGCTGAATATAATTGGTGGAATTGAATCACCAACTTCTGGAAATATAATTATAGACAATCAAAACATAAATAATCTTAGACGAAAAGATAGGGTAAATTTTTATAGAAAAAAAATTGGCTTTATTTTTCAGGGATTCTATTTACAACCACAATTAACCATCAAAGACAATATAGCATTAATGGCAATTTTCGCCGGCATATCAAGACTTGAACGAGAAAAACGCGTATATGAATTAGCCGAAAAACTAGGAATTAGTGAAATATTAAATCAGCTTCCATCAGAAATATCTGGCGGACAAGCTGAACGCGCCTGTATAGCAAGAGCATTATATATGTCACCGGAAATTATTTTAGCAGACGAACCAACAAATAATTTAGATCCCGATAATGCAAAAAATGTAATAGAAATTCTCAAAACACTTCAAATAGAAGAACGATCAACAATCATCGTCGCAACTCACGACCCCATGGTTGAAAAATATGCAACCCAGATTTTATCCCTAAATGGTGGCTCTATTACAAAGGATATTTCATAATATGGGCATAAAATTATCAGATACCCTGGCTTTAAGTTGGGAAAATGTTTTTTATCACAAGAAGCGAAGCCTCACCGCGATTATCACAATTTCTATACTATTTTCCACAATTTTAGCTTACAGTATTTTAGTCACAAGTATAGAAAAACTCGCAATATCAGCATCCATTAGCCAAACCAAAAGTAAAATATACCTAACAGTTCAAAATACAGAAAAAAATTCAGTTACTGACGAAATCACAATTACTAATAAAAATTTATCAAAACTCAATCTATCTCCAGTGGCAAATCAAGATTCCATAGAAGATATTAAGAAAGAGATGTCAGAATATAATGGTAAAATAGTTGGTTTCTATAAAAGTTATCAACTAGATTTTCCATATCAAATAATTGATAAACAGGTGGCTGAATCCTTTATTGACAAAAATTTATGGAGCAATATGCCTCAAGATAAAATCCCTGTCATCACAATGGCTGATTGGAGTTTTCCAAACACGCCTGATTATAAAGCTATTAAAAACAGACTAGAAAATGAAATTTTTAAGGTCGGATTCATTCCGTCGTTAAATACGAAAGAAATCACATCCGAAAGATATACTTTTCTTGCTCCTCTATTTCAAAGTCTCCCTAAAAATATGAAAGATTTATTACTATTTATCGACGATGGTACTGGCAAAATCGAAAAATTCATAAAAAAGCAGATCGAGGCGTATCTTCAAGAAGATACGGAAAGAAATTTCTTCTCACAAACAGAGACAGGAATATCACCAGTAGTAACCTTTGATAGCCCAGATGACCTAAGTAGATACATGTATCCAGGTAAAACTTTTTTAGGAATCAGAGACTATCGAGAACAAAAATATACGTACCAAGATCTATTTGGGACAACAGTTGATCTAATATCAAATCTTGAATCGCTAAAATCATTATTAATTATTTGTTTCTTAACACTTCTATTAATTACCATAGTTATCACCTTGGTAACTTTATCTCACATTATTGAAGAAGACACCCCTATTATTACCCTCTATCGAGCCTTTGGTGCAAGTGCGCCGAATATATGCACAATTTACCTGTTATACCTATTTGAATTGATGATATTGTCTGTAATTTCAATATTTTTTTTCATCACATTTCTTCTTATTTTATTAGTTCTATTCTTTTCAGGAACCATCTCAGAAGCACTAATGAATTTCTATAATTTAAAGCAAATCCCACAGTTTTACTTTAATATAGATCCCGATACTATAATAACTATCATTATAACAATTTTAGTAGTCGCACCAATCTCTCTATTGCTATCAATTAAACAATTCTCACCTAAGCAAATAGCGAAGAGGTTAAAGGAAGATTAATGAAACCGTTAAACTATCTAAGATTTAGCTTCGCAGGAATTAAAATCCATAAAAAAAGAACAGCAAAGATAGTATTTTTAACTGGGCTCATCTTCATGGTTATTACGACAATAACGTTCATTCTTCAGGGAGCTGAAAATACGATTTTAAAGAATATGACGAGTGCAATGGATGGTCAGATAGTAGTAAAAACTTCAATCGATCCAGACTATTGTGTAAAACCATGTAACGATAATGAAAATCTCAAGCAAATTAAAGATAATATCCAAAAATATCATGGAAAAATATTGAATACCACAAATATAACAATCGACAATCAAGATTTTTACAAATTTGAAGAGTTGAAGAATTCAAAAAATACAGTTAATCTCAACAAAACTGATACCTCAATTCCGGTTATCTCTGCTCCAATCGGAACAATCTTAGAATTAGTAGATATTAAAATCCAATATCCAAACGCTCAAAATGGTTCAAAAGTTTCTTTCGTAAATGAAGTAATGGATAGTACACTACATAAAATCGTTACCACAAAAAGTGGCAAAAAAATCTATATTTCAAATATTTATCCAAGTAATTTCTTTTCCCACAATTTAGCCCAATCTGACGTTAATCAAAATCAATATCCGCTTGATATGATTTTTAACCAGATATATTCAACAAAGAGTCTAAATATTATCCAGAATAATAAAGACTCATTTTCTAACACAAATAATATGGCAGCACCCACAAGCGAAAACAAAAATACGACTGAAGTTTTTGCGTTATTTGAAGATATAATTTCAGCCTCAAATTACTTTCATGACAAACAAAATTATTGCACAAGATTAAAGTACGCACTGGGTAGTTGCGGGGAAGACTATAGGTATCGTATCGAGTCAGTAACCTCAGATCCAATAAATACTTATGAAAAATTTAACGAGTTTTGGTCAGTATTTCGTCTTGTTGTGACAATATTGTCCATAATACTTATTATTGTAACCACGAGCACATACACTCGCATTATTGCCAAAGACAAGCAAATTATCTCAATATACAAATCTATGTATGCAACAAAAAGACAAATTACCACTATTTTTACACTTCAATTATTTATTATTTGTTTAATCACTATTATTTTTTCAATTGCCCTAAGTTTTGTTTTTACATTAATTTTCAATGCAATAAATATGGAAAATATCCAAAACGCATTGACGGTTGGCCTATCAACCAAAGTAAATGACGTATTTATATTCGGCTGGAACAATATTATACTCATTCCAATCTATGGACTTATCGTCTCAGTTGTTTTGACGATTTTACTAAATAATCAAAGCCTTTATCCAAAAAGATAAGTTTTTTTCAAGAATACCTTATTTTTAATAAGTTTATATTTTTGCACCATTAATAAGACACATTCTATGCTAAAATTATATAAACAACTGGAGGTGGTCATGGTTAAATCAAAAACCGATAATAAGCAGTCTGAAACAATTTCAGAAATTTCATTAAGGCTCAAACAAAAATCCGCAAAAAATCGCAAAATCCGAGTGCGACTCACACACCCATTCAAGCGCCCAACCCATTTTACGACTCATTTTATGTTTTTCCTTCTGGTTCTCGTCTCGCTCGTTTTTAGTTTAGCCTACCTCAGCAGTCGTGGCGAAAACACTGACCTAATCGCAACCACAAAAAGCCTTATCTCAGACCAGAAAACCTACGAGAAAGATTTCACATCCGCTGGATTTGATATTGAAAATCCGAATATCATTCTGAATCCATACAAAAATTCACCACTCACCGCACTTTTTATTTTTGAAACCGAAAACGAAGTTTCTCCAACCGTCACAATAAAAGGTCGAGACGAAAAGACCACCATTTCCCACCAGTTCGACAAGACAAGAAAGCATTTCCTCCCAATTTACGGATTATACCCAGATACCGAAAACATAATTCACATTGCCTATGAGGAGCCAATTGAGAAAAAACTAGATTCAAATCTCTCAGAAGAGGATAAAATAGTTCTCAAGAGTTTAGTCAAAACGGTTGATCGTGAATTCAAAATCAAGACTGATCCGCTTCCAGCTGGTCTACCTCAAGCCAGCGTCAGCAACCTAGACAAAGCTGAACTAAATTCCGATTTTTATTTCTTCAGTCCAGCCACCAAAAATAATAAGATGGTCGCTTATGACATCAATGGCGACGTCCGCTGGTATTTAACCACACCGGCACTCTGGCAGAATACAAGACTAAATAATGGCCATCTCCTAGTCAGTACGGAGCGCCTTTTCAGCGCGCCATATTATATGACCGGCCTTTATGAAATAGATTTACTAGGTAAAATCTATACTGAATACTCACTTCCCGGCGGCTATCACCATGATTATTTCGAACTCCAAAACGGCAACCTCATTGTCGCCACCAATAATTTTGAAAATTCCAATGACACCGTCGAGGATTACGTAGTAGAACTTGATCGCAAAACTGGCAATATCGTAAAAACCATCGATTTGAAGAAAATTCTCAAAACCGATGACGGTAAAAGTGAAAATTGGACCAAGCAAGACTGGTTCCACAATAACTCAGTTTATTATGACCGGCACACCAATTCACTCATCCTCTCTGGTCGTCATCAGGACATTGTCGCCAGCATCGATTATACAACTGAGAAAATTAACTGGTTATTCGGCGACTCAACCAATTGGTCATCCGAATATCAAAATTATTTCTTAAAGCCTGCCGGAGATAACTTTGAATATCAATGGTCTCAACACGCCGCCAAACTTACCCCAGAAGGATATCTCTTCCTCTTTGATAATGGCAATAATAAATCAAAAGATCCAAGTTCCTATGTTCAGGCAGCAAACTCCTATTCACGCGGGGTACTCTACAAAATAAATGCCGAGCAGAAAACGGTTGAACAAATCTGGCAATTCGGCAAAGAACGTGGCAGCGACTTCTATTCACCATATATTTCTGACGTCGACTATCTTAGCAAAGACCATTACCTCATCCACTCTGGCGGCATCGTTAAATCAGACGGTAAACCATCTAACCAGCCTGCCGGACTCACCGAAGGGAAGATCGCACTACTTTCTGACACTGTCGAAATTAAAGATGGCAAAATAATTTTTGAGATAAAAACACCAACCAACAACTATCGCGTCGAGAAAATGGATGTCTATACCGGTGTTGATTTTTCTCTCACTGACGCTAAACGTCTCGGCAACCTTGGCGTCACCGAGGTCTCTGGCAAAAAACAAGGCGTCATCACTGATACTGATGTCGACCAAGAATTCCTAAAATCTCACAAAATCTCACTAACAAACGAAGAAGACCGCCTTGTTTTCTCTGGACAATTCAAGCGTGAAGACCAGGTCAAAATTGCCCTCTATCGTAATTTCAATACTAATTTCTATAATCTCAAGATCAGCAAGAATCCTCTAACCGCACTCTGCGTCGATATTCTCACCGAGGCCGAGAATCAAAACGGCATCATGGCCACAAAATACATCAATAAAGATGGGCTTCGTGGCAATTATTCTGTCTATATCGAGTATAATGGCAAATTATATAATACAGGTAAATACTTCAATGCAAACTAATCAGCCAAAAATCAAAGTTGATATTAAAACTCCAAATGCCGCAAAAACCAAAAAACGCCTGATCTTTGCCGTCACTGGCGCAGTTTTCTGCCTGATCTGCGGGATGCTCTATTCGCTCAGCCTTAATTTCAAGCAAGAAAATAATTCCAGTAGTAAAAACACCCACGCACAAACCACCAAGAACGCCAACCAAAATTCTAAGAACTCTAACAAAAATCCTCAAAACTCAAACACCACTAGCTCAGAAGCCGAAGAGTCCGAAAACTCCAGTTTTAAGTTTGCCAAAAACACCGAAGCCGACATCAAGTCCTCAAAAGATAAGCTCAATATCTATATCTTCTGGGGAGACGGATGCCCACATTGCAAACATCTCGCAAAGTTCCTTGGCGAGAAACAATCCGAGATTGGTGACAAAATTTCACTTTACACATTTGAGGTCTGGAAAAATAAAAATAATCTAGCCTTCTTGAAAAGTTTTGGGAAATTCCTCGGCGAGAGTCCAAAAGGTGTTCCATATATAATTATTGGCAACAAAACCTACTCAGGTTTCTCTGAAACTGATGAAGAAACCAAGCAGGAAATCATCAATCTTATCAAAACTGAAGCAAACAAGACCGACAAGATTGACAAATACCAAGAATACAAAAAGCCCAAATAAATCTTGATAATCCCATCTATCCTTGCTATAATAAATCTGTTCACGATATGCTTGGCGCGAGCCAAATATCGGAATGCGCTAGGCAAAAGTGCGAACAATCACCTAGCAATGCTGGAGTAGTCTAGCGGCAATGACAAGAGACTGTAAATCTCTCGGGTTACACCTTCGTAGGTTCGAGTCCTACCTCCAGCACCATAAGTTCATTAAAATCCCCAATCAGAACGATGTGGGAATTTTTATATGCCGCCTTAGCTCAGTGGTAGAGCACTTCCATGGTAAGGAAGGGGTCTCGAGTTCAAATCTCGAAGGCGGCTCCACTAGGAGAAATAACAAAATAAAACCCGTAGGGGTTGATTTTTTATTTTCGACGAATCAGACGACTGTATGCGAAGCATACTAGGCAGCTTCTGTTAATATCTGACACCTGGGTGACGCCTACTTAACCGATAATATTATGATTATCGGCCGGGTTCGTTGAACCTATTTTTTTTGACCCACTTCATTAACTCCTTAATAGCAGTCTCTTGATAAACTGGCTCCTTTTTACTATTCCTATAACTATGGTCCGCATCTAAGATTTCAATGACCTCAACCAGACTACCGACATTCTTTTTAACTTCAATTGGAGATGCAAAGCGATCATTTGTGCCTTGAATGACTAGTTTTAAGTTGTGCGAAATAGCTCTTTGTTTAATCTCACTCGGAATATATCCAAGGACCAAAAGCTCTATTTGGCCATCTGGATATTGCTCGAGATAGAAACTTGCAATAATACCACCGAGTGATTTTGCGACAATTATAATTTTATTAAACCCCTCAAGATAAGCAAAATCGACAGCTCGCTTGAGCGCATCTATCTCCTCTTTTAATTCTGGTCCGCTCGAAGCCTCTTCTTCTCTCTCGCAATACGGAAAGTTAAAACATAGTACACTGTTCTTAGTGGCTGCTATTGAATCAAATATAGATGATATAAAATCGGTCTCTACTCCAACTGGTCCGCTGCCATGTAGAACTATATAAACTATTTTGGTTCCCGTTTTTCTATAATATTTATATGTAAGCTCTTGCATATCTAAATTCACGGGTCTCTAATTCTTTCTTCTCTACATTCTGACTTATATTTTTATTATGCACCATTTTACTTATAATATCAGCTTAGTCGTATTAGCTCAGAACCTTAATGGGGGGGTTGACATATTTTATTTTTTTATTATAATAACATCAGAGTGATCTAAAATCACTCATAATTTTTGTTTTGTTATTTAAAACAAAAAGTTCCTTACCTACAGGTTTATTCATTGTAATTATGAAAAAGGGGGTGTATGAATTGGATTTTGTACATTATGATTTAGGCTATCTTGAAGAAGATACAACTGTTGTCGTTTATCTTGATGCTGCTGCAAATGTATGTGTTCTGGATTCTGTTAATTTCGGAAACTATGAAAGAGGCTATTCATTTGAATATCTAGGTGGATATGTTACTCGTAGCCCGTACTGTGCTGTTATTCCACGAGATGGATGCTGGAATGTCGCCATCGATTTGGGCAGATATGAAGGACGTATTGGCTCGAGCGTTGATGTCATACCACCAGAAAAAATCGAAGTTGGTCTTACTTTTATGGGGTATCCCGCTAAGAAATACCCGAATAAAAAGAAGCCTCACGAATTTACCGATTACTTATTCGGTGGCGCCAACAACATACCAGATGGACCTGGACACGGCCATGCGATCATTTAAAATTCAACTGGGAAAATTGTGATGTTGAGGCCGCCAAATCATAAACAACCCACCATCTGGGATAAAAGCATATGTCCATAATTCTTGAAAAACCGTTTTATTGAGGAGTATTTTATACTCCTCTTTTTTATGACTTAATTTCAAATATAGAATAAAATCCAAAAAGATATTTAGAAATTTCATCTTCCGCATCACTTGGGATTTCCAAAGTTTCAATTTTCCTTGGAATGGCCTCTAAATTATCGAATCCCTCTTCGCGATAACACTCAAGCTCAGATTCGACACCATGGTGCGAGTAAGTATTCATTAGTAAATACTTTTGATTAGTCGACTGGTTTTTAATAATCCAGAAAAACTCACCTCTTCCAAATGATCCTTCTTGTTCTATCGAATATCGACCTTCTGGCATTTGAAACTTTGAGATAACCTCACTTAATTCATTTTCAGTCATTTGCATAATTATGATACTCCATTTATTCACAAGTTATATATTGTATAGTACATCCATCGTAAAATTACAAGTTACTGAACTTTATGCGACTGGTTTCTAAATTAAGATCTCAAGAAATAACTTCTTTTTGCACCATATTCCATTAGTTTGTCAAAATCACGACATTCATAATAATACTTTCGTATTTTATCTCTTAACACTTGAAATTCTGGATAACTTGCATCGGGCAAAGTCATAATTGGCTTCCAAAATTCATCAAGCAGTGCCGTCAAAGATTCCTTTAATATATAGTATTCGTACTCAGATAGGGTAGAAATTTTTGAATTTGGATTCTCTCTATAATAATAATTAGTCTGAAAATGCATCAGTTCGTGCAAAATCCCATCGAGTGGCATACCCCATAATTCATTATCAATTTTTGCGTAGGTAAAAATCACGCCTTCTTCATAATAGACAATCATCGCCGGAAAAGTCGTTATTAGAAAGAGTAGGTCTTCACTTGGCGAAACCGAGTTTGGCGAAATTTTTTTAATTTCTTTTGCGCGATTTTTAGCACAACCATTAATTGCTAGCGGCTTCCCGGTTACCTCTTCAAGTCTCTGAATTGCTAATCCAAATTTCTCGTTTAGCTCATTTTCCATAATCTCCTTGAACCGTTCTGGAGCCATCTCAACTCTAGTATTTCTTTCATTGAGGTAGGGAATTAGGATTTTTTCGCTTCCGAAAAATTTAGCCCCCTCGATCTAAGTAGCGATTTTAACATCTTTTGGGTCTCTTATTTTTTTCATTCCACCAAAATTATTTATGGAATTAAACCAGTTATAGGCGTCTTGCGTAATGTCGTAAATTATTTTATAGGTAATCATATATTTTATTTAGCATAAATTATTATCACAGAGCTTTTTAATTGTGTCGTCCTTAACATCGAATCCCTGCAACCTTAGACACTTATTTTCGCAAGAAAAAAACATATCACCTCTTCCTAATAGGTATTTTGCGGCGTCTTCATTAATTAATTTTTTTGAATCATAAGACATATGAAATATAACTTTAGTCTTGAAAAGCTTATTCAATGTTTTATAGCTTAAATCGTCATTAGCCTTGTGGTTACCATAAATGAAGTAGCGAGGGTTTTGCGACGACATAACAATAAAGATATTGAAAGCATGACCATTTTCAGCAATAAACTCTATTTGGGTATGAAACATTTTATTCCTAGCTGCACAGTCAGCGAATTCATCAATTACAACTAGGATTGGTTTATATTTCTCCCGTCTATTGGTCTTTCGATTAGGTATTTCATTTATCACCCACGTAAGTGCATCGTCAGTTTTATCTACTGAGCTTGCAAAGGGAAATACCAAATGTTTAAGGTCTTTAAATGAGTCGAGTTCAACTGCTTTTGGATCAATTAACACTAACCCCAGCTCTTCTGGCTTGTAATTAAAAATCAATGAACAAAGAATCTGATTAATAAACATCGATTTGCCAGAACCAGAACTACCGCATACTAGAATATTTGAGGTTTTATCCAGAGACGAGTAAAAAATTTTTCCATCAATATCCATCCCTATGGGTAAAGGAATCCGATCTTTATTATTAGCTTTGTTATTTGCTCCATTATTTGTAAGATATTGCTTAAAATTCGGATACAAACGTCTTATATGCGGGACCACTATCGCTAACTTCTTGTCCGTACGAGTGCATCTTATAGCAGAACCGCGTAGCAATTCGTTTGCGAGCATTTCTTCAAAACTCGCCAGAATACCATCATCAAATAAATCGTCAAGAATCGTAAATTCATACTCGGTAAATGTAGGACCAATACTCGCGCCGACAGCTTCAACATTAATACCTAATGTTCTAGCAATGGTTAAAATTTGAGTTGCAACATGAGAAACATCTCCTGGGTCAACCATTTGTTCAAATCGCTCACTGTGTTTATGATTATTCACTATAACCATATTATAACATCATCCTTTTTGTTACAATTTCTCTCATCATTAGTTGATCCAAAATCGATTCCGATGATATGAGGCATTTGTTTACTCCTCGTAGCTTCTTTCCAAATCGCCTGCCACGATCTCGTCCAAAGTTTCGCCATTACTATTCATCCACCAAGTCCAGCCATTTGATGAACCGCCCACCGCAAAGCACGACGCCGCCGAAGGTGATTCAAAGATATTAATATCCTCCTCTAGTACCACCTCGTCATGCCATCCGCACTTCCTAATCTTATCTTCAAACGTAGGCTTAATCCCCTCAAGAGCATAAGGAAAAATCCTCGACCCTGCCATCACGATAAAACGTGGCTTATCATTAATGACCTCGATGCGCATTTTTGCATCAATCAGATGTCCATCACCGTTCTCACCCTTGGTGTATTTAATATGAAAAATTGTTTCACAAGCAAGCTTACCCGCAAGAATCCGACGATAGTCGTCAGTCTTCTTCTTCACGTCAGCTTCAATCTGTCTCTCACGTTGCAAAGGTCCAAACCAAATCTTCGACGCCTTATATGCAAGATTTTCCGCACGGCTATTAATTTCAGCTACACCCCAGTTCTCAGTATCCTTAAAATCATCATAAACATCACGAGTTAGCTTCCAGCTAGATGACTTATATTGCGGCAACTTAATAGAGAATGGATCATTAGAATTTATAATATTATCCGTCATATTGAGCGGCGTCAGATTGCCGATCGTATGCAAATATTCACCATGAATCTCGCTATAATTTTCACCCAGTCGTTTCTTCCAATCCGCACTGAGGGTTTCCGGCATAATATGCTCAATGGAATCTGGTCGCCAATTGTGATGATCGTTTGAGACTGCGTTCTCAAGTTTCCTCTGTACGTATTTATTATAGTTCTTATAGAAATTATATTTCTTGAATGCCTCCATAAAATCATCATCATTTGGCCAGATGTCATATGTACGATAATTGGATAGTTCAAACTTAATCTGATGGTGGTAATCATCATCTTTGGCACGCTTCAAATTATTTAGGAGACTCGTCGAAGTAATTGTATTAAACGCACCACTTGTTAGCACACCAACCACGCGAGCGCGAAACGCCCAGGACTCCAAAACAGCCAAAGCCTCTAGTAGCTCATCCGAGTTAAACCCAATCATGGCATCATCATCAGCTTTTTCCAGCAAGAATAGAAGTAGCGGCGCCATGGAAGCCGTTTTTAGCTCTCTTAAGTCCTCAAGCTGGAGGGAAACTTTTTTGTCAAAATCCTTCGCCTTCTCCGGCTCTTGTATCCATCCATAATATCTTGCATAATGCGCAAGGTCTTTAAGCGCGTCAATCGCTTCAACATTATTCTTGGAAAGATATTTTTTAAACTCAGAATATTCCGTATTTTTATTGACGTTATCGCCAATTTTCATGACCAAATATTTATTAATGAAGTCGGAAATATTCGCATCGCCAATACCTTTTTCGATGATCAGCCAATAATCCTTATAATATCTTTCTTGTTCCGAATCATCTATGCCGAGCAACAGATAGTTTCTAAGCAAATCAGCAGTAGATAATGGTTTTCCAGTAGCGTTAATACTTTCAAAGATAATTTGTGGCGATTCCGTGCGTTCTTTATTTTCATTTAATTTCAGATCCAAAGCCACGACTTCTAGATTATTAATTGCATTTAGAATATCGTCAGTTTTAACACCAGATTCACGAATAAGACGCTTGAATGTTTTGTAATTTCTACCCGCATTACTGTCTGACGACTCATCAAATTCACCATTGATAATCGACTCGTAAATATCTCTATCAGATTCGATCTGTTTAAGCTTCACTCGCTCCTTAGTATCACTATTTCGGTTTAGCAGATAAGTGTTTGTGATTCTAGCTCGCTTAACCTCATCTTCTTCAACATCACGAATCGCAGCAAGTAGCAGCATAGTTGTCGTAACTCTCTGTTGTCCGTCAATGAGGATGAGTTCAGAATATCCTGCCCAGGCATTAGTTTCTTTAGCGTAGAATACGATATTCCCAAAATAATGGCGCTTGCCGGTCTTCATGGAATCAAGTAAATCCTCAAATAATTTGCCGCATTCCTCAGCACTCCAAGAGTAATTCCTCTGGTAGACTGGAATCACAAAAGTCTTATCCGCGCTATTTATAAAAGATAGAATTGATGTTGCGTCTGGTTTCATACTATGATTGTATCACTATCTTTACAATATCTTGAGGCTCAAAAATCATTTGCAGTAACTAATTGCAATTTAGCACCGAACCTAATTTCATCCTCATCTGGATGGATTTTTGCGCCTCACCATATGGTTCCGCTGTAAATATATGCGAAGTCTGAGTCTGATCTCTTGTAATCCCAATTTTTCGTATATTTTTCACCTTATAGCCTGTCTCCTCAAAGACCTCACCTATAAAAGTCTGTTCTGATTCTTAGGATCGAAAGAAACTCCTCTTTGTCTTTGTTAGTGGCCACGACAGAATCAATCTTTATTTGTTCTTTGTCTGACTCACTAATTTCGTTCGTCTTTCAAAATACAGCCAACAATACGTTTAGAGAGGTCTTTTGAATCTTGATTTTGCATTTGGGCGAAGCAGCCATAGAAAGTGTGAAGCAAAAGCATAAATATAGTAAGCCCCCTTCGGTCAACAAATAATGCATGGCGCATTATGACCCCTGACTATTTGATCTAGATCTTTCTTATAACCTAGCAACAATGTTTTGCATTCCGGGCATCGAATGGAACCTATCTGCACTAATTTCTGATAATTTCCCCAACAAGTTGAGCAGTACCTAATTTTATCCGGATCGTCTTTAAGGGTAATGTAAAGACCATCGGAATGTCTGATGACTTTATCAGATATATCCAGCTGTTTCTTGATAGATTCAACTTCCTCGCGCAAATCAATAAATTGAGACTGTATTTCAGTAATCATAAAAAGGAGTTCTTGATCTTTTTTATCACGTGCTACCTTGGTTGCTTTACTGAGTAAATCTGCAATATTCTTAGTGGCGCCAACTGCGGTCGCAATTTCGCTAATCATTTTTAATCTCCACAATCTTTTGTCTTTCGTTATCATAAACAAAATTAATAATGTCACCTGTATTCAGTAGATCTATAGCTTCGCGAATTACGCCAATCGGAACGGAATACCATTCATCTGGGGTATATTCTTTACCATCTTTATCTGTGATTATTAAGACTACTTTTGCGTCAGCAAAAAAACGATGAATGAGGGCTTCGACTTTTTGAGTATTATAGTCTCCGGTTACTTTGTAGGTTTCGACTATCTCAACCGGCGCCATGAGGTACGTAGGATCCTTTTCAGCATTAGCGATACGATTCTCGACCGTGTCTTCGGTCATGCCAATTTTATAGAAATTTGCAATATCCTGGACAGAAGTGTCTTCACTCTTTGATCTAAGAATATAGATATGGCCGACAGCTTTTTTGTCGTCTTCGGCTTTTTTACTATTGGCACTAATAACGATAAACCCGTCATCGTTATATAGCTGACTTGAAAGGGTACGAAGATATATATTTGACTCTGTTCCGTTTTCGAAGATCACACGAAGACGTGCTTTCATGCGGCCGAAAGTCATTTTCTCTTTACCAATACTTTCTACATAGCACATTTGACCACCAGTGATATAATATCCACCCTCGACAACCTCTTCTTGCTTTGTAAATTTTATTAATTTATATTTACCAGAGGCAAGTCCGGCCTGTTTTTCTTCGAATAGAGGCCTATAAATTGAGAAATCTTCGACTGGTTTTCTGTTGGCGGTTTCGCCAGTATTCTTATTAGCTATACCTTGCCATGGTAGTTTCTGAACATCGAAGATGTCGCCGGAACCTTTGAATAAATCACTATCTTCGGCAAATAATTCTTCGAGTGATCCTGGAGCTTTTTCAGATTCTAATAGACCAAATTCATCGTAATCCGTTAGCGCTTCGACTTTCTTTTTGTCTACCCTGATTGTATTAAGCATATGGCCAAACATAGCCTCACTAATATCATCTGCCTGTTCGATGGGGATACGACCGTTTTTGCGCACAAAATCGTTAATCTGTTCAAACGATCCCACTAAACGCTCATCTTTAGTAATTACATGCTTTTTTGGAGCCGGCTTGAATAAGCCTGAATCTGGACCCTCAAACAGCTCGGCAAGTTGATCAAAATAATCCATTATGATTCACCCCCAGCGCTTCTACGTGCTTTTTCGCGTTCATATTTCGCCCTTTGAGCTGTCAAGAACGCCTGAGCTTGAGCGAGGATTTTCTCATTATTATCATCAGCATGGAGCGATGGATATTTTCCATTATGAACAACAACGAACGCCTTAATCTGAGGAACCATAGCAAGTGCGTCCTCTACGCGCATATCGATCCTGTTGCCAGCTATAGTGTCCTGAATAATCTTAAATGTATCTGCGCCAACTTTTTTCGAGATAACCTCAAATGCGTGATGAAAAGGATTGATGGAATCGATAAGGTTTATATCAAGCTCGTCAATTTTTATGAAGCGGTTAGCAAGCTTCAAATATTTAATATTACCTTCGCTATCTTTAACCGGTTCAGCCACCTTAGTGGCAAGATTGGCAGCGAGATATTGTCTTACAATTTCGGTTTCTTCGTCAGTTAGACCAGGGTTTCTTTCGCGAATGATCTCACTCTGGAGATGCTTCATATAAGGGCCGGTAATATTCTGTGCAGCAGCTTTCTCGACACGAGAATCTTGCAATACGGCTGCAGTAAGATCCTCTAGATCGCTTGCAATGATTTGTTTGACCTTTGGAGTCTTTGGTACAGCAAGACCTTTAATCGTAATCTCACCCGGTTTGAGTGGACGAGGCTCACGTGGCTTTGGTGTGAATGTAAATGTTGGCGCAAGTACCTGTTCCATTAGAAGAGAAACGGTGATAGCTTTAAGCATGCTATTTACGGCAATTACAATATCCTCATTGGTGCCGTTTGGTTGAACGATCAGGTTCGTAAATTGAGCATGTTTCTTATTGTAGCTATCACGAGTACAGCGGCCAATAATCTGAACAATTTCAGTTAGTGAAGAACGATAACCTACGGTAAGCGCGTGTTCGCAATATGGCCAATCAAAGCCCTCTTTTGCCATACCCAATGCAATAATAATATCAATGCCAGCAATATCATTACGAGCTACGTTTGTTAGGTAGTTCACTAACTTCTTGCGATGTTCTGGCTCATCCTCTACCAAATTGGCCACTTTGAGCATTCTGCCGTCTGGAGTTTCGATATAGTCTACATTATTCTCGTCTTTGTGATCCCAGCGACCAATAATATCGTAAATATTCTGGACTTCCTCGAGCTTACCTTTTTGAGTAGACTCTTTTGAATTAACATTTGGAATATGTATAATCGTCTTCTTACGAGTGTCAAGCACGGCATCAAGCGCGCCTCTATACAGATAGCTACCGGTATAGAAATGATAGCCGATACCTAAGGTTTTTAAATATGTATAACCATTTAACTGCTCATAATATGTATACGTAACTTTATCAAATTCTTCTTCATCTTCAGGAGTAAGAATTGGTACAGCATCGCCACGGAAATAAGATCCGGTCATTGCTAAGATATGAGCATTTGAACCATGCATTACGTCCTGAAGAAGTTGGCCAAGACGGCTATTCTCGGAGACTGAAGCGTGGTGAAACTCATCGATCGCAAGAAGACAATCTTGGAATTTACTTGGCGGCAATTCTTCGAATGCAAAACGAAGTGTAGCATGCGTACATAGAAGAATTTCATCATCGCCATCCATAAAACGTAAGAATGCACCGACTTTACTTCGATCATCTAGTCCATCATCAGTACAAAGATTATTACGATCATCAATATGCCAGTCATCGTAGAAACCGGTGGCCGTTAGATCTGTGTCGGAGAACGAAGCGCCAATTGCGCGTTCTGGTACCGCGATAAT
>CAUTNS010000004.1:0-32318 GCA_963540345.1 uncultured Candidatus Saccharibacteria bacterium | reverse complement strand
CTTTTACGAAATATAATTTCACTGATGGACAGCTTCGTGGTATTTCCGCCATGGCAATACAAGAGAATGGATTATCTCCTCCAGTTTCAGTTTTAACAGAAGCCTCGCAGATGGCTAATCTATTTGAGTCATCACTGATGAATAGATATAATCAAAACGCCAATAAGGAACAAAGCTTTATTGATATGCTTCTGCGCAGCGGCTGGTATTACTCTGGGACAGTGGCAAAATATAGTGAAACTGCAAATATTTCACAGGATGTTCTTGATGGTGTTAGATCAGTTCTAAATAACGGTAAACGTACATTGCCGACCGGCATAGGTGAACATGATGATATAAATGATGTTGTATCAATTTCTAATGACGGCGTTGTTGTCGATAAAAGAAATCTAGCTAACTTTATTCCAAAAAAGACTATAATCAAAAATAACAATAATTCAACATATGTTTTTTATCGATGGGCCGATCCTAGTGCACCAGATAATCGAAAAGGGGATCCATTTGGTTATTTTCAGGATAAGGGAATAGGTGAGCTTGAAGAGGAAGCTAACTTGTCGGTTGGTGGTTCTTCTAGTACCGTGTCCTCTAATCGTACAGCCTCTAATACTTCAGTTTCTTCAACTGGTCCAGCTACTGACCCTGAAGTAGTAGTAACAGCTGATTTTAAAAACTATGCCGGTGATGAGATTTTAAGTCAGGCTGAGCGTGATAAAATTGCGGCTAACCGACCAGTTTATGAAGAGGCGGCACGCGAGAATGATATGCCGTGGCAAATTTTGGCGGTACTTCACTATCGTGAGCATAGCTTAAATGTTTCAAATCCAGCAAATGGACAGGGAATTTACCAGCTTTATTCATACACTAGTGGTGGGACGAATAGCAATGCCTTTAAACCAGCTGGTCCAGTTACTACTGAGGAATTTCTTCGTCAAACCAAAATTGCCGCTAAGCTAGTTAAACAGCAATATGGTCCAGAGTTAACTGCCAATCCTGATTCTAGAATGGTAAAAAAAATGTTTTACCGTTATAATGGCGAGGCGTATCAGCAACAGGCACTAGATATGGGCTTTACTCCAGAACAGGCTTCAATTGGGGAAGGATCTCCGTATGTAATGTCACGTGCGGATGCAAAACGTGATTCCACTAAAGGTGGTATGTCATGGTATATGTATGTTGGTGATCACCAAAGTACAACTGGTCATAATGAGCGAAATTTTGGAGCCTACGTAGTTTATCTAGCGCTCGGTGGGTTTACGGATAATTCTGGTACAAGTGGCTGTTCGAGTTCGAATAGTCAACCTGGTACTGGTGGCTATTCTGGTGGCGGTCATCAAGTGATTTCACAAACCGCTGTTGATTTAGCCTGGCATCGCTATGATATGGAAACAGATAGTGCAACCAGGGCTTACTTCTCAGGCGGACGAAAAAACCCTACCCCTGCCTATTCAGAGGCACAGCGTAAGGTTGGAAATGTGGGGGATGTAACGGATTGTGGACGTTTTGTTTCAGTAGTTCTACACTCTTCCGGGGCTGACCCAAATTTCCCACCAGTTGATACGACCGGATCAATGGTCCCGTATTTAAATAGACATCGAGAACTTTATGATGAAATCCCAAATACTGGAGATACTTCTGTTTTGCAATCAGGTGATATCCTAATTGTCCCTGGTCACATTAAGTTAGTGGTCAATATTAATGGTCACTTGCAGGAAGTTCAGGCCTCTCTCTATGGTCATGCTCCAGAAACCTCTGATCGTGTTAATTTAACTCATAGTCATGGAGCATATCAAATCTTTAGGAGAAAATCATAAGATGGAGAATAGTTTACAAAATCAAAGAAAAATCATGCTCAGTCGCGCCACTTTAATAAAAATCACAACTGCAGCTTTCTTTGTTTTAGTCGTCTATATTATTGTAATGTTCATAATTGACCTCCCGAAAACCGCAAAAGTTAAAATCCTAGTTTCTCCAGTCGATTCAAAAATAACACTAAATCAAGAAGCTTATTCGGCAGGTGAAAAAAAGATAAAACCAGGGGATTATAAAATAAAAATCGAACGAGATGGCTTCAAGACACAGGAAACTGAACTCAAAATATCTAAAGGTGATCAAAAATATATCTATTATTGTCTTACCCCAGAGGATAATAATAAAAAATGGTTCAAAGAGCATCAGAAAGACGATGAAGTCTGTAATCAAATAGAACAAGCCTTGAATGAGATCGAAAAAAATGAGACCATGACTGATCCTATCTTTTCCATAACTCCATATCACAATGACGATAAAAGGTATTATATTGATAGTGTTTTAAATCAAGATAATAGTATTACGATCAAAATTAAGCCACTTTCATGTAAGGCTGATTTTAAGAAAATCCTTAAACAAAATGCCCTTAATTTCCTAAAGGCAAATAAAATTGATTTAGATAAATATAAGATAGAATACGTCGAAGACTGCTAGTTTTTACCTTTATCTATGTTATAATTAACCAAATGTTTGAGTTAATTGATTTTCTAATTGTCAACCCGATTATTAATATTCTCTTAGTAATCTATAATTACATTGGTGATTTTGGTGTAGCGATGATCGTCTTCACTTTGATCGTCAAATTTCTTACCTGGCCACTCATCAAAAAACAATTTGTTCAGATGAAGTTGATGCGTAAAATTCAACCTGAACTCACTGAGATTCGCAAACGCTGTAATGGTAATAAACAGCTTGAAACTATCCAAATGATGGATCTCTATAAGCGCAATAACGTCAAGCCACTCACTTCAATCTGGACTCTTTTTATCCAACTTCCAATCTTCTTTGCGCTCTTCTTTTCAATTCGTATTATGGTTACTCCAACCGTCAAGGATAATGTTTCTAAGCGCGCCTACCCTGTAGTTTCCGAAATGACCCGCATTGATGAGATTATTAACTTGCAAAACACCTATCTTGAAAACACTACGGAGCGAACCTACGATTTTAAACCTCAACTTTTTGGAAAAGTCGATCTCTCCGTTCGCGCCGGCCTGACTTCTCTAAGTTCATTAATTATTCTTCTATTTGCTCTAGGTTCCGCATTTACTCAGTACTATATGTCAAAAATGCAGATGCCAAAGAAGAGTGCTAAGAATACCTGGAAGAAAATGGTTGAGGATGCAAAAGCTGGCAAGGATATGGATCAGGCCGACCTTAATAATATGGTTTCTGGACAGATGAGTTTTATGATGCCGGTCATGATGTTGATGATCACAATCAATCTTCCTGGCGCCCTTGTTATGTACTATCTTCTCTCTAATTTAGTCACCATTCTGCAGCAAAAAATTGTTTTCAATCAGGTAGATGAAAAACTCGACGATAACACGGATCGCGCTATTCTTAGGGAACTAAAAAAGAAGACCTCTGATATTAAAGAGGCTGAGGTAATTGAGAATAAGAAAACCGGCACCCGTATCACTCGTATTTCTGCCAAAGATGCCAAAAGATCTTCTAATGACTCATTCTTAAAACAAAAATCATCCTCAAACTCAACCCAGCCAGATAACGGCTAGGAGAATAGGAGTTTTATGAATCGGGATGAATCGATTCGTTTTGCAACAAAATATCTTGAGGATCTTTTGTCGTTTTTCGGTATTAATGTAGCTGTTTGGTCCACTATCGACGATGATGTCATTCAACTGAGCGTACCAAGCACTAGTTTAAATTCACTTCTAATTGGCAAGAATGCGGACAATCTACGCGCCCTCCAGCACGTCGTTTCCATGGCTCTCGTTGCCCATAATTCTGAAGTAACTCGCGTTAATGTTGACGTGGCAGATTACAAACGTCAGCGAGCGGAGCGTATTGAACAGAAGGCTGAAGGCTGGATTCAAAAAGTCCGTGAGACTGGGGAACCAATGACTTTGGAACTCAATGCAGTGGACCGCCGTGTTGTTCATAAACTAGCTGAAGATTATTCCGATATCACCACTCATTCTGAGGGTGAAGGTCGTGCAAGGCATTTAATTATTGCTAAAAAACCACTTTAATATTTAATATATTTGCATAAAAAATAAGACCCCATAAAGGTCTTATTTTTTTAATTACTCTTTTGTTTCAGGCTTTCCAATAATTACCACAAAGTCATAATTTTTTGTATCAATACCCTTTGGTATATCACTAGCTGGTTTCGCAGTTAATCCATAGTAGGTTTCCAACTTCTTCTTTGTCTCTTCCTTAGAGCCTATCATATAGAGTGAAACCTTGTCCGGATATTCTCCCTTTGGCGCATTACCGGTTCCGGTAACTCTAAAACCAGCTTTTTCGAGTTCAATCTTTTCATTTGCCGCTATACCACCCTCATCGGCACCATTCAAGGCAAGGATGCGTGAAGTGGCTGGGGAATCACTATAATCAGCAATCTTACTCTCGAGGAATTGTTGAATTTTTGTATAGTTTTGTACTCCGGCACTTGGAATCACAAATGAAATATCAATCCCACCAACTGGAAAACTTGCATTTTTAACTAAATTACCCTCCGGCGTGTTAATTAATGGCACCGACGCAATATTAGCGGGATTAAAGTCGGACATTACTTTTGCCGCCGTTTTAATTTCATCAATATTCACATTAGTTTTTAGGTTATCCCCCAGGACATTCACTAAATTAATCATCGCAGGGATATCCATACCTTTTTCGGCAATGCGGTTTTTAATCGCCACAAGTACCTTTTGTTGATTTTCTCCGCGTGTAAAATCACCGCTTGCTGAACCGTGTCTGGCGCGGGCAAGACCTAGCGCTTTTTCACCATCCAGATGTGTTGGCACACCGGCTTTCATCACCACTTTTGTGTAGTAATAATCATTAATATCTTCATCAACCGTTACAGTGATCCCGCCTAGCGCATTCACAATCTGCACCAACGACCCCCAGTTCACATGAATATAATAGTGCATTTCAAGGCCAGAAATTTCACCAAGGGATTTCATTACCGCCTGCGCTCCCGCCTCTTCATTTTTACCATTATTACTCGCGCAAACATAAACCTCGTTAATTTTACCAGTGTAGCAAGCTTCGCGCCCCACCTTAAGGTCGCGCGGTAAACTCATCGTTACTGCGTTCTTTGCTTTCTGATCGATCGACATTACCATCAGGGAATCGGTTAATTGTGCACCATCATGCACATATTTGCCCTCACTTCCGGCCATGTCATATCCAGAGGTTCCAAAAATTGCAATATTAGTGCGGCCTTGCTTATCGGACTTCAGTGGTGTTATTTTTTCTGTTACTACAGTCTTTACGAGATCAACCAAATTTGATTTTCCACCAGTCACTTTTGCAACTAATTGATCACCATATAAATATAGTGCAGTCCCACCACAGAGTAATAAAAATAAGAAAATAGTTAATTTTGGATGACGTCTAATGAAGCCCTTCTTCTTCGGTTTTTTATCATCCTCATCTGAATCTTGGTTCTTACGCCCCTTTTTTTTATTATTAAATAGTTCATCAGATGATAAATCAATTAAGTTTTCATCATCAAAACGCGCATCACCTAGTTCATTTTTATTGTCAAAGTCTTCGTCAAAATTATCTTGGCGTGTTAGTCCAAACGCCTGCACTGGTTCCACAAAATCATCGTGATCTCGTTTGCTAAAATCGCCTATTTTACGACGAATTCTTGAAGTAACTGTAACTGGTTTACTAGTTTCAGTGAGTTCTGGTTTAGCTGAGGCTGTTTTATTATTAAAAGTATCCATCTCAGGCATTGCGCTCATCTCGGTAATTGTTCTTGTATTGCCAGATTCCACTGATTGCTTTCGTCGGATCTCAGCTTGTCCAACCAATGGATCATCGCTTTGAGCGAGTGATATATTTCGGTTGCGTAATTTTTCTTTACGTAATCTCTCGGCCCTAAGCAAACGTTGTTGTTCCAAGTGTTGTTTTGTGGCCTGATCCTCACCGATCTCTAGGCTAGCCTTAGGTCGCACGGTTCGCGCTACTCTTTTATTCCTCGAGGGTGATATTAGTCCATCAATATACGAATTGCTCATTTTTGCCACAAAATCTCCATCTACTATATAATTATAACAAATATGGCACTGAAATTGACAAAAAAGCAAAAGCGTTTAATGGATTTTCTGGAAGACTTTCAGAATAATCATGAATACTCGCCCTCCTATCGTGAAATTGCGGCAGGACTCGGTTTACGCTCCGTCGCCTCTGTGGCTGAGCATATCGATAATCTAGTCCAGCTTGGTTTTTTGAAACGCAACGCTGGTTCCGCTCGCTCCCTAGAAATCGTCGATCTCACTTTTCCAGAAACTACCGCACTCTTTAAACAGCGCTTGCAGTATGCCTCGGATTCTGATCACGATATTTTGATGCAGGCAGCTGAAATTCTTGGCCTTGATTTAGAGTCATAAAACATCACCCATCACTGTTAATCCGAACAAGAAAAACTCTCGATCATAAAAAACCGAACACTAAATTATTCAGGATTTTATTAAAACCGAACAAATAAAATATAACTATTTCCACCTATTAAAATGCTTGTGGAAAAAACAAACTTTCTGTTGATAACTCAAACCGAACAAACCATTAATATTAAAATATCAAATTATAATAATAGCAATGTGGAGATGTGGAAAACTCTTTCACATCTATTTTGTGATAAAATAATCATAAATAAGGAGGTCGATGGTATTTTTTAATCTATCAAGAAAACAGGCTACAACCCAATCAAAACCAGTTAGTAATTCTGAGCGTACGTCTGGATTTGAATATCTTAAGCGCCAAGATATATATTTTGATGGTGCCTGCCAGTCACTCCGTCCGCAACCAGTCATCGATAGTTTAGTGGAGTATTATCAAAAACATAACTCTTGTGGCGAACGTGTGAAATATCAATGGGGAAAGGTTACTGATCAAAAAGTTGAGCAGACTCGCGATCAAGTTCTAAAACTCCTCAAACTTAAAAAAAGAGATTATTTTGTTAGCTTCACACTTAATACCACCTACGGTATTAACCTTCTTCTTTCTCAATTTGATTTTAAAGCTGCAGGTATTAAAACCATAGCTACTTCCGATATTGAACATAATTCTGTATTTCTTGCTACTCAGTCCGCTGCTACCAGCGCTAAGCTAGAGCGCCTTGTACTTTCCAGAGAAGCTGATGGTTCGCTTCCAATATCTGAAATCCCCGATAATTCACTGGTTGTCATAAATGTTATGAGTAATATCGATGGGCGCACGCTAAAAAATCTCAAAGATATTATCACTTATGCCCATCAAAAACAGGGAATTATTATCCTCGATGCCGCACAGGCGATGGCCCATAATTATCAGCTCCTCCAGGAGACTGAAGCTGATGCAATTTGTTTTTCCGCCCATAAAATGTATGGCGCCTCACTTGGTGTCATGGTCGTGCGAAAGACCTTATTAGAAAACCTCAACCTCACTTTTCTCGGTGGAGGTATGGTCGATGATGTGGAAAAGAATTCTTATCTTCTTTCCGCTGAACATGATAATAAAATCCACACCGCCTTTGAGGCCGGACTTCAAGCATGGGGTGAAATTATCGCTCTTGGTGCTGCGATTTCTTGGCTTGAGAAGCTGCCAGATTCCGCAAAAGAACGCCTAGAATCCTGTGAAACTAAACTCTTTGACTTCTTAAAATCTCAACCTAAGATCCATTGTCTCAATCAAGAAAAATCTACCACTTTCTCATTCTATGTAGAGGGAATAGATAGTCATCTTCTCGCCGAAGCTCTTAGCGACCAAAACATCATGGTCCGTTCTGGCTATTTCTGTGTACATTATTACTTAGATCATAAAATGCATTTCCCGCCACTCATTCGAGTCTCGCTTGGCTATCAAACTACTGAATCGGATATCAATAAACTCATCACAATTTTAAGGAAATTTAACTAATGGTCTGTATTGCTGCTTTTATTATTCTATGTCTCATCTCTGTTTTTGTTGGCTTTCTTAGTATTTTTAATAAAACACTTGGAAAAAAATATTGGGCAGTATTCAAAAAAGCCTGGCACTGTGTTTTTAAGAAGGTTCGTCTGCAAAAATGTGACACCAACTTTAAAGATGATGTTAAAAATACTCTCTTAAAACGTCTAGTTGTAAAAAATCCTAAACTCTTAAAACCTGCCAGTGCTCTTATTGAAATCCTCTCCGTCTTGATTGTCTTTATCACGGTCTGGTCTCTTATTATTGCAATCAAATCACTGCTCGCTCTCTGGGTTTTTGGCACGTGCAACGTTTCGCAGCCAAGCCAATGCGGCCTCGGTGCTACGTCCTGTACTATCGACCAATCTGAACCAACTGATCTAGCTGGAAAAATTGGTCGCAGTTTCTCAGAATGGGGTGAAATCTTCTCCGCCATCCCAGACCGTCTAAAAACCTGGGAAGCTAAAGATTATTTTACAACTGCAAGTGTTCCACTACTTAATTTACAAGCTGAAGAGAATCAAGATGTAAAAGCTAAGAACACGGAAGCGCTCCTCAAGTTTTATGAAAATCAAGCTACCCCTGAATCATCTCAAGTAGCAGTTGATATCGTCGATCCAGGTTGTGTCGTCTGTATGCAATCCTATCGTAATCAAAAACAATCAGGTTTCTTTGACCGATATTTTACTGTCGCCAATCTCTATGCCATCCCTACTCCAGAAGGTGGTTATAAATTCGCTAATTCCAAGCTAATATCTGACTATATAGACTCTCTTGTCCAAGTTATCAAAAAGCAACTCCAGGAGAATCACCAGGGAATCAATTTAGATGAGCTTTTGCGCGTGCCGTCAAAAATTCTTGACCGCCTCTATTCCGAATCGAAGGATAATCGCAATTACATTGATTTCTTTAACTATTCATATGACCAGCAAGCTGCACTCTCTGAGTTAGATTCTTGGTCTAAGGAATTCGGCCTTTCCAAAACTCAACGTAAAAAAATATCAGAACAAGTAAAACAGCAATTATCAAAGCGTGAAGAGAAAACTGCCTATGACCAGGAAATCAAAATCATAGTTGAGGAAAAAATCAAAGCCAAAGGTATTCCAGTCGAAATCTACGACCAAAAAAAGCATAATGGTCTCTTTAAGATCTAACTTCTAGAAAAATCCCCCCTAAAAACAGATAATTGGATATAATAGGGTTATTATGGAGGTAAATAAGATAGAAAAGCAGAGAAATTATTCTCTCGATCTTTTGCGAATTGTAGCAATTATCATGATCATTATTTTTCATGTTTGTTATAAAGGTCTTATTTTTGAAAATTTAAGTGGTTTTAATAAAATTATCGTGGCTTTCCTCCTACACTTTGGTGAAATTGGTGTTAACCTATTTATGTTAATTACTGGCTTCTTCCTCTATAAAAGTCACAGCTCGAAGAAAACGAAAATTATTCATCTAATCTATGATATTTGGTTTTATTTCATCTTAAATATCATCCTCTGCATTATCATAAAAGGTGGATATGTTCCAACTCTCAGCACCTTTTTCCCATTCAGTCTTGGTTATTACTGGTATATCACTTCATACATTACCATCCTATTATTTTCACCATACCTGAATCTTTTTATTAGTAGCCTCAATCAGAAAGAACATCGGAAACTTCTCGTCGTTTCTTTCTTTCTGCTTTCTGTAATTCCTACTATCTCTGGTCTCGCCGTTAATAGTACTGAAAATGGGGTTATATACAGTCGCTTTATTTGGCTAATTTTTCTCTATTTTCTCGGTTCGTATATCTCCAAATACCAAGAACTTGATTGCATTTTTAAAAAGGATCGTGAATCATTCGTTAAGCTTCATTTTTTCTCACTCATTCTTGCAGTGGTCTTTATCTTCATCTTCAAATATCTCTCCTCTCCATTTATGCCAAAAATCTCCATGTATTATATGTGGCCTCCAAACTCTATTGTTACGCTTTTGATGAGCGTTAGTCTTTTCATGGTCTTTGTCAAAACAAATGTGGCTAAGAAAAATCCTCTTATCAATATATTAACAAAGGCCTCAGAGCATACCTTGGGTATATATCTAATTCACGATGCACCATATAATTACTTACTCTTAGCTAGTTTCTTTGCCTGGCTGCAAACCTATAGCACTTCTAAAAGCCTTATCATTTTTATCGTCTTAACTACCATCCTTGTTTTCTTTGGAGGCTTAATTATCTCAATTATAAAAAAACACACTGCTAATAAGATATTTCGAAAATTTCTTAATTATATAAGTCAAAAATTCAAATTAGATCTAAAATAAACTTCTATACTAAACTATTCATGTTAAAAAATCCATTCTTTTTGTGCTATTATATAAACATAAAAGGGATCATCTAAATGGCAAAACAAACCACAAAAAGGCATCAGAAAAGCAAAACCCCAATTTTTGTTATCTCAACGTTTATCCTTGCGGTTATTGCCACTATTATCGTTCTTAAGATTTTTAAGATAGTTGATTTTGGTAGAAACACTAATCATTCTCCAGAAACAACAGAAAAAATACATCAAAAAACTGACCAAGCCTCAGATGAAGCCTCAAATCAGCCAATTCATACAGAAGATGGTACAAAGGAAGATGCTGAAGCTGGTCGTACTCCCAAAACCCCCGAACAATACGAAGGTCAGGATGTTAATCAACTAGATAAATTAACTGGTACAGTCACGTATTCCGAAAAAGCTGGTAATAAATATCGTATTCGTGTCAATATTAACCAATTTTTAAAGCTTCCTGGTACTTGCAAGCTTACGGTATTTTCGTCAGGAAATTCAGTCTATTCCGAAACTGTTAATGTGGTATCTAATCCGTCTTCTGGTAGTTGTGAAGGTTTTGATATCCCACTCGCAAACCTCCCCTCTGGTAACCTAAACTTTAAAATCGAAGTCAATGCAAATCAAAAAACTGGCTTAATAGAAGGACTAATTATAAATTAATGAAAAAAGATCTCGTACGCATTATTCCGCAAGATACTCTAAAAAGAAGAAAGAGAATTAATCTAGCTTCTTATTCTACTTTTTATAGAACTTCAAGAAATATTTTAGCGTTAGTTTTTATCTTTTTTATGATCTCGACTCTTAGCTTTCTTTTAACCAAAAATTTAAAAGAATCTAAGGCATATGATATCTCAAAATTTAATGCCGGCAATATTATTTCTGACTATACAATGTCAAATGTCGGCACTATGACTGAGGCTCAGATTCAGGAATTCCTCACTTCTAAAAACCCATGCAATGATCGTAATATTCAGAGGGCCGCAAATTTTCCAGGCTATAAATATCATATTGAAAATGGTAAATTTGTCTGTCTTTCTGAAGAGACCTTTGAATACAATGGTGAAAAACAAACTGCCGCTCGGGTTATTTTTGAGGCAAGTCGAGATTTTCAAATTAACCCACAAGTTTTTATTACTCTCATCGAAAAAGAGCAAAGTCTCGTCACTGACACCTGGCCAAATCATATTCAGTACCGTAGTGCCACTGGTTTTGGTTGTCCAGATACAGCTGCCTGTGATTCAAAATATTATGGTTTTCGAAATCAAGTTCGCAATGCCGCCAGACTCTTTCGTGACGTCCTAGATGGTGGTTATACTAACTATCCTGTCGGTGAAAACTTTATCTACTACAATCCAAACTTTGCCTGTGGCGGTTCAAAGGTTAATATTGAAAACCTAGCTACCTCGGCTCTTTATCGTTATACCCCATACCAACCTAATGCTGATGCTCTTAAAAATTATCCAGGTACCTCCTATTGTGGCGCCTATGGTAATCGTAATTTTTATATGCTTTTTGGACGTTGGTTTGGTGATCCTACTATTTCCAAACAAGTCGTTAAATTTAAACCAATTGCAAAGCCTGACGCTTCTTCAAATAAACAGGGAATTATTCAGGATGGCAAATACTATATTTCCACCAATCTTAATCAAAAATTCTACATTGATGTCCAATATGCTAGCAAGAACGAAAACGCCTTAGCTCAAATGTATTCTCAATGGTCTAAAGAGAATCTTGCACAGCAGTGGCAATTTACTCATCTTGGCAACAATATTTATACTATTAAGAGTGTGTTATCTAACAAAAATCTTTCTTATAATTTTGGTGACGTCTTAAACCAGCCACAAATCAAACTAACCACAGAAAACCTTGACGATTGTTCGAGTCGTTGGAAGATTACTAAAGATCAAAATCAGTATATCTTCTATTCATCGTGTGACGAAAATCGAACTCTTCGCGTCCGAGGTGATTCTGTTACTTATGCTACTCCAGTAGAAATTAATCTATCAAGTAGTCCGATTAAGCAGTCTGAAAAATGGCAGCTTGAGCAAGTTGTTGATGCTTCCACTCCTTTCAAACCCCTCATCGAAGACGGCAACTACTATATCAAGACTACCCTTAATCCAAACTTCTATCTTGATGTCGCTTTCTCTAGTCCAGCAGACTATGCCAAAATTCAGCTCTATTCTCAATGGTCCAAAGAAAATAAAGCTCAAATCTGGAATATTAAACACCTAGGTAGTAATAAATACCAAATCAAGAGCGCCCTGTCAGGTAAGCTTCTAAGCTTTAATACTAACCATGTTTCAAATAATGAACCAATCTTCTTACTATCAGAAGGAAATAACAACTGTTCTCAAATTTGGCAAGCAGAACAAGTTGAAGGTGGCTTCTTCTTCCATACCACTTGCGATGAAACAAAAGCTCTTGATGTTAATGGTGCTTATGCCTACTATGGAACACAGATTCAAATTTGGGATAAATGGTCCAAGACTAATAAAGCTCAAATCTGGAGCTTGGAAAAAATCACATCAGCAAATGAAGCTACTACTACCCCCACAACCCCTACATCCGCTCCAACTTCCACTCCTTTCAAACCCCTCATCGAAGACGGCAACTACTATATCAAGACTACCCTTAATCCAAACTTCTATCTTGATGTCGCTTTCTCTAGTCCAGCAGACTATGCCAAAATTCAGCTCTATTCTCAATGGTCCAAAGAAAATAAAGCTCAAATCTGGAATATTAAACACCTAGGTAGTAATAAATACCAAATCAAGAGCGCCCTGTCAGGTAAGCTTCTAAGCTTTAATACTAACCATGTTTCAAATAATGAACCAATCTTCTTACTATCAGAAGGAAATAACAACTGTTCTCAAATTTGGCAAGCAGAACAAGTTGAAGGTGGCTTCTTCTTCCATACCACTTGCGATGAAACAAAAGCTCTTGATGTTAATGGTGCTTATGCCTACTATGGAACACAGATTCAAATTTGGGATAAATGGTCCAAGACTAATAAAGCTCAAATCTGGAGCTTGGAAAAGTCTCTTTTCTAATTCATTAATTAGAGATACTTACCCACGCGAATCTCTCAGCGTGCTATAATAAAGGTATGATGAAGGTAGATAAATCTTGCTTAAAAAACTGTATTTTAATATCCGGAACCGACCAGATTCTCTCGCAGAAAATTGCCGACAACCTTGGTCTTAAATTAGCTAACCGCACCTCTGATACTTTTAGTGACGGTGAAGTCCATGTCCAAATTCTTGACGACATTAGAGGTAAGGATGTTTTTATTATTCAGTCCACCAACCCTCCAATTGATCAGCATCTCTTTCCAGTTCTTCTCCTTGCTGATGCTGCTAGGCGTGGTTTTGCAAAAAGTATAAATCTTGTCATTCCTTATTTTGGTTATGCACGCCAGGATCGTATGGCTGAACCAAACACTCCAATCAGCTCCAAGGTAATTGCCGACATATTACATTCTGTAGCAATCAATCATGTTATTACAATAGATCTACACTCCGCCCAGACCCAAGGCTTCTTTGATATGACTATCGAAAACATTACTCTAGAAAAACAATTTGCTGCATATATTGAGAAGAATTATAAAAAAGATTCTTTTGCCATCGCCTCACCAGATGCTGGTGGCGTCAAACGCGCTCGCAAGATTGCCGACCTTGTACACTGTAATGATGTTATTATCATTGATAAAAATCGTTATGTAAAAAATAAAAGTAAAGTCATGAACATTATTGGTGATCCAAAAGATAAAAATATCATCATTATAGATGACATGATTGATACCGCCGGCACTATCTGCCACGCTGCAGCCGCTCTGAAGGAAAAAGGCGCCAATCATGTTAGTGTGATGGCTACTCACCCAGTCTTTAGTGGTAGCGCTTATGAAAACCTCAATAAAGAAGATATCGATAAAATCATTATTACGAATACTCTTACAATTAAACCGGAGTTAACCAAGGTTGATTTTATTGATGTCTCTGAAATTCTTGCGGAAAATATTTACCAAATCTTTAGCCATAAGTAGGGAATTATATGCAAAAAATTAAAAGTATCATCAAGCTTCTTCGTCCAAAACATTCCATTAAAAATCTTCTAATTTTTCTTCCATTAATTTTTGGACTCCGTCATCTCACTCTTCAGGATTTTCGAAGCAGTGTGGCCGGATTCTTTGTTTTTTGCCTAGTCGCTTCCTCAATTTATATTATTAATGACTATAAAGATATTGAAAAAGATCGCTTGCATCCAGTTAAGAAAAATAGGCCATTAGCCAGTGGCGCTGTAACTAAGAAGGAAGCTTGGATCACTTTGGTTGTTCTTCTTGCCTTTGCTATCACTATCTCGCTTGCCTTTCAGTTTTCCTGGGTCTCCATTGCTTTGATTGCAGGCTATTTTATCCTTAATCTCCTCTATTCGCTTGGTCTCAAAAACGTCCCAATTATTGATGTAACCATCCTTGCTTCTGGTTTTCTTATTCGTCTTTTTCTTGGTAGTAGTTTGACTAATATCGCCATCTCCGCTTTACTTTACCTCGTAGTCATGTCAGGTGCTTTCTACCTAGGTATCTCAAAACGCTATAATGAAATTACTAAAACCGGCAACCAAACCCGCGCAGTTCTAAAAAAATACAATGCCGAATTCCTTAAGTCAATCATGAACATGTTCCTTATGCTAATTATTGTTTTTTATACTGAATGGTGTATTAATGCCAATGCTGGACATCGTGACCTCTACCTAATCAGTGTCCCGTTACTAATCATCCTTATGATTTCCTATATCTATACCGCCGAAAAAGATAAATATGGTGATCCAGCTGATGTGATTATGAAAAATAAACATCTAGCTATTATGGGACTCATTTTTGTTGGTTATTTAATGGTGATTATTAGGCTCTAGTATGAATGTTTATGATTTTGATAAGACAATATATGATGGCGACGCATCCCTAGATTTTTGGAAGTATTCAGTAAAAAAGCAGCCACTTCTTGTAGCTTACCTACCATACCAAATTTTCGCAGCCATACTATTTAAATCAAAAGTTATTAGTCGCAAAGAATTCAAACAGCGCTTTTTTAGTTTTTTAAAGTCTGTCCGTTCTTTAGATCTCTCTGCCTTCTGGGATCAGCACCAGTGTAAAATTAAGAAATGGTATCAGGAGCAGAAAAAAGAGAATGACCTCATTATCTCTGCCTCGCCTGAATTTATTCTAAAGGAAATGACCGATCGTCTTCAAGTTAGTCTAATGGGCACCAAAATGGACGAAAAAACAGGGGAGATCACTGGCGAAAATTGTCGCGGCAAAGAAAAAGTAAGGCGTTTCAAAAAAGAATATCAAAGTACCTCTATTGATGAGTTTTATTCAGATAGTAAAAGCGATACTCCATTAAAAGAGCTTGCTAGGAAAGCCTTCCTCGTGAATAAAAATCAACTCACCCCCTGGGACTAAAAATCCTATACTATAATATATTATTCATACAAACTAAGCTAAAAAAAGAAGCCCACTTTCGGGCTTCTTTTTAATATAATGCTCTCCCCCAGAAGAAGACGTGAGGATATTTTTCTTTCGCTTCACGATCAATCTCGCGTTTCAAGAACTCAAAATTGCTTCCATCCGCCCTGACAATCCCACGATCTAGCAGGTTATAGAATACCCCCATGTAGTGATTATTAATGATCACCTTAGCTTCTGGATTTCTTTCAATATAATCCTTCGCCTCCATTAATTCAGTCTTTACGATCCTATTTCCTTCAGGCGTAATTGCCCTAAAATAAATAAATGGCAGTTGATTTAAGAATATCACAGTTATAAAAACTGCTAAAGTTGCTTTTATTAAATTATTCTTAGGGGATCGATTCATTTTACCAAAAATTATTGCTAATGCTATTGGTGTTAATAAATAAATATTTGGCGCATATCTGGCCCACCAGTTTTCGGTAGGGAGTACTAAATAAATTAAGATACTAGCTAAAATACAGCCCACAAGTATTCTTTTTAATGCGCCATCAGAGTCAGTTTCCATCTTCATCGAGCATGCTTTTACTAAGTATATTACAATCGTTAGTATACTAATAATGAAGATAAAGCTATAGAAGATTCCAAAGCCACCAATTCTAGTATCTGTAATATTTAGACTATTAATTTCTTCAGTATTCCAAGTTAATGGAAATTTATACTCTAACGCTTTCCATGAATATAACTGCACGTTATCACTTCTAGAGAAAATTGATATTAATAACTTCTCGAGCTGATTTTTTCCCATTAATTCAGCCGGCTGCATGGTTGTGATAATATCCGAACGATTATCGCCAAGTAGTGGATAGAATGGATTATGCATAGTAATAGTGTTTTTTACATAACTAGTACTTCCAATCACCAAAATTGCAAATAAGATTGAAGCTATGGTCGTTCCAAATAATTTCCAGTAATCAGCAGCTTCGATCTTCTTTTTTACAAAAAGAACAGTAAGGTAGGCTGCCAGCGGTAAAGTACCTGCTGCAATTAATAGAATACCGGTTAACTTTAAATTGGCTAAAATACAAATACTGAAGAAGAAGGGGAATATAAGGTCACCTGAAAGTCTTTTTTGTTTGATCAGTTCAAAAATAATTAAGCTTATTGTTGCGATATATAAATAGAAAGCAACTGCAAGGTTTCCATCAATATAAAAACTAAAGAACTGGGACAAGACTACTGGCGAAAAAACTGTAACAAATGCTAATATTATGCTTTGACTATTTTTGAACCTAAATCTTCTAAAATAATTCATTAGGATAAATAGGACACCACCAATCAGCAGAAAGTTTAAACTTTTAGCCGTTTCGATATTGCCAAAAACACGATAGACTGTGGCTCCAAAAATCCAACTCAAATTTTGATAATGATCAATCCAGGTAAAGATCTTTGCTCCACGAATATGGAATATATTATCGCTATAATCTTCTGCCGTCTCATATACTGTATTCCAACCATGTGCCATCATCCCAATTGCTCCCTTATGGTAGCTATTACCGTCGTAGGACGAATCATAAATCTTACTAGCTACAAAAATAGAGCTAAATAAAATTACCAAAAATAGTAAAACGCTAATTGCCTTCTCGATGTAAATTCTATTATTGTTTTTACCAATCAGTAAGTAAACAAGCATGGTAATAATTAGTGACGCCCAGAAGTTAATCACTGAAATATGTAGCTTTAGGCAAAAGAGGATTATTGAGATAAAAACATCAACGACTATAAAACCGACCAATAATATCCCACATTCGTATAATATCTTAAATAATTTGTCATACTTCTTCATGATGTCTCCCTTCTTATTTTAGTATATATCTTGTAAAGAAATTTTGATCTGGTGAATATTTTGTAATAAAATTCTTGATAAATTTCTTTGATTCATTATGTTCAAAGTTGGCCAGTGTCCCGTATCCGTCACTCTCGAATCTGTATGTCATTGAATCTCTTTTGTAGGTATAGATTAAGGATCGATTTATTTCAGCTAAATTTGTTGGTAACGATAATATTAATATTAAGTTTACAAACCAAATTCTATATTTACGCCTCCTGTTGTCAACATAGAAGTTAATTGTCTCAATGAATAATAGAATCATTATAGGAATAGTCGTGCGATTCCCAAAATCAGCCCCACCTCCTAAGTAAAATAACGGTAGTATGGTCAGGAGTACTATTGAGAATAAAACCACGCTCCTATTCTTTCTTGTCATAATGAAAAAGAAAATGAAAACTTCAAAAATCAAATAAACTATATATGATAATAGATATTCCCTTAGTGGTACGATATATGTTCTTGAGAACATCAAACCCACTGTACTCGAATTTTGTCTAAAAAGCAGCAATATTGGCACTATACCTAAGATTGGCACAATATTTTCTAGACACAGAGCTTCTTTTAATGCTTGCGTAAAGCTACTATGTTTAATTTTTATTATAAGTTCTCTCACTAAAATTAATCCGAATCCCACTGTCGGTAGCGGCGCAAAGGCTACTGCTAGCGAAATATAAAGACCGAATAATCTAATATCCTTATTATTCATGAATAACATCATTACTATCCAAATTGGAATCGCTTGATGAAAGATCCAAAACCAATGCGTGAAAAATCCGTGAAAGGAAAACATCTGTAGTGGGGTATCAAGATAGTTGATCAGATTTGGAAACTCAAAAGTTCCGCGAATTAGTAATCGATCAAAGAAGTACGCAAGAAAATCTACTCCAGTTATCATCAGTAGTACTAATAATATCTTCAGACTTGCTCGATCAAAATAGCGAAAAATTAAATATATCACCGCTAGAACACCAAAAAGCAACCAGAAGAATGAAAATATTGAAGCCATATTGAAGCTCTTACTTACTTTACCTATTGCAGCAGCTGGTAGAAACCATGCCAAGTAATAAGATAATAATCCTTGTTCTGATCCGATAAAATCTGCTTCGGCTGATCCTGCTTCGAACTGATATTTTACTGGCCACTGATGATCCACCATATCTTTAAGTAAAGCGTTGCGGCTATGGTAGTCCCAGTTCTGAAACATCAATCCCCCAGCTCCAGAGATAATATTAAGACCCAGTACTAAAACACAAGTAATGGATATTATTTTGACATTGAAAATTCTTTCGTATCCATCCAGCGATTTGTATTTGATATTTTTTCTAAATACCAAGAATCCATAAATGATAGTCAAAATACAGGGAATTGAGATATATTTTTTGAACCAGAACCATAACCACATCACGATTGGCACGGCCAAAAATAAATAGATCAAAGTAAGTAAAGATTTATCAATCTTTTTAAAAAGCCTTAGCCTCTCATCTTCATTTTTTAACATCACACTACTCTCTATTTTCTAGCATTAAGAACATTTCTGAAGCATGCCAAATGCTTGATAGTTTTGGCCCCTTAACATGACTATAATGTTCATTAATTAGTTTTTGCTCATCTGCCTCTTCCTCGGTTAATTCACCGTCGAAAGTTAGTGGATATGATTCATCAAGGATTGTTGTCAATCCGTAATGTCCAGGCTCTTGATGTACGCTCGCCCATTCTTTTGCTGGATGCACTGGATCTACAATGTTACCATGCTTAGCCACCTTATATCCGTTCAACCACCAAGTTAGCCCGAGGTATTTATCGGCCTTATCTAGATGTAGGTCATACCCAAGATCAATCTTATTTTTCCTTGCGCCATTAATTAGCAGTGCGGTTGGATAGTATCCCATCTCGCTCCCATCCACTGGGCCAGTGAATTCTCCGTCAACAGTCTTCTGCTTAACTTCTGCCTTAATTTTATTCACCAAATCCTGTCGATGATTCGCCACTGCGCCAATAAGATAGAGCAGTTGACCAGGATTATCCGCTGACTCTACACACTTTGTCTCATTTTTTTCTAATCTATTTCGGCAGTCATAAATGTTATTAACCTGTTTTATCCATTCTTCAAATAACCAGGTATTTCCAGTCTTTTCGAGAACCATGGCCGCCATCATTCCTTCACGATATAGCCCCGCTTCGTTCGTTTTGGCAAGTAGTGTTGTGTTTGGTCTTCCGCGATTAATGTTTATCAAAATCTCCTGATGCAAAACCTTAAGTACTCGCCCCACTGGTGACTCATTAAAATCTGGTAAATGAATCTTTTTCTTGCTTGTTGTAATTATCTCGTCCGTTAAATTCTCAACCAGTTTGGTCTCACGGTTATTTAGGCGGTCATCCTCCCATTGGTTAAAATTATTCCAATCCTCCCAGACTTTTGCCTTACGCCCTTTTTCGATATGTACGCCAGTCTCATCCTCATAGATTCTTGTAATATTACCAGCCTCATCAAGTAGAAGCACGGTATACATATTTGGAACAATCATCTCGTGGCTAAAATCAAAAGTACGAATCACCTGTTTTGTGTGAAGATCAATCAATTTGCCCTTTCTGTAAACCATCTTCCTGCGATCACCCATACCAAAGCTTAGGAAGTCCGAGTTCTTTTTATGGCTAATCTCATGTTTTTGTACAAAGTACATTTGCGCTCGCAGTGGTATATCTAACTCATATAGATATTCCGCCAACTCGTTTGCCATATTTTTGCTAAAATCATTTTTTAAAAATGGCTTATAGTCAATACCAGCTCGATCCAGCGCCTCGACATTCTTAATCTCTCGATGATTCAAATAGTGTGAGAAAGAAAACCAACTAAAAGTACTTACTATAATAATCGCCACTCCAGCTACTATTTTTAGGTAGCGTTTCTTAGTCACGATTGAGCTAAAGATTATTAAGTTAATTATAATTAGACCTAAAATATATTTCGGCATTGTATCTTTAAAGCCAAATTTTGCATGTACTTCTTGTAGATATTTAATAATACCCATGACTTGTAAAAATACATATCCAGCCATAACTTGGATTCTATACTTACTAAGAAAATCTCTCAGTGTATTTAAAATCTTAGTCTTTTCGTCCAAATGCGTGAAGATATAGAAGAGAATTGCAATAATTAAGAAGTTATAATGCATGACATAGAGAAAACTCTCATACGGGTTGTAGAAAATATGCAAAACAAAGTTAAAACCGTAGGCAAATAATAATGCGAAGTAAATCTTCTCCTGAAAGATCTTTTTCTTACTAAAGAAATAATATAAATTAATTAAGCCAAATATTCCAAATCCCAATAATCCTAAAGCATTAATTAGGTTATTTTTTTCCAGAATTAATCCACCGAGTAAACCAAATTGATAAACGAACGATGTATTCATCTGGAAAATCACACGCTTCATGCTCCAGGTTCGTTCAATATAGGTAAATTCTTCAGAGTTTTTATCCAAAATAAATCCGTTAATACTGGAAGTGAAGAAATTATTTGCTGATGGCCAGAATGCCTTTTGAATATCAGCTAGCATCACGGTAATTGATAAGACTACCAGAAGAATTGAACTAAATTTTATGATTTTATGCTTTACGTTCTTATTTAGAAAAATAATGATAGTCAGGAGAATCAAGAACTGAACAATATTAGTTAAAGTAAAGGCAAGGCTTCCAATTCCCGCAACCACAAGTAATGCATAGTCTTTTAGCTCTAGTTTTTTGTCGATCATGCCGGCTGCAATTACCCACATTAACATTAACCCAAATTGCGAGAATACATAAGTTTCAAAAATTGAGTTGAAGGCAACTTGAGTAAAAGCAAAGGTCAAAATAATTGTTGCAAGCAAACTTGTCTTCTTGCTAGCCTTTAACTTTTGCATTAACCGATAAAATAATGTTGCACTTAAGGCTCCAATCGCAGCTTCGAAAATCACTGCCGCAACGACCACGCCAGTTAACTTTCCTAGAACTCTTACAAATGGTTGAGTTAGAATTACAAAAAGTGGATGCACCGACGTTCTATAGTGTAGTCCATCTTGCAAAGTCATATCCTGTAGGACTCTAGGAGTATCCCCACCATAGAAAACATCAGTTTCGGTACCGTTAGTTATGAGGTTTACAAAGGATAATAAGAATAAGTTTAGCGCAAAGACTAGTGAAAATATTTTTAAGAACTCTTTTATTTTGTCGCCGTGGTTTTTTAGAAAATCTTTCATCTCCGCCTTTATATCTTTCATCTTATTTTTTCCTTACTCCACCTCTTAATCTAGAAATCTTCCTTCATCTTTTTAATAAATGCCTTCCAACTATGTCTCTCCTCTAGTAATTTCTGGGCTGCCTCCACATAGTTTTCATATTTCTTTGGATTTTTCCTGAAGTCCTTTAGTTTCTTCACGTATCCATCAACGTCCCGAATTTCTTTTACTAGGGAACCGGTCTTGCCGTCCTGGATAAACTCATGCACCCCACCATCATTACTAGCCAAGATTGGTAAACCTGCCGCTGTTGCTTCCAATATAATATTTGGTACGCCATCCCCCACGCTTGTGTAGAGTAGTATGTCATAGTCATCGGTTGGTATGTTTGAAAAGCCATCAAAAGCTCCACGATATTTAATTACAGGTACACCATTGAAGAAATCCTTATTAACATCATCAGAAAATGCACCAAACACGTCGATTTGAAATTCATCCGGATTTAGTTTGTTCGCAATCAGCTTAATCATGTCTGGCATTTTTTCTCTCGTTATTCGGCTTGCCCAGAGTATGCGAACTTTTTTATTTGCCTCTGCATGGTGTATTTTTTTTACTTCATCCATAATCGGCTGATATTGTACCTTAAACATCTTTTTGTCTAATGCATTTTTCTCAACCGACTCCTCCACGAAAGTTTGGTTATCGGTAAAAATCTTCTTCACTACTTTATAGACGTCAAAAATGAATGGATCATCGAACGAGAATCTACAAGTAAAGTTACTCTCTGGAATAAAACAAGAAGCGAACACCGAAACTGTTAACTCATAATGGTTCTTAATCAACTCCTGATGCTTATAGGCCCAATCATAGGCATATTCAGAGTTGATGATATGTAATCGCTTACATTTTAGCTGTGTGATTACCCTTGATAGCAACTCATCCTTTTCATATGGTGGTAAACCATCTGCTAATTTACCAAACTCGATCAAGTCGGTATTTTTTGGAAGCATCTTAGACCAAACATTCTTGTTTGGTAGAGTCGTAATCACGGTGAACTTAGAGCCTGGATGAATTTCCTCAATCGCCTTCATCATATTAAGCATCACCTTGTCAGCCCCACCTCTAACTACCCAAGGTACCATGAAAATATAATCCGGCGTATGTGTTACGGATTGAGCAATCTTTAGATAAGTCTCCCCAATAATCGATAGGTCACTTGGGTCATAAATCTGAGTGCGCTTCAAAATGAAAGGGTATGGATAAAGCTGGGTTTCAAGCGGATTAATCTTCGCCCATTCTCTCACTACAAAGTCAGGAATCTTACTTTGTCGATTTTTCTGATTGAGGCTATTTAGAACTTTAAGAGTTAGTTTTGCTGGCGGTGTAATAAAATAATTTAAGAAATTATTATCACGGATTTTCTTATATAGCCTGTATCCTTTTCGTTTTATTGAAACCCCAACTGACACATCAGCATGTATCTCATGACTAAAACCACGTACTTTATCAAAATCAAAGAATTCCATATATGGGATTATCTGATTCATGCTATTGCTCGATGAAAGACGAGAATTACTAGATCTACGATAAAAGAGAATAGTTTCTTTGGCAATTAGGTGCTTAATCCCAGCATGCGTGGTTTCTACATTGAAAACATAATCTTCATGGGAATATCCGCCGGTTAAATGTTTATAAGGGTGTTTTAGGATGGTTGAAGTTTTTGCCATTAAAATTGCACACCAACGATTCTCACCTAACAGAACGATCGTATCCTTTTCTACTGGGAGAGTTTCTTTCTGGATCGTCAGTACATTATTCACTCCTGTGCCAAAAGTCAAAATACCCTCTGGGTGTACGATAACTTCTTCTGTTGCTCCAATCAAAACCCCATATGCGGCTATCAGCCAGTTGTCAGAAATTAAATCATCTCCATCTAGAAATGTTATGTATTCGCCTCGTGCCTTTTGTGCTAAAAAGTTACGTGATGGTCCAGGATCACCAAAACTATTTTCAAAAATCTCAACACTAGGATTATCCTTATATCTCTGGAAGTAATCCTTAGTAATTTGATCACCATTATCAATATGAATCAATATCTCATAACTGATATTTTTTTCTTCAAGCTTTTTGGTTGCCTCCAGGATGCTTCGCATAGTTTTATGGGCAACTAAACCCTCATTATGCGCGGTTATCGCAACCGTTAAATCGTACCTCTTCATATTATCTTGTATTATAGCATAGTGTATCTAATGTTATAATTAAGATATGGAAAAAACCACTAAACGGTCATCTACTTCGTCGAGCATCATTTTAATCCGTAACACGCTTCCTCAAAATTATGGTGGTGGCGAAATTTATCAACTCACTCTTGCCCAGGTTCTGTCTGACCATCATTATCACCCAATTATTATGTCATCCTCTTCTCAGCTTCTTGAAGATGCTAAAAAGAAAAAAATTAGCTCTCAAAAAGCTCCCTTTTTAAAAAACCAAAACTGGAGTGGTCTCAGGAATTTTTTTCTTCCACTCTATATCTTATGGCAACACTACCTCTATTTCTGGTATCTCCATCAATTCAAAAGACTTAATCCTAAAACCGTTATAATTGAATCTCGTGACGATTGGATTGCTGCTACGCTCGCTGCTAAAAAACTCGATATCCAGATCCTCTGGCTCGACCACATGGATTTTAGAAGTTGGGTTCTACAAAATGTTGAGCAAAAATACAAGAATGCTATCGGGAAAAAAATACTTCACCTTGCTAAATATGCTGACCGTGTAATTTTTATTTCTGATTTTGAAAGAAATTATTTTGAAAACCTAATCAAAAAGACTCCAATTAAAAACCTCACGAATTTAGTTACTATCAAAAATGGGGCCATTGATTCATTCTCTAACTACCAAAATCAAGTCATAGAAAAAGATTCATTTATCTATCTCGGTCGTCTCGAGGCATACAAGGGAATTAAGGAACTTATTTCTGCCTTTTCTGATGTTGCCCCAGATTTTCCTACTGCCACTCTTCACATATATGGCACGGGGTCGCTTGCAAATTATTGTGAAGAACACCAAACATCTCAGATCATATATCATGGTTTTACCGATAAGCCTCTAGAAAAAATCGCTGCCGCAGAAACTTTTGTTCTAGTCTCCCATATTGAGGGCCTTAGTCTTTCATTGATTGATGCCGCCATGCTCGGAAAACCGATTATCGCTACTAATGTTGACGGTAATCCAGAAGTAGTTCAGCACCAAAAAAATGGAATATTAGTTCCTATTAAAGATGTCGACTCTATTGTGAAAGCCTTGCGAAAAATGTTAATGAATAAAGAATTAAGAATACAGTATGGCCAAGCCTCAAGAAAAAAATACCTTCAAGATTTTAATTTTCCAAGGACCATAAAAGAGCAGCTAATTCCGATTATTGAAGGAAAATAAAATGACAAACTCTCCACTCGTCTCCATTATCGTCCCAACTTATAATAACGAAAAATATCTAGCAAACTGCATCGACTCACTTCTCACGCAGACTTTTCAGGATTTTGAAGTCATTGTCGTTGATGATGGTTCCACTGATCAAACCATAAAACTCCTCAAAGCCTTCAAGACCAACCCTCGCATTCGAGTCCACAGCCAGCCCAACTCCGGTATCTCTGCCGCCAGAAATCAGGGACTCAAATTATCTCGCGGAAAGTTTATAAGTTTCGTGGATAGTGACGATTGTGTTACTCCTGATTTTCTTGAAAAACTCATCGCTCCACTCCTCCAAAATCCCAATATCGACATTACCGTCTGTGGTTATCAAGAAATCTATCAAGACTATAAAATTCACCATCCATTAAATCCTCAAATTATCACTGGCACAGAAGCCACCAAAAACTTTCTTTTAAAGCAACAGGACTTTGATATTTTAATCTGGAATAAACTTTGCAGAAAATCTCTATTCGACGACCATGCTATTCATTATCCAGCTGGCCAGATTCATGAAGACAATCTTACGACTTATAAACTTTTTGCTGCAGCTAAGAATATTCAGTATCTAAGGGATGAATTATATTTTTATCAACGAAAAAATTCTTATATTACCAAAAACTTTACCTCGACTGAAAAAACTTTAAAACGCCTTAAGGCAAAAGAACAAATGGCAGAAGAAGCAAGAAAATATCTCAATACCCCAGATTTTGATCTCGTCTGTGATATTGCAAAAATCTTAGCCTATTTCGCCTTCATTGATAATTCCATAACCGGCCACATCGAAAAGAGATATTTCAAAGAGTATCGAAAAAAAGCCCTACAGGCCTTAAAATCTAATCGCCAAAATCCCTATCTCACAAACAAACTCCGCCTCTATAATAAACTACTCTCGTCTCCTCTTAGTGCTCTCTATTGGATTTTTCGAAAAATCACCCTAAAGAGTATATAATATAGGAAGGTTATAAATAGGAGTTAATAATATGAAGATTCTCGTCACCGGCGGTACTGGCTATATCGGCTCTCATACCGTTGTTGAATTACAAAAACAGGGTCACCAAGTTGAAATCCTGGATAATTTATTTAATAGTAAAATCACCGTCCTAGAAAAAATCAACCAACTCACTGGGCAGACTCCAGTTTTTCATCAAGTTGACTTACTTGATTATCAAAAAATGCGCGAACTTTTTGCTGCCACTCAGTTTGATGCAGTCATTCATTTTGCCGGACTCAAAGCTGTTGCTGAATCGATCGAACAACCACTCCGCTATTATGAAAACAATGTCACCGGCACCCTCAATCTCTTGAAGTGTATGGCCGAATTCAACGTTAATAAAATTATTTTCTCCTCATCTGCTACTGTTTATGGCAGTCTCAATTCTGGTAAGCTCGATGAGTCCATGACTACCGGCGTTGGTATCACTAATCCTTACGGTGAAACTAAACACGTCATTGAAAAGATTCTTGAAGCTGAGGCCATTGCCCGCCCAGAACTCTCTGTCGTGATTTTGCGCTACTTCAATCCGGTTGGTGCTCATGCTTCTGGACTTCTTGGTGAAGATCCAAACGGCATCCCAAACAATCTTATGCCAGTCGTCATGCGTGTTGCCGAAGGTAAAATCAAAGAGCTCCAGGTTTATGGTGATGATTATGATACCCCAGACGGCACCTGTATTCGTGATTACATTCATGTGGTTGATCTCGCTAAGGGGCATCTCGCCGCTTTGAAAGCCACAGAAACTCCAGGCGCCAAGGTTTATAATCTAGGCTCAGGCAAGGGCTCTTCAGTCCTCGAAATTATCAAGGCCTTTGAAGAAGCTAGCGGTAAACCACTTGCTCATCGCATTACCGACCGCCGTCCAGGTGATCTAGCTGAAATCTATGCCGATCCAGCGAAGGCCAAGCGCGAACTTGATTGGCAGACTGAGCTCACTGTAGCAGACGCCATGCGCGATACGATTAATTTTCTTAATCACCAGAATTAATTTATAAGAATACTCCTATATACAATAAAAATATCGAACTTAGAGTTCGATATTTTTAGTCGTTCTAATTAATTTTTTATTTACGTATCCTAGCCGCTACGCTTGCAAACGGCAACAATAACGGATTCAAGTACTTCCATTTTTCCGTTAATTTCTGGTTGCTGCGCGCTACCGCCAATGCATGTGAAATTTTCCAGCGCAACATCACTCGCCCCAGCCATTTTTTCTGTTCCTTGGTTGGATTTTTACCTACCCATTTCTTTAAATAATCAAAACTTTTCTGCCAATTTCTCCAAGGTAGGGAAGAGCTCGCCACGGTACTAGTTTCGGTTCCATAGTGATAGATATAATATGGTTTTGCCAAAAATTTCAGCCTATCAAACCCCTCTTTTTCGGCACATTTTAAATATTGCAATACGAAATTCGTATCTTCTGCAAAGTCCCAGCCAATAGGGAATTTCAGCTCGTATTTTTTGATAATCTCCGCACGAAACATTTTATTTACGGAGGCATAAAGTCGGCCGTCACTCGCTAAATTCTTCAAAATATAGGCCTTAAAATCCTCTTCACCCCGTTCAGGAATTTCATTTGTAAACATCGGTTTCTCGGTTTTCTGGTGAATCCTTTTGTATAAAAATCCAGATGTCGCCACCGCTACCTTATCTTCAAGTAACAGCTTGCTCATCTCACTCAAATATTTTTTTGATACCGCATCATCTGAATCGATGAATGCAACCAGCTCTCCACGTGCCTCAAGTAGTCCACGATTTCTTGCCGCTGCAGGTCCTGCGTTCTCTTGTCGAATTAGTACAATTTTCAGACCGCTCCCCAAAAGTTTCTGTTGCCTCTTAAATTCATTGAGGAGTAAATAGCTGTCATCCTGAGAACCGTCATCAATACAGATAATTTCTAAATTTTCATAAGCATCTTTCACTAACTGATTCAAAAGTTTTACGGCCTTGTCACCAGTATTATAAACGGGAATAATAATCGAAATTAACGGTTGCTTCATATGCTTATTGTAACATCAGAAAAATATTTTTCACTATGGTATAATTTAATCTATGAAAATCCCTAACATCTGTAGTCGCAAAAACCGCATTCTTTTGAAGGAGTTAGTTAAAACCGATTTTAAACTACGCTATCAGGGATCCGTCTTGGGCTATATGTGGGCTGTGCTGCGTCCAATGATGCTTTTTGCCATCCTCTATGTCGTCTTTGCTAAAATCCTTAAAATGGGTAGTGATATCCCACATTATCCAGTTTATTTACTAGCTGGTACCGTACTCTGGAGTTTTTTCTCCGAATGCACAAGCCAAGGTATCCAGGCTATTGTGGCTCGTGGTGATCTGCTCCGTAAAATTAGTTTTCCAAAATGGATCATCGTCGTCTCTGCTACCACTACCGCCTTAATTAATTTTCTCATCAATCTCGGCGTGGTCATTATTTTTGCCATCATTAACGGCGTTACCCCAAGTCTCTCTTGGCTCATCGTTCCGTTTATTGTCTTAGAGCTCTATCTGCTCTCTCTTGGTATCTCATTCTTTCTTGGCGCCATCAATGTTAAATATCGCGACATCTCCTCAATCTGGGAAGTTTTTATGCAGGCCCTCTTCTATGCCGTCCCAGTCATTTATCCAATCACTATGGTTGCTGACGCTAGTCCTCTCGCCGCAAAAATCTTTCTCCTAAACCCAATCGCTCAAGTCATCCAGGATGTTCGTTATTTTCTAATCACCAACCAAACTATCACCACCTGGAATTATCTTCCTGAACAGTTGCTTCACTATGTACCAATTCTCATTGTAATTATCATTATCACTCTCGGCGGTCTTTACTTTAGGAAACGTTCAAAATACTTTGCGGAGGAAGCCTAATGTTTAAAAAACTATCAAAAACTCATCCAGAAGTGACCAAAAAGAACCAGAAGAAAGCTAATTCCATGAAAAAAGATTCCGCCGAAGATATCATTATTGTTGATCATTTATCAAAAAGTTTTAAGCTTCCCACTGAGCGTTCTTGGGGCCTCAAACAAGCCATCTTTAATCGCCTCAAAGGTATTAAGGGATATACAAAACAAGAAGTTTTAAAAGATATTAGCTTTAATGTTAAAAAAGGTGAATTCTTGGGTATCGTCGGTCGTAACGGATCCGGCAAATCCACTCTGCTCAAGATTCTCGCCCAAATCTATGTTCCTGATTCTGGTAACATCACGATTAACGGCTCTCTTGTCCCATTTATCGAGCTTGGTGTTGGCTTCAATCCAGAGCTGACTGGTCGTGAAAACGTCTACATGAATGGCGCCATGCTTGGTTTTTCAAATGAAGAAATGGATAAAATGTTTGATGACATTGTGGAGTTTGCTGAACTCGCTCCCTTCATGGATCAGAAGCTTAAGAATTACTCCTCAGGTATGCAGGTTCGTCTCGCCTTCTCGATTGCTATTCGCGCTCGTGGTGACATTCTGATTCTTGATGAAATTCTCGCCGTCGGTGACGCCGCTTTTCAGGAGAAATGTAATCAATATTTTGCCTCACTCAATAAAAACCAAACCGTCATTCTCGTTACCCATTCTATGGAAAATGTTCGCAAGTTCTGTGACCGCGCCATCCTCATTGATCAGGGAAAAATTATTAAAGAAGGTAACCCTGAAATCGTTGCTGATGCTTACCTCAAACTGTTTTAAAAAGAAAGGAATAATATGGATTACGATTATCTGATTGTCGGTGCCGGATTCTTCGGTGCTACTGTTGCTGAGCGACTTGCTGCTTCCGGAAAGAAGGTCCTAGTTATCGATCGTCGACCACATCTTGCCGGTAATGCCTACTCCTACACTGACTCTGAAACTAGTATCGAAATTCATCAGTATGGTTCCCACATTTTTCATACAGAAAGCGAAGAGGTTTGGAATTATATTACCAAATTCACTGAATTCAATGATTACATCCATACCGTACCTACTCGTCACGACGGCAAACTTTACCCAATGCCAATCAATCTTGATACGATTAATCTCTTGTATGATAAAAACTTCACCGCTGAAGAAGCTAAGGCTTTCATTGATGAAGAAATAAAAAAGGATATTGAAAAATACCATATTACGGAGCCTCAGAATTTTGAGGAAAAGGGAATTACCCTCATTGGCGAAAAACTTTATCAAGCCTTTATTAAAAACTACACTGAAAAACAATGGGGCACTGACGCCAAAAACCTCAGCGCTGAAATCTTGAAGCGAATTCCGGTTCGCTTTGATCATGATAACCGCTATTTTGCTTCCGCCAAACATCAGGGAATCCCAAAAGCTGGCTACACTAAAATCGTAGAAAATATGCTAGACTCCGACAATATCGAAGTCCGCCTAAATACTAGCTTCAAAGATATTGAATCTGAAATCGAAGGCGTAAAGGTCATCTACACTGGCCCAATTGATGAGCTCTTAAATTATGAATTAGGTGTCTTGCCATACCGTAGTCTTCGTTTCGAAGCAGAGTGGACCGACCAAGATCTTGGCCATGCCGTTGTCAATGAAGCTGATAAGGATGTCCCATACACCAGGACCCATGACTATAAATATTATCAAATCCACCAGCCAGCAGTTCTTGCATCCAAGAAATCTTACATTTGTAAAGAATATCCGGCCGATTACGAGGTGGGGAAGGAAGCCTACTACCCGGTCAATAATGCTGAATCTGAGGCGCTCTATCAAAAATATCTTGACCTCTTAAAGGAACGCTATCCAAACATTATCCTTGGTGGCCGCCTCGGCGCCTACCGTTACTGGGATATGGATGTCGCCATCAAAAACGCACTTGAACTTGCCGCTACTCTCTAAAAATCTTTCTTAATCCATCTAAAAACACTCTCCAGTGCTATAATAAAAAAATATTAAGGAGATACATTTATGTGTGGAATTGTTGGATATATCGGTGAAAAAGATGCTCAGGATTTTCTCTTACAAGGTTTAAAACGCCTCGAGTATCGCGGTTATGATTCGGCCGGTGTCGTTACCTTAGATCATGAAAACCACCCAACCCTACTTCGTGCTGTCGGCAAAATCAAAAGTCTCGAAGAAAAGATTAAAGAACATCGCACGTCTGATCATATCGGCATTGGTCACACCCGCTGGGCCACTCATGGTAATCCGTCCGAGCGTAACGCCCATCCACATCAGGCCGGCTCAATCTACTTAGTCCACAACGGTATCATTGAAAACTACAAAGCTCTCAAAGAGCAGCTTAAAGATTATGAATTCAAGTCAGATACCGACACTGAGGTTCTCGCTGCCCTCATTGATAGTTTTTATCAAGCTGGCAAAACTAGCCTCGAGGACGCAGTTTCTCAGGCCCTCAAACTCGTTGAAGGGACTTTTGGAATTGCTGTACTTAGCGTTCTTGACCCCGACCATCTCGTGGTTGCTCGCTGTGGTTCACCGCTCGTTATTGGCGTTGGCGAGGCCGAAACTCTCGTTGCTTCTGACGCCTCCGCTCTTGTTGGCTACACTCAAAAAGCCATTTATCTCAATGATGGTGAGGTTGCGGTGCTTTCCAAAAATAGTGTTGATGTTAAAACTCTCGACCTAAAGCCAGTTTCTGCTAAAGTTGAGGAAATTCTCACCGATCTTCCTGCTATTCAAAAAGGTGGCTACGAACATTTTCTTCTCAAGGAAATCATGGAGCAGCCAAACTCTCTCACTGAAACCCTTCGCGGCCGCATTAATCAATCGGAGTATACCGTGCATCTTGGTGGTCCAAATCTCTCAGCTAAGGAGTTAAAATCTATTCGTCATCTAATTATGGTCGGTTGTGGTACTGCATACTATGCTGCCAAAACCGCCGCTTATCTCTTTGAGCAATTCTTGCCGGATGTCACGATTGATCCTGTGATCGCCTCCGAATATCGTTACCGCCATGCTTATATTCCAGAGAATTCGGTCGCCCTCATTATTTCTCAATCCGGTGAGACTGCCGACACTCTCGCCTGTCTCCGCGCTATAAAAGCGCAGGGCACCAAGACCATCGGAATTGTTAATGCCATCGGTTC
>CAUTNS010000003.1:0-34000 GCA_963540345.1 uncultured Candidatus Saccharibacteria bacterium | reverse complement strand
TAGATGCAACTTACGCAAGGATTGGTAAGCCTGGCCTTAGAGGTTACTTTAAGGCAAAACCTTAGGGCTTTCGCCAAAAAGCGCCAGGGCTAGCACTGCCACCATCGATGTGGGCATATTCGATACTATTATCATTTGGGATGGCCGAGCCAGCCTGTCCTCGATAGGAAGAGAGGCTTCTAAAAATACCATTATAGGAGGTGACATTTGTGGTAGTGAAACTATCGGAGGCGTAAATTTTTATGAGCCAGGTTGAACCGCCAAACATGTTTGACATGTCAGTGGCACTTATGGTGTTCCAGTTGGTGAGATCGAGTTCATAAAGCCAGGTATAGTCGAAGGCCTTAGAGAAATTAGTGACCTTTCGAACATCAAGATCACTAAGGTCTAGGTAAGAAACATAGGTGTAGTGGAATAGTTTTGACATATTTTTGACATTTGAGGTGTTGAGGCTGATTTTTGCACGATTGGCAGTATTAAATCTGCTTGAGTTACCAGCGAAAAGCCCTTCCATATTTTCGACATTACTAGTATCGAAATCGTTTAAGTCGAGAGAGTTTACGGTACCGAGATTTGCAAAAGCATAGCTGATGTCGGTGAGCTTTGGAGCGGTGATTTTTGGCGCTTTAATTTTTTGAATATTACAGTTATGAGAGAAGAGCGACTTGAGGGTTGTAAGCTCTGGTGCGGCTGTAAGGGTTGGCCAGGTGACGTCGGCTATTCCATAACCGTCACTGCAGCCGTAGGTATCAAACTCATCTTTGGATCCCATAAACATTTTTGACATATTTTCAACTTTGGCTAAGGAGAAGTTTGAGATGTCGATACTAGCACTAGCGCCGTTAAGAAAGCCAAACATGCCTTCCATTGTGATGGCATTACTTGTATTGAAGGTTGTTGGGAAAACTACGGGTCCATTCGCGCGTGATCCATAGAACATATAGGAAAGATCGGTGGCGACAGCTGACTTGAGGTATGGTGCGATGGTTCCAAGATTGAGGCTTTTAGTATTATAAAACATACGACTGAGATTTTTGGCTGAAGAAAGGTCAAGTTTGTCGATATTGCCGATGGTGACGAGATGGGAGTTGTTTTCAAACATGGAGCTAAAATCTTCGGCAGTACCAGTATTGAAAGTTTGCGGAAGGGTGAGGTTATTCAGGGTTTCTGCACCTTTAAACATATTTTTAACCGCACTAACTTGACCAGTAGTCATGCTGCTTAGATCAATTTTTTGAAGATAGTAGGCACCTTCGAATATTGATTCAAGATTTGCAATACGAGATCCGCCGAGTTGGTTACTAAATTTTATTTCTCTAGCGTAGCTATCTTTGAACATGTTTGAAAGATTTTCGGCGCTGGTGAATTTGATGGCAGATAAATCAATATTGGTTGTGTTTTTAGTATTGTTAAACATATTCGAGAAGTCTGTGACATTCTCAAAGGTGGCATTTTTAAGATTAATGTCCGAAATTTTAGTGCCTTCAAACATTGAAGTGGTATTAGTAGTGTCACGGAAGGTGGTATGGGCGAGATCTACGCTAGAAAGACTGGCTGTGTCTACAAACATGGAGGAAGCGTCAGTGACTTTTTCAAATTTTGCTTTGTCAAGTTTCAGAGTTGAGACTTTGGAATTTTTGAACATATTCGCGGCATTGGTGGCGTTTTTAAAATCAGAATTTGAGAGGTCAATGGTAGAGATTTTGGAATTTTCAAAAACAGAAGTTAAATCTTCAGCGTCTGAAATTTTCCAGGAAGAGAAATCCGGAGATGTACCAACATCAGGGGTGTCTTTAAATGCACGTGCAATGTATTTGGCATTTTTGGCAAATGAGACGTCTCCAATTTCAGCAACCCTAGTGTTTTCGAAAGCTGATTCAATATTCTCAACGGGTGAATCTTTGAGGTATTTGAGGAAATTGGCAGTATTAAAGGTACTGTTATTGTAAGCCATGGTATTATGAAAAAGATGTGCAACATTCTTTACCTTATCGAATTTCAGCATTGACTCTTGTCTGCCATCGCGAAAACTAAAAGTGACATCACTGCTAATACCAGAAAGGCCAGCAAACATATAAGAAAGATCTTCATTGAAATTTATTTCTGTGGCGTTAGTCCAGATACAGATTTTATCCCAGCTGTCGCGGTAGGTACCAAGGTAAACTATAGTGTCAGAATCGGCTGTGGAGATTTTGACGGTGCGTTCAGGTGTGATGCTTGAACTGCACTTAGTTTTTCCAATGCTAATATCCATGTATGGCCAGAATTGGTTTGAAGGTGGAACTCTTTTTGTTGGGTCAGCAAAATAACTTGGGTCGGAAATATTTAGGGATTTTTTGAGAGCGGCATTGAATTCGCGACCAGAAACTAATTTGGCACTAGAATCACCTTCGACCATAAGAGTGAAGAGTAGTTTTCTTTGATAATTGCCAGCAGGAATCTGGTTATTAAAACGAAAGCCGAGATTGAAATTAAAAGTTTCTTCAATTGGTGAGTTTGCGGTTTTAATAACTTCTGGCGTGCTGAGTTTTGGGATGTAATTATAAAGCTTATTATCAACAGCTTTCACGTTATAACCATAAGAGTTAGTCATATGGGTGGCGATATTGTTATTGTTGCCAGAAACGGAAGCGATCTTATATGGATTGGTTGGGTCGAGGCTGATCAGCGCGGTTTCTTCCTGATCACTAGAAAGATAAAGATTATATCCGGTATTGCTATCAGTTTTGACGTTGACGTCCAGAGTCTTGAAGAATTCGTCACCTTCGGTGGTTGGCTGATTATAAACAATGTCTGCATTGCCAGTCACCGAGAGGGAGGCAGTGGTGGCAAAGACAGATTTTTGGCCAAACAGAAGGATGGTAGCGAGAGGAAGAATTGAAACAAAAAGTTTGATAACGTGTCTTGTTATCTTGGAGGATTCTGTATTTAATCTATCCGTAAACTTTGGCATATGAAATTATGAATAATTAAAATATAGAAAAACTATATAATTCCCTCAAACTCCTTTTGGTAAATTTTAGCATAAATGGTTTGAAAAATCAGGACTTGTATTACGGTTTTTTGATGGTCTATTTGATTTTTATGATGGCTTTTGATGATCTTTATGATAGTTTTTTGGTGGTCCATTTTGGCTTTAGATTTTTTCGACCGGAAAGTTCTGATTTTATTATTTTCGCCAGAAGGCACCTGGATTAGCGGTACCGCCGTCGATGTGGGCATATCTGATATTGTTCTGGATGTATGATCCGGCGCCGCCGCGATAATGGGCTTCTGGGAGTAGATAGAAAATATCGTTGCTGGCGGTTACGTTCGTAGTGACAAAGCTATCGGAAGCGTAGATTTTTTGGAGCCAGTTTGAATAACCAAACATCAAGGTCATATCATTTGCGCTACTGGTATTCCAGCCAGTGAGATCGAGTTCGTAAAGCCAGGTGTAGCCGAAGGTATTGGAAAAATCAGTGACTTTACTAACATCAAAATCGCTAACATCTAGGTATGAGACATAAGCATAGTGGAAAAGCTTGGACATGTTCTTGACGTTGCTGGTATTGAGGCTGATTTTTATATGTTGATCCTTCATAAAATCGGTGTCATTAAAGGAGAACATTCCTTCCATATTCTCTACACTACTGGTGTCAAAATTATCTAGATCGATACTAGTAACTTCCTTCAAGCCAGCAAAGGCATATCTAGTGTCTTTGAGGTTCGGGGCAATAATTTTTGGTGCCTTGATTTTCTTAATGTTACAGTTGCTGGCGAAGAGATAAGCTAGGGTTTTTACTGGGGTGGTTTGAGTATTAGTTGGCCAGATGACATCGGATAACCCTAGGCCCATTGGACAAGCTCCATAACTTACTTCTGTGGTGCCACCCATAAACATTTTTGACATATTCTCTACGCTACTAAAATCAAAATGTGAAATATCGGCAGTATAATAGGTTGCTTGTGCAAACATACCTTCCATATTTGTTACTTCGCCAGTATGGAAGTCGCTTGAGAAAATGATGTCGCCATCAATGGAGGATTCACTAAGCATATAGGAAAGATCAGTAACATGGTTGGCTTTGAGAACTGGAACAATCTGGCTAACCTTTGCTCTTGTATCGTAAAGCATGTGATTCATATCCCGGGCTGAAATCGTATTGAGTTGTGCGATATTGCCGATTTCTTCAAGATTTATAGTATAAGCGAATAGCCAGCTAAAATCCTCGATTTGACTGGTATTAAAGACGCGTGGGAGAGTAAGGGCAGTGAGCTGATTATTATCTCTAAACATGTATTTGATTGAGGTGAGCTCGCCGGTTGTGATGCTACCTAGGTTCAAAGAGGTAACATGCTGGGCGCCATTGAACATTTCAGACATATTAGTGACATGAGTGCCGCCGATATTATTATTGGTATTAAAAATTATTTCTGAGGCATAGGTGTTTTTAAACATATTGGAAAGGTCTTCGGCGGCAGTGAGTTGCAGCGACGAGAGGTCGATTTTAGAGGCAGAGGTCGTGTTATTGAACATGTTCGAGAAGTCTTTGATTTTTTCAAATTTGCTATTTTTTAGGTCAAAAACTGAGGCGGTACAATTATTAAACATAGAGGTAATATCTGTAACTTCACGAAAGTTGGTATGAGCAAGATCTAGAGACGAGATTTGATTTACGCCGTCGAACATATGGGCGGCATTGGTGACTTTATCGAACTTTGCCTTATTAAGATAGATATACGAGGCCTGAGCATTTTTAAACATATTTGTGGCGAGCGTGGCGTTCTTGAAGTCGGAATTGGAAAGGTCGATGTTCGAAATTCCAGTATTTTCAAAGACTGAGGTGAGGTCGGTGGCATCGGAGATTTCCCAATTTGAAACGTTTGCATCAGTGAGATATGGGGTATTTTTGAAGGCGCGTGCAATATGTTTTGCATGCTTTGCGAAGGACATATCCCCCACACTTGTGACATCGGAGTCTTCAAAAATTGACTCAATATTTTCAACGTCATTATCTCTTAGATTATAGAGAAAGTTTGTGACGTCAATCCTATTTCTATGATATGCTTCAGTGTTATGGAGGAAATGAGCAAGATTTTTAACCTTATCGAACTTAAGCATTGAATCGGTTATGCCATCCTGTGGTACGAATCTTAAAGTGTAACTTGCGCCGCCCAGGCCGGCGAACATATAGGAGAGGTCTTCATTAAAGTTAATTTCAGTAGCACGAGTCCAGATACAAACCTTATTCCATTCTTCCTCCCCTTGACTGTAGCTTCCGAGATAGATTGGAGTATCGGAATCTGGAGTAGAGATTTTGACGGTACGAGCTTCAGTGATTTCGTTACTACATTTCTTGCGACCGATGTCGATGGCGAGTTCTGGCCAGTGCTCATTGACGGCTGGAGTGGTTTTGGTAAGATCGGCAAAATAGCTAGGATCGGTGACGGTAAGGGATTTCTTGAGGGCGGCATTGAATTCTCTGCCGGAGACAATGGTTGACCTTGCCTGATCTAGGACCATCATGGTAAAAACTAGCTTGCGTTGATATTGGCCGGCTGGGATTTTATCATTCAGACGGAAACCGAGATTAAAATTAAAATCTTCTTCAATTTCCTCTTCAACGGCACGAATATTAACAGGACTATTAAGACCTGGAATGGCATGGTAGAGCTTGTTGTCGATTTTTTCGGTATTATAACCATAAGAATTTTCCATATCAGTTTCGATGGAGTTATTATATCCACTAACTGACTCGATACGATATGGATTGGAAGCGTCGAGGCTGACAAGTCCGGTTTCTTCTTTATCACTAGAGAGATAGAGGTTATAGCCAGTCGGGCTATCGGTTTTGACGCTAATATTTAGGCTCTTAAAAAAATTAGTGCCTGTAGGCACTGGATGGTTGTAGACAATATTGGCGTTGCCACTGATGGCAATGGACGCAGTGGCAGTATAGGCATTATGGGTATGGGCGCCAAGAAAGAATACGGCATAGCTAAGGATTGGGGCTAGTAGAAGAGCTAGTCGAATTGAAAAATTTTTAAGTTTTGTATTTAATTTTGTCATTTTAAATAATTAAAAATTTAGCAATTACGGGATATTAAAATATAACTCGTTAAAACCATAGTATCATATAAAAAATAAAATGCTAGTGATTTTTTGGAAATAAAAAAATATACCGGTTTTGGCGGTATATTTTTTATTGGTCTAATTAGTTGTAGATATTTTCAACAGCGATGGATGGACCCATGGTTGTAGAAATGAAGATACTCTTAATGTATTGACCTTTGAGAGAAGCTGGCTTCATTGATTTAAGAGATTCAAGGAAGGCGGTAGCATTCTCAAGGAGCTGTGCTTCAGTGAAGTTGGTCTTACCGACACCAATGTGGACGATAGCTTGTTTGTCGACACGGTATTCAACTTTACCGGCTTTGGATTCTTTGACGGCTTTCTCGATGTCGTTAGTCACGGTGCCAGCTTTTGGATTTGGCATGAGGCCTTTAGGACCTAAGAGACGGGCGAATTTACCAAGTTTTGGCATGTAGGCTGGAGTGGAAATGAGAATATCAAAGTTGATGGTTCCCTTTTCGAGTTGTTTGATGAACTCTGCATCTTCAGCGATGTCTGCGCCAGCGGCTTTTGCTTTTTTACACTCATCTTCAGGAGCGAAAACTGCAACACGTACTTCTTTACCGTTACCGTGAGGGAGAACGAGAGTAGTACGAATGTTTTGATCAGCTTGTCTTGGGTCGACACCGAGACGGGCGTGGATTTCAAGTGTGGCTGCAAACTTGGCTGGGTTGGTCTTGACAGCAAGCGCGATAGCTTCGGCGAGGCTGTATAGCTTAGTGTGATCGATATCTGTGTAGGCGGCTTGGTATTTCTTACCACGGCGCTCTAAGACTGGACGAGTGACTGGCCTTTCACCTTTTGGTTTAACCTCAAGCTCTGCGAGTTTGTTTTCGGCAGCACGAGCTTTGCGCTCTTCTTCAGCCTTAACTTCCTCAACGTGCTTTTTGGACTTTTTACCAGCTTTGGCAAATTTTTCAGAAACTTCTACAGTTTCGATAGCGACAACTTCTTCGTTGTTCTGACCTTTATCTTCAGTCATGATGATTTCCTTTCTGTGGTGGTAACGGGTTAGACTTTCGTCTAACCCTCCCAACTAGTTAATATTTTGAATAAATAAATTATTCAGCGATTTCGATACCCATTGAACGGGCGGTACCTGCAACAACTTTAACTGCACCTTCAAGATCGATAGCGTTAAGCTGTTTCATCTTGATGTTTGCGATTTTTTCGAGCTGTTCGCGGGTGATTTTACCGACTTTCTCGGTGTTTGGACGACCAGAGCCTTTCTGGATTTTGAGTTCTTCACGAATCAAATCGTCGACAGGCTGTCCGAGGCAGGTCCAAGCGAAAGTGCGATCTTCGAAAACCTGTAAGTGGACAATAACGCTTTTGCCGTTAAAATCTTTGGTTTTCTCGTTGAATGGATTAATGAAATCCATCATATTGAGACCCCACTGACCAAGAGTTGAACCAACTGGAGGTCCTGCAGTGGCTTTGCCACCAGGGATGCGTAACTTCAAGTTACCAATTACTTTTTTTGCCATAATATTTTTTACTCCTAATTAGAGCGCGTAACGGGCTTATTATACTAGATTTATAGAGAAAAGTAAAGATAAGTGTCCGATTCTAGTAATGCTAGATATGGCTCTGCTTGTCTTTACGTTTTATTTTTTTGTGATGAATATTATTGCTAACTATCCGGCAATAATTCTGGTGCCAGCCTTACCTTCAACCGCTTGAGAAGCTTTTTCCGGCGTGGTGATGATGCAGGTGCGTTTGTTGGCGCCAGCTACGAAATTAATTCCAGCTTCAACCTTAGGTAGCATGCTGCCGGCGGCGAATTGACCTTGGGCGATAAGCTTAAAGGCGTCTCCAACAGTGATTTGATCGATGGCTTGTTCGTTTGGTTGTCTGAAGTTTATCTTGACGGTGTCGACGGCGGTGAGAATTAAGAGCATGTCGGCATCAATGGTTTCAGCGAGCTTTTCGGCGGCAAAATCTTTGTCGATAACGGCTTCAAGGCCGGTGAGACGACCATGTTCGTCATAATAAACTGGAATACCACCACCGCCACTGGCGACCACAATGGCACCGTTACCGATGGCGATTTTGATTAAGTCGGATTCGATAATTGAAAGTGGCATTGGGGATGGTACGACTTTGCGCCAACCACGACCAGCATCTTCTTTTACGGTAACGCCGCGGGCTTTGGCGATTCTTTTAGCTTCTTCTTCAGTGTAAAATGGCCCAATTGGTTTGCTTGGATTCTTGAAGGCAGGGTCGTCTTTAGAAACAAGCACCTGAGTGATGATTGAAGCGATCGGTTTTTTAATGCCAGTCTGTTCAAGCTGGTTCCTTAAAGCATTTTGAAGCCAGTAGCCGATTTGTCCTTGACTCATGGCGCCAGCTACATCTACAGGCATGGTTGGAGTCTTTTCGGTATTGATGGCTTCTTCATGAAGAATAATGTTACCAATTTGTGGACCATTACCGTGCACGATGGCAAGAGTGTGGCCGGCAGCAATTAATTTGACCAGCTCCGCCGCCGTCTCATTAGCGACGGCGAGCTGATCAGCGGCTGTTGCCTTACCATCTCTTGATAAGGCATTACCACCTAATGCAACTACGATTTTTGCCATATTAGATGACTCCCATGACGAAGACGGCGACAAGGCTGATAACTACAAAGATAAACATGACTGGAAGAACACGTTTGACCCAGGTTTTGTAGGAGACACCTGCAAGGGTGAGTCCAGCCATTAAGGACGCGATGGTTGGGGCAATCATGTTAAGAAGACCATTAGCAGTGGCAAAGGCGACTACCATGGTTTCCTTGGTGGATCCGACGAGGTCGGCAACAGGGGCGATGATTGGCATTGAGGCTGCAGCAAGTCCAGAGGAGCTTGGGATAATGAAGGAAAGTGGTAAGTAGAAGAGGTAAGCAAGGATACCAACTACACCACCGTTGGAGTTTTTAAGTCCAGTTTCACCCCAGTGGATAATAGTATCTTCAATACCACCATTGCGCATGATGATAGAGACGGCAGCAGCGACGGCGATAATGACTGCGACACTGAGAAGTTGTTCTGCACCATCGATGAAGATGTCAGTGATGGATGAATTTTTACCATGAAAATCTTTGCGGTAGATGAAGGCAATGATGAGGGCCGAAATTAGGAAGAGAGCGGAAATCTCATTGAAATACCAGGAACCAAGAGCGACATTATGTTCGGCACCAATGATGGCGCTAAAGAGTGGAATGCTAGCTAACCAGGTATGGAAGTCTTCAAAGATTGTGATATGAAAATTGGTCCATGGGATGAGGGAGATGATCATGATGATGAAGGTAAGAGCAAAGACTCCCATGATGGCTTTGCGTTTTTTGGTGTATTCAGGAACTGCTTCGAGGTCGAGAGCCTTGAAGGTTGAGGCAAGAGAAGAATCTTCTTTGTATTTGCCGGCTTTGACTTTTGCAGCATAGCGCATGGTAAAGATGATAGCGATGATAAGCATTGCAATGAGCACAAGCGCTTGAATCCAGAGGATGCTACCAAGCTGAACGTTGGCAGTGCGGGCGGCAATACCGGTTGAGAATGGGTTGACGGTTGAAGCTAAGACACCGACCCCACCACCGAGGACGATGATGAGGACGGCGGTCATGGCGTTGTAACCTGCGGCAATCATCACCGGAACGATTAATGCATAGAAAGCAACGGCTTCCTCCTGCATACCATAAGTGGTACCACCGATAGCAAAGAGAGTCATCAGGATTGGGATAAGCCATTTTTCCTTGCCATTCATCTTCTTCAGCAATCCACCAAGAGCGGCATCGAGTGCGCCGGTCTTCATGACGACGCCAAGGAAGCCACCAAGGATGAGAACGAAGACGATGACGTCAAGACGGTCGGACATACCCTTGATTGGGGCCATGAAAATATCCCAAAGACCTTGACGGTGGTCGATGGTGCTAGTTTCACCGGTCTCGTCGTTCAGGACGGTTTCGATTTTTGGTATTTCTTGATATGTGCCAGCCTCACGGATGGTTTCGGATGGATTATTTGGATCGGAAACTAAATTGTATTTTCCAGATGGAATAACCCAAGTTAAACAGGCCATCATTGCAATGATGCCGAACAAAACTGCAAAGGCGGAAAGCATTTTTATATGCTTGCGATTGCGTTTTGCATTTTTTGGTTTGTCTGCCGGAGCCTTTGTGTCTTCGGCGGTTGGTTTGTCGACCATATTGTTCCCTTCTATAGAACTAATTAAATTATTAATAGTACTTATGGTTTAAGTATAGCATATAAAATAAATCCCAGTTACGGGATTTATTTTACTGAAGGCTCCCTAGATTATAGAGTCAAGTCCATGACAGCTTCGATAGTGTAAACACGGTTCTCGGCTTGATCAAAGACCACGCTATTTTTACTGTAGAAGACCTCGTCGGTAACTTCCATGGCATCAAGATTGTATTTTTCAAGAATTTCTTTACCGATCTTGGTGTTTTTGTCGTGGAAGGCTGGGAGACAGTGAAGGAAGATGGTGTTATTCTTGCGAGTAGCTAACATAAGGTCACGGTTGACTTGGTAGGCCTTCAAAAGATTAATGCGTTCTTCAAACTTATCTTCCTCACCCATGGAAACCCAAACGTCGGTGTAGATAGCATCAGCATCAGCGACAGCTTCGTATGGATTTTCGAGTACGCGGATAGTGGCACCAGTCTGATATTGTTTTGCAAGAGCACGACACTCTTCAACGAGTTCTGGATCTGGGAAGAGTTCTTTTGGTGTGCCAATTGAAAAATGTAGACCGAGAAGACTGGAGGCAATCATTAAAGTGTTTGCTACGTTATTGCGACCATCACCAACATAGGCAAGATAAGTGCCGCGGAGGCTGCCAACATGTTCTTTGATGGTGAGCATATCGGCAAGACCCTGGGTTGGGTGGAATTTGTCTGTGAGACCATTCCAGACTGGTACACCTGCATATTTTGCGAGTTCCTCAACGGTTTCGTGAGCGAAACCGCGGAATTCGATGCCGTCAAACATGCGTCCAAGCACGAGGGCGGTGTCACGGACTGATTCTTTTTTGCCGAGCTGAATGTCGTCTTTACCGAGGAATTCAGCGTGCATACCGAGATCGCGGGCGCCAGTGACGAAAGCACAGCGGGTTCTGGTTGAGTTTTTCTCGAAAAGAAGCGCAATAGTTTTGCCTTCGTGATTACGATTAGGTACACCAGTGAGTTTATTGTTTTTAAGTTGCTTGGCGGTTTCAAGCATGGTTTGAACTTCGCGTGGGGTGAAGTCCTTTAAGGTTAGGAACGAACGTCCTTTAAGATTTAACATTAGATCTCCTCTCTAAAAATTGGCATTGACATACAACGTGGACCGCCGCGTCCGCGTCCGAGCTCGGCACCAGAAATTTCGATAACCTTGAGGCCGGCTTTGCGAAGAGCTTCATTGGTGACATAGTTACGATCGTAAGTGATTACGACACCTGGCGCAATGGCGAGAGTATTTGAACCGTCATTCCATTGTTCCCTGGCGGCGGCGATTGGATCACCGTTGCCACACTGAATTAGCTGAATTTCGTGTAAGCCGAGAACTTCCTGGAGGGTTTCCTTTAGGCTGCGACGGTGTTTGATCTCATATCCAACATGAGTATTAGCTTTTTTAAGTAGATAGATATCGAGTTCGCCCTCACCAGTGAGGATTTCTGGGTGAACCGAGAACTTGTCGTGGTCAATCATGGTGAAAACTGTATCAAGATGCATAAAGGCACGCTTATTTGGGATTTTTAGTGCCATAACGCGAGTAAAGTTTGAACCATGGAATAATTTTGAGGCAATACGTTCGATGGCTTCAACTTCGGTACGCTCGGAAATACCAATGGCTAAGGTGTCTTTACTTAGTACTAACTCATCACCACCTTCAACCGAGAAGCGGTTGTTGCGATCGTACCAAACTGGAATATTGTATTTCATGAAACGTGGATGGTATTTGATGATGTATTCCATGAATAGGGATTCACGTCGGCGAGCTGGCCAGTGCATCTTGTTGATGGTAAGACCATTGCCGATTGAGGCTGCCGGGTCCCTAGTGAAGTAGAGGTTTGGCATTGGGTCGAGATAGAATGGATAGTCGTCAATCATGAAGTGATGAAGCTGCTTGTTGGCTGGCTCCATAACTTCTACGTCGCTCTTTTTGATACCTGCCATGACCTTACGAACCATCTGGAGTGGTTCAAGGCTCTGGAGATAGTTGACGATGGCGTAGGTTGAATAGGAATCTTCCTGTTTTGAAGCGCGTACCATTTCCATGATGAATTTTTCACGAACTTCTTGAATCGCAAGGGCTTCAGCGGCTAGCTTGTCGAGGTAAAGTACCTCAACGCCGTTCTCACGTAAAACATTAGCAAAAGCGTCATGTTCTTGTTGAGCGACCTTTAAATAAGGCACATCATCGAATAACATGCGTGCCATGTAATCTGGAGTGAGGGCCTCGAGCTCTGCACCTGGACGATGCAAAAGAACGGTTTTAAGGCGCCCAATCTCAGAATTGACTTGAATTGGTGGTTCCATTATTGTCTCCGTTTATTTGATGGACTTTTACACTTTTATTATAGCATAAGCGAGAATAAGTGTTGGTGGTGAAAAGCGTATGGAATTTCAAGCTGGAAGTTGAATCCAAAAATAACGAGGCGCTAAGACTCGTTATTTTATGGTGTAATAGATTGTTGGTATTGGCTTTTTAGCTAATCTTTTTAACCTGAAGAGCGTCGAGCTCGACTGGCGTTTCGCGGCCAAACATGGAGACCATGACTTTGAGCTTGCCTTTAGTGGAATCGATTTCAGCGATCGTACCTTCAAAGCCCTTGAAAGGACCGTCAGTGATGGAGACAACTTCATTGAGTGCATAGTTGACGGAGTATTTTGGATCTTCGACACCCATACGCTTCTTGATTTTGGCGATTTCTTTTTCGGAAACTGGGGTTGGTTGAGTGCCTGTGCCAACAAAGCCGGTGACGCCTGGAGTGTTTCTAATGATGTACCAAGTTTCATCGGAGAGACGCATCTGAACAAGGACGTAACCCTGGAAGATTTTGCGGTCAACAATTTTACGCTTGCCGTTCTTGATCTCGATTTGCTTTTCCTTTGGTACGATGGCATCAAGAATTTTATCCTGGAACTCAGGACGATCAAGACGCTGTTTGATTGATTCGGCGACTTTGTCTTCATAGCCGCTATAAGTGCTGATAGTGTACCATGCGAGTGTGTCGTCGTAACGGTTTACTGCCATAATTTTCTCCTATTTCCCTATTTCAATAGATTATTAAATAATAAAGTGAAACCTGCGTCAAGTAGCATGATAACTACGCTGAAGAGGACTGTGTAAATAATGACGGCGGAAACAAGTTTCCAGGTCATTTTGCGGTTTGGCCAGCGAACTTGGCGAAGTTCTTGCCAGGAGGCATGGATGTAACTACCGATTTTGCGGAATGGAGCAGTGAGAATACAGAGAACCTTTGGTAGAGGCTTCTTGCTAGCTTTTTTGGCTAATTTTTGCTGCTTTTTAAGTTGCTTTTTTTCGTATTTCTGCTGCGCCTTTTCTAACTTGGTAAGTTTTTTGGCTGGCTGCTTTGAAATAGCGGTTTTTGTCTCTTGATGAATCTTGGTTGGCTGATTCTGTTCTTCGGTTTTACCCTTGGAATCGCCAGCTTTGATGCGAGTGATATTTGCCATTTGCTCCTTCCATAAAAAATAGTCTGATACCAGACTGTCAATAGCAGTATAGCGAGGATTTTTGTTTTTGTAAAGGGATTTTTAAAAATAAGGGTGCATTTTTTGAAAAATATGATATGATAGAGGTACCAAAGAATGGGGATTCGCCAAGTGGTAAGGCAGTGGGTTCTGGTCCCACCATTCGGGGGTTCGAATCCCTCATCCCCAGCCATATAAGTCGCTTTGCGTCCAAAAGAAGCTTAGCGAGCGGTTCTTTCGGTGTTAATTCGAGTAAATTTCTAAGAACTCGTAGGTTCGATAGTAGAAGACCGACGAGTCTTTTTTTATCTTGCTTTCTTTACGTATAATAGTAAATTATTCCGCTTCCTCAAACGCTGCATCAATCATCCAATGATCATTAATACGAAAAGCTGGAATGGTGCCTCTAAGTGCTTTGTTCGAAACAGCCTGAATGTTAAGCTCGCGAGCTTTTGCCCAATCTGTGAGAGGAATGATTTTCTTTGCGGTCAACTTTGCGATGCGACGATAGAGTGATTCTATAACCAGACCAGCTATTAGATCAACGAAGTCATCTACTGTTCCGTTCTTTTCGTATTTTGCGAGCAAAGGATAGTATTCGGTGGTCTTGGTTTTGTTTGCGATAATTATTGGTGGTAGACCTTCCATTTTTAGCTGGCGATTCAGAAGCAAGCGCCCAATACGACCATTGCCGTCTATGAACGGGTGGATGTTTTCAAATTCTGCATGAAAATGCGCTATTTTCTCGATAAAGTAGCTTTCTTTGTTGTTATTATAGTCTTTTACGAGATCATAAATCAGCTCATTCACGAAATCTGGATTAGCACCAATATGCGTGCCAACGCGCACCCATTCATCACCAGAACGAAAACGGCCAGCTGCATCGTCGTTAATATCTGTAAGCAGGATTTTATGAAGTTTTAGAATAAGTTCGGCCGTAAATGGCTCGTCTGGGTTATTATCTAGATACTCAATAGCCTTAGCAAGATTTTTCGCCTCGTAAATTTCGCGGATTTCGTGGTCCGTGCGAATCATGTTATGGATAAGAATATCCTCAGTATCCTCAAGTGTAAGAGTTGAGTTTTCGATGGCGTTTGAGTTGTAAACCATTTCTGGAAGTTCGGCAGCAGAAATCTCTTTAATCGCGTTCCGATTGCTTTTTGTGAGCTCGCGATATGTTTTAGATAATTTTTCAATTCTGGATTTAATAATCTGGTTCATAGTTATATTGTATCAAAATAAGCGTGAAAAATCAAAGTTTATGGGTATTTTTCACGCTCTAAAAAAGGTTCGAGAGTGGTTTTGCGTCCAAATCCACCATTTTTCTGGATTCGCCAAAATTTGTTTCGATACTATATAATTACTACATGAATAAGGTAAATATATTACTCACAGAAGCTAATGGTAATCTCTCAGATAAGAGAGAAATGATTATGGATGCCGTTAAAGCTGCCGAAGAATATGCTTTTCCAAAATTAAAGATAGACTGGGATATCGATGTCTTAGTTACTAACCGAGTTCCGATGATTATACCTGAAAATGGTGCTGGTGGGTATACATTTTCTGCTGATTTTATTCGTATTAATATTGATGATAATAAAGCAACCAGAAATCTGATTTCAGAAACGTTGGTCCACGAATTTTGCCATGCGGCTCGTTGGGGTAAAAATGACGAATGGGGGAACTCTCTCTTCGATGGCTTGATTTTCGAAGGGCTGGCTTGTATGCTCGAAGCCGATTTTGTAAAAAAATAAATCTAAAAAATCTTTGTTTATTAAAACTGTCCTCGAATGCTCCGATGATGAGAACAAAAAGATTCTAAACCTAATCCAAAATAAATTAGATTCTAATGAATATAACTACAATGAGATTTTCTTTAATGGCAATGATGAGCTACCACGCTGGTCTGGGTATTCACTCGGATATTATCTAGTTAAAAATTATCTCGAAAAAACCAACAAAAAAATTCAGGATGCTTTCGCTGACAAATACGCAGAATTCAAGATTGTTTTGTAAATGAAAAAGCACTCTAGAAATGAAAGTTCTTTGTATTTTTGATAAGAATCTATTTTTCTATCTATTTATTTAAGATTGCAGAGCTTTGCAATTTTTTGAAGAGAAAGTAGTTTATCGTTTAGACTAGTCGCAAGTTCGTATTCTTCAATATTTTTGAGAAATTCTGGTGAGATTATTTCTAGAATATGAGTGAGATTTTTTGGTTGTGGGAAATAGTGATTATTGGTTGCAAGAATTAATTCGGTTGCATTTTGGATTACAAAATGTGCATCGAAATAGAATGCTACAATATTGCCACACTCTACATCTTTGATAGATTTTTCTAGATAATCATTAACGGAGTATTTCCACATTTTGACGTCTTCTGCGGTGTAGTCTACTGGCGTTTTGAGCGTTTTTTTAGCAAGAGTAATGAGACTTTCTATTTGTTCTTTAGACTCGGTTTTGAGAATTTCTGAATTTGCGAGCATGGTTGAAACATTACGATTTAGAAGTTTTCCAGACTCGTCTTCTATGTAGGTTTTTAGTTCGTTAAAATGATCTGTTTGAATTTCAACTTTTACACTATCGATTTCTAGATCAATCCGACCATCATTTATATTATTGTCGATAAAATAGAGGTCAATGTCAGATTCTTCGGTCCAATCTGAATTTAAGGCAGAACCGAATAGTAAGATTGTGTCTATTTTAGGGTATTTTTGAGAGATTTTATTTAGAATATTTTCGATGATGGAGTTTTGCATAAAAAACTGTTCTTTAATTGATGTGAATTTAAGGATTTATAAAGCAAGGTAAACCTAATAGTCTCGCCAGCCTTTATGTCCGTAACAAGGATTGGCTTTGCCTCTAGCGGACGGGTTTCCTGTAACATAGGTGCCGTCGTTGCAATATCCACTAACAATAGTATTAGTGCCGGTGCTAGGTGAGTAGCTATCAGAGCGATTTGGTGTGCTTGATCCACCGGAGTACGCTGGAGTTTGAGTGTATTTTGGTGTTTGCTGCTGGTTAGCGCGCCTTCTTTCTTCCGCCGCGGCACGTTCTTTTGCTACTTTTGCAGCGCGTTCTTTAGCTTCTTCGGCAGCGCGTTCCCTAGCTTCTTCGGCGGCTTTTCTTTCAGCTTCGGCTTTTTTCTCTGCTTCAATTTTTTCTTGGAGAGCTTTGCGTTCTGTTTCTTGCTTCTTCCATTCGGTATTTCTGTCACTAATAAGTTTGAGGTCCTCCTCGGTGAGTTTATAGCGAATATGAACGGTTTTCTCGACCATAGTCCGACTTAAATAGGTGTTGTAGAGAGAAAAGGTGATAGATGTTTCGAGATTAGTATTTTTTACTTTTTCTTCGTCATAGCTTTCTGTAACATAGAGCGATGGATCAATAGTGTAGTCTGATATTTCTTTCGCAAAATGGTTATCTTTAGTATTTATATCTGAATATCCAACTCGTAATTCGGTCTTATCGTATTTTGAATAGGTACCATCAATCTTCTGTTTAGGGCATTTGATGGAGTTGTAACTCTCATCCCAAGTCGCATTACAATTAAAAACATGCTCTTCTGGAATATTTATGGCATAAATTCGATGTTCTTCAATTGATGTATTTACTAGTTTGATAATCCCTTGAATTATGAATATAGCCAGAAAAACTAGAATTAATACTGGAATGCAAGCTAGCTTATATTGACTAACTTGTTTTGTTAAATCTTGTTGTCTTTTAGCTTTTGGTTGTTCGCTCATTTAATTTCTCTTTATAGATAAAACTATTTGATTAGATTCTTGAGGCCACCGGCGAGGTCGGTTGGGAGAAGAATGACGGTTTTTTGGGATGGATCAGTACTAATTTTCTCGAGGGTTTGTAGGGTGCGGATGTTGAGACCACCAGGAGTCTTGGCGAGCAGCTCGGCGGCTTCGGCGACAGCGGCGGCAGAAGCTTTTTCACCTTCGGCGGAGATAATGGCAGCGCGGCGTTCGCGTTCAGCTTCAGCTTGTTTGGCCATGGCACGTTTCATGTCAGAAGGGAGTTCGATGTTTTGTAGCTTAACACTTTCGATATCGATTCCCCATTTGTCGGTTTGCGCGTCGACGATCTCCTTGATTTGTCTAGAAATTTCATTACGTTTTGAAAGTAGTTCATCGAGGTCGAAGTTACCGGTGACATCACGCAATGCAGTTTGAGCAAAAGTGGAAGTAGCATAGGCATAGTTGGTGGTTTCAAAAACAGCTTTTTTAGCGTCAATTACGCGGAAATAAACCACGGCATCGACATTAACGGTGACGTTGTCTTTGGTGATCACTTCTTGTTTTGGAACGTCCATCGGTGTGGTGCGAACGTCAACATTTCGCATGGTGTCGATGTATGGAATAATGACATGAAGTCCAGGATCGAGGATTTTGCGGAAGCGACCAAGGCGCTGAACGACGCCGCGCTCGTATTGATTAATAATGCGAACACCTGGAATGACAACCATAAGAAAAAATAATACTAATACAAAAATACCTATTCCCATAAGACTCCTTATTTAATATCTTCATAGTATCAAATTTCCCTAAAAAAGCTAGGGGGAGTAAAATAAGGGTGAGGTAAAATATGAATAACGTTACAAATAGCAATAGTAAATGTAATAGTAGTAATAGTGATAGTATGGTTGAAAATTGTAGTAATTTTGCAAGAATCAAGGAGGCACTAGTTTCTGACAAGCGAAATAGTGAATATACAAAACGCGGGGTAATGCCGATTTATCAAGTAGATACGGCAGCGCAGATTTTGATTATTGGACAGGCTCCAGGAGCGAAGGTAGAAGAAAATGGCATTCCGTTCATGGATAAATCTGGTGAGAAATTGCGCGACTGGATGGGGGTGGATGAGGCGACTTTTTATTCAAAAAAGATTGCAATTATGCCGATGGATTTTTATTTTCCCGGAAAAGGTAAGACTGGAGATTTGCCACCACGTAAATTTATCGCTGAAGAGTACCATGAAAAACTACTAGCCTTGATGCCAAATGTGAAATTAATAATTTTGATTGGTGAATACGCGATTAAATATTATTTGAAGGATACGAAAAAAGAAAATTTAACGGAAACTGTGAGGTGTTTTCAGGAATATCTACCAAAATATTTTCCAATTGTGCATCCAAGCCCATTGAATTTTCGTTGGCAGGCGAAGAATCCCTGGTTTCTTAAAGACGTGGTGCCGGTTTTAAGGAAAAAAGTTAGTGAGATTCTTGGCTAGAATGATTATTTGGGGATAAAGGGTTATTTGGAAAATAAAGTTTTTGATCTTTTATCTCATCTGGAAGATAGCTGACGTCATGATGAAAACCCGCTTCCCATTTATAGCCCTTGGCGTAGCCGAGGTCTTCCATAAGTTTGGTTGGCGCATTGCGGATGCCAAGCGGAATTGGGAGGTTGCGAGTTTTTGTGGCTAATTCTTTGGCGCGATTCCAGGCGTCATAACTACTTCTGTCTTTCTTTGACTTAGCAAGAGCCACGGCAATGTGAGATAGGATAATCCCACTTTCTGGCATGCCAATACGCTCAACGGCTTGGAAGGCAGAGACGGCAAGTCCAAGGGCGCCGTTGCCGGCGAGTCCAATGTCTTCAGAGGCAAAAATCACCATGCGGCGAGCGATAAATTTAGGATCTTCCCCACCCTCTATCATTCGAGCAAGATAATATAGCGTGGCATCCACGTCGCTGCCGCGCATGGATTTAATAAAGGCAGAGATAGTGTCGTAATGATAGTCGCCATCCTTGTCGTAATTAATAATCTTTTTGCCAACTGCCTCAAGGACAAGTTCTGGGGTAATTTTTTTACCGAGAGATAAGGAAATTTCAAGGTCGCCTAGAGCGGAGCGTGCGTCGCCATTTGATAGGTCAGCGATCAGTTCGATGGCTTCTTTGGAGATCCTAGCCTCAGCTTTTTCGGATTCCACTGCGCGATGGAGAATTTTTAAAATTGCAGCTTTATCTAGGGATTTTAGGACAACAACACGAGATCTTGAAATGAGGGCCGGGATTACCTCGAAGCTAGGATTCTCCGTGGTGGCACCGATGAGAGTAATGAGGCCAGATTCAACATGAGGCAAGAAGGCATCCTGCTGAGCCTTATTAAATCGATGAATCTCATCCACAAAGAGTAGAGTGCGGATTTTAAGATTCCAGTTTTGCCTGGCACGCTCAACCACAGCTTCGACGTCGCTTTTATGGGCGGTGACGGCAGATAGTTCGATAAAATCAGCGTCGAGTTCTTTTGCAAGGATACGAGCTAAGGTTGTTTTGCCAGTCCCTGGAGGACCCCAAAAAATGAGATTGACTGGTTCTTTTTTCTTAACGATTTCAGTGAGAATTTTACCATCGCCAACGATGTTATTTTGCCCGATCACTTCTTCTAGGTTTGATGGGCGCATGCGCTCGGCGAGAGGTTGTCTCTTTATATTGAAATCATCCATAATTCTATTTTACAGCAGATTTTGGTTCTTCAATAAAAGCACCCGACTGACGATTCCACAATTTCTTATACTGTCCATCTTTTAGCTTAAGCAGTTCATTATGAGAGCCTTGCTCAATGATCTTGCCATTGTCTAACACCACGATACGGTCAAGACTAGAGATGGTGGAGAGACGGTGTGCCACCACGATGGAGGTGCGGCCATGCATCAAACGAAGAAGTGCTTCTTGGATAAGAGATTCAGATTCAGAATCGAGAGCGGAAGTGGCCTCATCAAGGACTAAGATTGGAGCATCTTTTAAGATAGCTCTTGCAATAGCGATGCGTTGGCGCTGGCCACCAGAAAGCTTAATGCCACGTTCACCAACCATGGTTTCATAACCATTTGGGAGCTTTTCAATGAATTCAGCGGCGTTGGCAAGTTTTGCAGTATGCTTAATTTCTTCCATCGTGGCATCTGGTTTAGCATAAGCAATATTTTCAGCAATAGTGCGATGGAAGAGCGAGGCCTCCTGAGGGACATAGGCAATATTCTTTCTGAGACTGTGTTGAGTAACTTTTCTGATATTTTGGTCATCGATCTTGATGGCGCCGGCATCAACATCGGCAAAGCGTAAGAGGAGTTTGGTGAGGGTGGTTTTACCAGAACCGGAAAGACCAGCCAGCCCGACACGTTCGCCTGGTTTGATTTTGAGATCGAAATCGTTAAAAATATCCTCTTTGGCGTCCGCATGTCTGAAGTTGATGTGATCGAAATGAATGGAGCCTTTATCTACGATCAGCTTCTTGGCGCCCTTCTCATCGACAACAGTATCGACGGTGTCTAGAATCACGGTCATCTCATGAGCGTCGCCAAAGACACGGGTAAAGTTTTTGAAAATACTACTAACATCCCAGAGGTTTACTAAGATAGTCTGTGAGTATTGGAAAATTAGGATAACAGTGGCGACTGGTAGGGCGAAAACTGGTGCGCCAATCACAATAAAGCCGATCATAAGTACATCAATTAGCAGGAAGATGGAGTCAAAAAGTACATCGCGCTGAATGGTGGCGCGCATGGAGGCTTCACCGGCTGCGAGGGTCTCGCCTTGATATTTGGTATATCTTGCACGTTCAAAATTTTCTTGTGCATAGGATTTTACAGAGAGGATATTGGTAATAGAATCGGTAAGTTGGCCAGTCTGACGAGTTTGGGCAGCGGCTTCCCTTTCATTACATTTGCCAATTTTCTTGAAACTTCGAGAAGAGACAATGGCGAAAACTGTTGAGAAGAACATAAGGCCAATGGCAAACATCGGGGCGCGATTCATGAGAATAATGAAGATAGAGGAGAAGGTGATAATTAGTGGAACGATGTTAAAAATAAATTGATCGGTCAGACGTTCGTAGGCGCGAGTGAAGCGACCAACTTGAGCAGTGAGAGATCCAGAGAAGCGGTCAGAGTGGAATTGCATGGATTGATTATTGATGGTGTCGAAGCACTGGATGGAGAGATCATTAATGGTGAGAAGTTCCATTTTCCAGACGAGATAAACGCGGAGGTTGCCAAAAATGGCAGAGCCAACTAGTTGACATAGGAAGAGAAAAATACCTTGAGTAAGGATTTTTTGGACTAATGGGATCTGGAAAATATTGCCATTATTAATAAAATCTTCAGGTCTGGCGCTCGAAAGAATACCAATAACGTTAGCGATGACGAGTGGGGAGAGAATTTGGCGGACAAAAATCACGATTGGGGTAACGATTAAAAGCGCAATGGCGTACCATTTATATTTCCAGTTTGCTTTGAGGAAATAATGAAGCGTACGTTTGATGGTTGACTGGTATTTTGGCTTTTTCTTTGGCTGCTTTGGTTGTCTGAGCATAAAATGCCTTTCTTTTAAGTTGTTAATAGAGTTTGATAAGTGGTGATTGTGGGCTTGTAGCCTAGAGAATCACATAATACGTTTTATTTTACCACAGATTGAGCGAGACGGACAGGGTTCGTGATATAATGAGCATAAATATAAAAAGGAGTTTTAAAAAATGGCAGATTTTAATAAAATCTTGAACCCAGGAAACTATGAAGATGGTGAAATTAACGTAGTGATTGAGATTCCAACTGGGTCAAATCACAAAATTGAATGGGACCGCAAAAATGCTTGCTTTATGCTTGACCGTGTGGAGCCAATCGCTTTTGCTAAGCCATGTAACTATGGTTTTATTCCACAGACTCTTGATGAGGATGGTGACGAGCTCGATGTTTTGATGATTACCGATCAGCCACTCACTACTGGTATTTATACTAAGGCTCGCGTGCTTGGTGTAATGAAGTTTGTGGACTCTGATGAGGTTGACGACAAGATTATCTGTGTTCCTGCCGATGATCGCAATAATGGTGACAAATATCAGACTCTTGAAGACTTACCAAAGCAGTTGATTAAGCAAATTGAATTTCACTTCAATCACTACAAGGATTTGAAAAAACCTGGTACCACTACCGTGAAAGCTTTTGAAGGTCTTGAATCTGCAAAGGAAGTGATTAAGGACGCAATTAAGCGCTGGAACGACGCCAAGTAATTAGGTAAACTAAAAGCATAAAAATAAATCCTGCGGAAACGGGATTTATTTTTATGTGAGTTATTTTTTGCTGTTGATCTTGTTTGCTATTTTTTATTATTGATCTTGTTTTTTTGGTGATTAGGTTATTGAAAGATATCTTATATCAGACTCTTCTCAATAGCTTTGGCGAGGTCAATAATAGAGGCTGCATCGGTGTCTGTGGCGAGATAAATTAAGACTATGGTGCGGCGGCGTGCAGGATTTTCTTCGGTAGTCTCGATAAAATAGAGATTGTTGATGTATGAATAATTGGAGCTGGTTTCAGAGGTGGCGCCAAAGATACCGTATGGTTTGAGTTTTTGGAAACCTGAAAGAAGCGGATTGGCACTGGCTATGACATTAGCTTTTGGGTCGAGTTTTAATTTTATATCTTCCCAAACGTCGTTAGAAAAATCTGGGTGATTATAAAAACGCTTGGCGAGACTTAAGAGGTCAGAAGTGTTGGAGAGATGGGCGGTTAGGTTGGTATTTTCATAGGATTGATCTTTTAAGAATTGCTTTAGTTGGTCAGCGCCGAGTTCGGACACGATAGCTTCTTTGCAGCCGGCATGGTTCTCTTGAATAATACGAGTGAGACAGGTTTCTTTGGTGAGAGATTCCTCGCCAACTTTAACTAGATCCTCTTTTTTCCAGGTTTCCTGTTTAAAAAGCAGATTCGCTAAATAGACAAGGAAGAGATTTTCGACGCCCTGGCTATTATTTTGTGTAAAATCATTGTTGCGGCCAATAATTTCCTGATTTTTGAGATCATAAACTAGAATACTATTATTTTTCTTATTGACCTGAGTAGATAGCCATTGATCGATGGCTGGTTGGAGATTGATTGAGACAAGCTTCGTGGATTCTGCTGTAGTTTCTGGAGTTTTTGCAGTCTTTTCGTTGAGGTATTTCATGAGATAAACGATACCAAAAGAGAGGAGAATAACACCGGCGGTGGTAAAGAGAATAATAGCGAAGATTTTTCCGAATTTTGGCATGCTATGTTTGGCAAATTCGTTTGGAGTGAGCTCGTGAGTGACTCTGGCTTGACTCGGGTTTGAATTTGGATATTGATGTGGGTATTGGTTTGGATTTTGACCTTGGGCTGGATTTTGACCCTGGTTTGGGTATTGACCTTGGTTTGGATAGTTTGGTGGCATAGTTTTTCCTTTTATGGTTTTAGATTACGATATTAATTCCCTTTTGGTGAAGCTTGGAGGAGGCGGTTGAGAAAATCTTGGGTTTCGGCAGTGTTAAGCAAGCGGGTTTTTAGTGTTTCATCATAGACAGTTGGACTAATGCGAGTTTGTAGGTATTTTTGCCCGTCGAAATAATGGGTAAGAATGAGACTGCGCCTAGTGTCTGGCCAATAGATTTGATCGAAGAAGAGGTTACCAAGGCCATAGAAAATCGGTTTGCCGTGGTAGAGTTCGTAGGTTTGCGGCTGATGGGCGGAGGTACCGACTACGATGTCGGCGCCAATATCGATTAAGTGTCTGAAGAATTCTTGCTGATTAGGGATTGGTTTATCGCAGGTTGGATAGGAGATAGGCGAATCCGGATATGCATAACATTCAAAATATTGCAGATTGATTATGGTAAATTTGTTTTCGCTTTTGGCTTTTGTAAGATCAAGTTTGACTTGTTCTTCACTATATGGATTTGCGCCTGGAGTAGTGTCGGTAGCAAGTTGACCGTTAGCCACACTGCTGGTTGACTGGTTGTAGGCTAGCAGGCGAACGGAGTCATTTACGTCAAGCGGCTTTCTGGCTTCAGCTAGATTTTCTCCACCACCAACGGTTTTTAGGCCAAGCTCTCGGTATTTGGCAATGGTTTTGAGGTTATTTTCGGTACCCGTGTCGTTGTTATGATTTCCTGTTAATTCAATAATATCGGTACCAATGGCGGTAATAGTGTCGAGAGTGCGCCAGTCAGCACATAAAATCATGGACTGATAACCGCCCTGGCAATTATCCTTAAAACTCACCTCATTACTAATATGAGTAAAAGTTTTATTTTTAAGAAAGTCAGCAATTTCTTCTCCAAAATAAGCACCATTTCCGATCTGATTGAGCTTCAAAGCAATGCGTCGAGTGAGGGCGGTGACGCCGGTCTCAGCGAAGGAGGTGAAATTGGTTTTTGGGGTGAGTCGAATGGCTTTTAGTGCTTCTTTTAGGGTGTCTAATTGATCAATATTTTTGGTCTCAAAATTAAGTTTAGTGAAGCGAGCTCCGGCAGTAGGGGCGTCGAGATAGTAATTTCCGCTGATACTTAATAATTTTTTGTCGGCAGAAAGTGCGTCTGCGTCGATAAAGGAGATTTGATTTTGTGTTAGAAAATCGGAGTCAGTGACTTTTTCTACGGGAATATCGGTGAGTGCACTATAAAAATCGGTAACTGGAAGTTCCAATTTAACAATAAAATTGTCATCCTTGGCACCGTAAACGACTTGTTCGATAATTTTGAAATCAGAGAAATGGATATTTCCTGTGAGGTGTTCACAAATTTTTGTTTTTTCAAAACTTTTCAGTTCCAAGTTATTTAAACAAGCCTCTTCCGTGAGTGAATAAAGTTTATTTTTAGGATGTAAGGTTTTAATGAGGGCGATGGTAGTGAGCGAGATAAAAATGAAGACCAGAAACAGGCTTAAAAGTGGTAATTTTTGGCGAAAGCTACTGCGACGAGAACTATTAGATATTGTTTGGTTTTTAAAATAAGCTGCTTGATTTTGTGTCATGATTTTTTGCTTTAAAATACTAGTTTTATTTTAACATAAGTTGAAGATGCGGTATAATTTAAGCATGAGTTTTAACATAAAAATCTTCAAAAAACGATTCTCAAAGCGACAGTTTGACATCGAATCACCAAATAAGAAAGTGATTTGCACGATAAAGATGCGGGACGGCCGGATTTTTTATGAAGTGAAAAAAGAGAACACGATTTTGGTGCGAGAGTCGAAATTGGGATTTTTGCTTCGAGGCGAAAGTGAGCTTGGAGTCAACTTGAACCTTGTGCGCACACAGAAAAAAACCTGTAATGAAGTTTTCGAGACGATCGTTGGTGAACAAAAAGAAGTACGCAACAACTATAACGAAATGGCGGTTTACGTGGCAGAAGAAAGTGAGAAAAAACGCTTATTTTCTTTGCGATTTCGCGTATTTAATGACGGTGTGGCTTTTCGATATGAGGTGCCACCACAGCCGAGTTTTCAGCGAATTATTATTGAGGATGAGCTAACTGAATTTAATGTTGATCTAAACGGTCAGGCTTGGAGGATTCCTGCCTATCAGGCAACAAAATATGAATTGAATTATGAAAAGTGGCCAGTTTATGAACTGCGCGATGCTGTACATACGCCACTGACGATTGAGACAAATACTAATAAATATTTGGCAATTCATGAGGCGGCACTTTATAATTACGGGTCGATGACTTTAAAGCTAAACCAAGACAAGCGTTTGCAGTCGGATATTACGCCACTGTCTGATGGAGTGAAAGCCTATGTTGATTTACCGTTTAATTCTCCATGGCGCGTAATTTACGTGGCAGACTCGGCGATTGAGTTGACCGTGAACCGAATGTTACTTTGTTTGAATGAGCCGGCCAAGGAAGATTTTTCTTGGGTGAAACCACTGAAATTTTTGGGGATTTGGTGGGCGATGTATGTGGGGGAGTGGACCTGGGCAGAGGGTAAAAAACATGGTGCCACAACTGAGCATGCGAAAGAATATATTGATTGGTGTATGAAACTCGGGGTGTCGGGACTTTTGGTCGAGGGGTGGAACAACGGCTGGAGTGGTGAGTGGTCTTTGAATGGAAAATATACGGATTTCTTGCATCCAGTAGCGGATTTTGAGATGGAACAAGTGGCGGAAAAAGCCCGGGTAAGCAATGTGGAGTTAATCGCGCAGCATGAGACGGTGGGGCAAATTGATAATTATGAACGGCAACTTGAAAGTGCATTTTCGTATCTGGTGAGTAATGGTATTCATTATGTAAAAACTGGTTATACCGGATCAAAAATGATGATTGCAGGCAAGCAGGAATACCATCATTCCCAAGTTGGAGTATTGCATTATCAAAAAACTGTCGAGATGGCGGCACGCTACCAGATTATGTTGAATATTCACGAGCCGATTAAGGGTACCGGAATCGAGCGTACCTATCCAAATATCTTGACGCGCGAAGGGGCGAAGGGGCAGGAATATGAGGGCGGAAAAATTCGTTTGAATCATGCAACGATTTTACCTTTCACAAGGATGTTGGCGGGAGCATTTGATTATACCCCAGGCATTTTTGACCTAAATAATCCGGCGAAACGTGTATATACGACCCTTGCAAGACAGTTAGCGTTCTATGTGATTTTTTATTCTGGTATGCAGATGCTGGCAGATAGGCCAGAGGTTTATGATAAATATCCCAAGGTTTTTGAATTTTTGAAAGAAGTGCCGGTGAATTGGCAGACCACGATTCCACTTTTAGGTAAGATTGGCGAATATTTTGTGGTGGCGAGACAAGACCGAGATTCTTCAGATTGGTATATTGGTGGAGTAACAAATGAGTTTGCGAGGCGCGTGAATTTGAACTTGGAATTTTTGGAGGATGGCATTAAATATACTGCTTACATTTATCGTGATGGTGGGGCGGCGGATTATCGAGAGAATCCATTAGATATTGAAATTGAGAAACGCGTGATTGATAAGACGGAGCTTCTGGATATTTGGCTGGCCGCGGGTGGTGGATTTGCGATTCGCTTGGTGCGCGGATATTAATAGGATAGTTCTTATCTTATAGCGACGCGAAAAATAATTGAATTAATCTTTATCCACTAGACGTAAATGTTAGCGGGATTAGTTTTCAAGTTCCGCGGTGATAATTATGCGTTCAGCGTAATCGTGCCCCGAAATCTTATCGCCGTGACAGGTCATGAGAGTGAGAGTTGGGGTGAGCTTTGCCTCAAGGACTTTTGACATACTAATCTCGGATTTCTTTTGGATTTTGTAGGTTTTTATCACATAATTTTTATTATCAAGTGTGAGGCGGTCGCCAATTTTTAGATTTTTGAGATTTGAAAAAATAGTGGTTGAGTGGCCAATCAGGAAGGTATTATTTGTGGCGGCTTTGTAGAGTCCAGTGATGCGATCTGGAGAAGTCAAGGTGTAGTCATCGTTTAATTCGATGACGCGAATCGGGGAGGTGAGATTGATTGTAGGGGCTTCAAGAATCAGGCTGGAGTTTGCTTCAACAGTTTGTGGCTGCATGCCAAAATAGAGGAACCCAGCAAGAAAAACCATGCAGAGTATGGTTATGAAAATATGCGAAAAATGCTTTTTGATTTGCATATCATTAATTTCCCAACGACCTTTTGTGTTTCTATTATAGCATAAGCTGGATGAAAAATGGTGCGGGTGATGATGATTTTTTATATAAAACAGAAAAAGCGCCCCAGGGAGGGGCGCGCTATGTAAAAGGAGTGGATTAATCGCGACGGATTTGTGATCCCTGCGGTTAATTATTCCTGAAATTTTGAAGAACGAAGACTGGAATAGAGCGGACTGGTGCCGCTTTCGGTAATGTCGTCTCCGGTCGGATGCTCAACCATGGCGGCCAAAACGTCTTTTAAGACGACGGCCTGAGCGGTATAGAAATATTCATCGCAACCATCGATACGGATCAGCTCGCCCCAAACTGTGGGCATGTAAAAATCTCGTCTGTATTTCAGACTGGGGTTTTCACTGGAGCAGACGCCGCGGATGGAAATCGAGATAGGGTTGGGATTGTTCGTTTCGAGATCGTCACGAAACGAAATCATCATAGACTGCACTCCGGCCTGATTTTCAAGAGAGGAATCTCTCTGAAGGCGCATAAAATGATGCTGGGAGTCAAACTCGATAGTGTAGTCAGGATTCTGCGCAACGAATTGCATCATATAATTCTTCAGATCAAAGACCTGGGGGATGACAAAATTCTCGATGTCGTAATCAATCTTGGGAGCCTGGTTGATAGGCTCAGCCGGCTGGACGACTTTGATGTCGGTTTCTGCATGAATAGCTTCTGCACTGATAGGTGCGGGCTCGACTTTGAGGATCGTCTCAGAGGTTTTCTTGGTGCTTGCAGTTTTCTTGGAACTTGCTGTTTCACTGGTGTGCTTATTCTGCTTGACGGTGGTTTTCTTATGTCTCTTTGTCTTTGCGGGGTGGATGTAGGGGGACTGCGTGTTCAGCTCAACGCTGAAGCTGGAGTCGGTCTGGGGGGTCGGTGTGGTACTGAACGGAAAAGTGAAGGAAACGAGAAAAAGCAGGAAAAGCATCATGTATCCGGCAATGAAGAGGACGCTTTGAGCTGTGGACGGCTGGTAGTCCGGACTGAGAAAATGGGGCTTCGTGGAATGATTCGTTCTAGATTTCATTTTTTTCTCCTTTTCTAAAAAAGATCTAGGTTGACAGTGACAACGAGTGAACATGAACCTGCGATATAATTATATAATATTTTTATAAAAATACAACTGAGAAAAGGACCCAAGGCTATGGCTGTATTTTGTTAAGAGGATTTCGTGTTTTGTAGCTTTTGATTTTCATTAAAAAAGACCCCGGGGTGGGGTCTTTCTTGTACTCTGTCAATCGACGTCTAAAGGATTGTGCTCGATGGAGAGGACTTCCGGCTCTAAATAGACGCTGAATTTGTAGTCAAACTCCTTCTCGAGATTCTTACGAATGAGGAGACGAGCAGTATCTTCGCCGCCATCCGGCCGGACGATATCGCCCTGGAGCTTGAACGCGAAATATTCGTCGGGATCAAGCTGAGACTGAATATTGTGGTCATACCACCCATTTTCATAGGGGTAACCTTCATCAATCGGGTAGTCTAGCGGCGCAGGAAAACAATTAATGCAATTCAGAGCAAAACGGTCATCCTGTGGATAGAAAAAGTCAAATTCGGCAATCAGGCCATTTTTGAACCTAGCATAGATTATTGCACCTTCGAACGGGTTGCCATATGCTACCTGTTTGATCTCGATGGCACCTTTGCGGCGCAGAAAAGCGGCGAAATCAAAGTTTGCAGTATTGGGGTAACTGCTGCCTTCGGAGACATAGGTCTTGGAATTCTCGGAGCTGTTGATATCTTCGGTTGTTTCGACACTGTTCGAAGTTACTTCTGTAGAAGCCTCCTCTGCAATAGTCTCGATTGTTGTCTCAGAGATTTCTGCTGCCTTCTCGGTGGATTCGATTGACGTATCCATAGCTTCTGTGGTGGTTTCTACTTTTGCGTTGGACGCAGTAGACTTTGCGCTCGAAGTTGCGCTGCAGCCTGCAAGCAGAATTGCAACAGATGCAGTAGCTAAGGCAATGCTAAGCTTGACGTGTTTCATGATTTTTCTCCTTAATTCAGCGGGTCGGTCTGCATGGAATAGTTGCTGAGTGTGGTGTACGGATCAATGTATTTCATGTAGTTCTCGTAGAAACGTCTCGGCAGAGACAGCGGCGGTCTATGGATGCCGGTCGGCGAAATAGAACCTTCTTCCCATGTGGTGTAGAAAGCGTCATCAGGGCTGATCTGGAAATAGTCATTGTAGTCCATTTCATCATGAGATAGACGGTCCATGGAGTATTTTTTAGTCCAGTCCGACACCTCATAGCCATCTCCTACGGCACTAAAGGGGCCATAGCCGTTTGCAAAGATCTCTCCACCGTTCCATGCATAATGCATGGTGTAGGGAATGCGCTCGTGAAATTCGAGTTTTACGATAATGTTGTTCTTGTAGCTGACATAAACGTTGACATCATCGTGTTCTTCGTTATAGACAATTTCAGTGGCGCCATGATCTCTTAAGAATCGCTCAAAATCCATATTGTACTGGATCTTGGTTGGATCAGGATCGTTGGTTCTCGACAGGTACTGCTGGTAGGGTTTCGATCCCTCCGGAAAGCCGGTGCTCGCATTCTGCTTGGCCTGGCCGCCAGTACTTTCGGTGCTGCCGTTATTTTCCGGCGCGTTCTTGCGGTTGTCTGCGGTGGTTTCGGGCTGTTTTGAAGCTGCTCCAGTTTCACCTACAGGTGTTTCCGGAGTTTTTGCGGATTCTTTGATTATTTCCAGAATCTTTACAGTTTCCTTGATTGTATCAGCGGTATTTACGGAATCCTTGGCTGTATCTGTGCTGTTTTCGGACCCCTTGATCGATCCTGCATTGCTTTCGGCTTCCGTGATGATTGTGCCAGATTCCTCGAGTGAGGACTCGGACTTTTCATCCGTATTGGAGCCGCCGGGGGTGAGAATGGTCTTACCTTCGGTGTCCGCCAGGTCGATGACGGTTGCATTTGCAGTCTTCTTGTTCTTGCTTCCGCATCCGGAAAAAAGGACGGTTGCTGCGGTGACAGTTGCGACAGTTGCGACAAAAATCTGCTTTCTCATGGTTTCCCTCCTGAAAAAAGATAGAGTACATTAAGGTACTCTAAAAATAGTTGTATATATTATACAATAAAACTTATTATTTTGCAAGAGGGCTATAGTTTGTCGTATGGCTCGTTAATAGGGATCTGGATGGTAGTACCAAAGCCAAGGCGTGACTTGACTTTTGCGCCAAGTATGGCATATTGCTCGCGCTGCTCAACAGTGATGATTGAAGAATCGTCTTTAATAGTGATGAAATTTGAGATTGGACGGATATCGGCAAGTGAATCGCCGGCAGAATTCATAGAGATGACGATGTTCCCTTTGCTAGGGTTCTTGAGAACCTGATTAAGGTAGGTGACGATGATTTTTGTCAGAGGTAGAAAGTTTTCAACTTGGTGTTTTGGTCGAAGAACATCGAGGTCGAGAGTATAGCCGGCTCGCTCGAGACGAATGACGTATTCACGATAAATTGGGTCAATTACATCAGAAAGATACATAAACTTACGTTCAAACACCGAAGTGTGAATCTTGTTTAGGTCAAGGAGTTTGAGAAAATCTTGGTTCTCTTTCATAAAACGATTATATCATAAATGGCGTAAGCTGGGATAATAGAGTGCGGTTTTTTGAGCGATTGCGAGTAGATCTTAAGTTTTTTGAGCGATTGCGGCTGGGCTTTACGTTTTTACTTAATTAAATTTTAGACGCCTGGAGTATGGGTATTGAGGAGTTCGCGGTGAGCACGATAATTTGGGTCGTGGGATTCAACTTCGGCCCAGAATTCCTTGGAATGATCTGGGTGATTGATGTGGGCTAGTTCGTGCAAGATCACGTAGTCGCGTTGAGCTTCGGGGACTTGCATGAGGCCGATATTGAGTGAAATGGTGATGGTGGTGGGAGTGAGAATGGAAGTTTTGCGGTGAGTGCAGGAGCCCCAGCGACTACTGGCATGAGATAAGACGACTTTGTCGTAATGATAGCCGTAGCGTTTGGCGAAATACTCGAGGCGATAAGGCAAATACTCTTTGGCCTGTTTCATCAGGAGTTTTTTCTTGGCATCACGGGCACGTTGAGTACTTGGATCTTTAACTTTGAGTTTGTCACGAATCTGATCACGGAGCTTATCTAAAGTGTTTTTGACGGTGCGCTCAGAGGTGAAACTTGGGACAGTAGCTTGCAAGCGGCCAGAAGTGGAAATTGAAAAACTAACCGTGCGACTACGTGCATTTTTTTTAATAATTACCTCACCAAATTCAGGGTCATTTAACATATTAGAAGATTGATAAAGTGTATTTAGAGAGCTTGAAGAAACTTAAGAGAGCTGAGAGAGGACATGAGAAAGCTGAGTCTCAAAAGTGTGTTTGCCGGAGAGGATGATTGGCTTTTCGGTTTCGGCAGGGGCTTCCATGGCGCGGATGCGGGATTCATATTCTTCCTTAGCACGAGCGACAGAGCGGAATTTGAGTTTGAGACGAGCTTTGATAGTATTAATATCGGTCTGAATCCAGACGAGAGTTGGGTTGTAGCCGCAGACTTTAAGAAGTTTGCGTACCGCATTGCGTTCGTTTTCAGTATCAAGGCCACCTTCAATGACGATGTTTTGTCCTGTTTTAGAGATTGCTTCTAGGACCACGTGAATTTGTTTTTCGGTGAAATCGGCTTCTTCGCGTAATGACTGCAAATTATAATAAGGAGCTTTAAAACGTAAAGAAAACTTTTCACAGAAAGTCGTCTTACCACTGCATGGTGCACCAAAAACCAGAATAGCGCGCGGTTTTGTTTTCTTTCGATCTTCCATATTGCAGATATTGTATCATGAAGTAACCTATGTATCAAATAAAATTACAGTTGATCAATAAGTTTGGACTTGGTGGCAAGGGATTTGAGTTTGGAGTCGAAGGGTGCATAGTCCTTAATGGTGAGGATGGAGGAGTTGGCGAGGAGAATTTGTGATGGAAAATAGAAGAGCCAACAGATGAAATTGGCGGGATTATAGAAGAAGGGTGGCAGGATGTGGATGCGGGAAAAATAGGAGATGAGGACGGTGAGATCGCAACAGATGAAAAAGATGAAACCTAGAAAATTACAGACACAGGCGCGGCGCACTTCTGGGGTTTTGCGCTTTAGCCATTTGGTAGCAAGGGCAAGATTTAGAGTAAGGGTACTGGCGTAGGCGAAACCGGCGCCGATTACGAGCGGGACTTGATAGAAGCTAACAAAAGTAAAGAGGAGGACGAGAAAGAGGGTCCAGGTGATGAAGAAAAAGGGGCTGAGGTCGGCGTAGCGGGCGGTGTGAAAATATTGGGCGAAACAGAAGAGAATGACGCCAGTAGTGGAGATGTTATTAATAGCTAGGACGATGTCGGCGAGAAAGGTGAAGAGGAGGGCGCTTTTTAGGAGGTAATCCTTGGGGGAGAAAAAGCAGGAATAGATAAAACAGGTGAGGATGGTGGAGACTTTAACGATGGTGGTCGAAAAAAGTAGCGGTTCGGGGATGAGCTTTGATCCAAAGAGGAGGTGAAGAAGGCCAATAATGAAGAAATAGGCAAACATCAGTGCCCAGAGAGTAATCCAGAAGCTGAGACTGGAGAGGACACGGCGTAGGAGCGAGGTGTGGGCTTTATTGTTCATGAATGAACTAAGTATAACTGATTTGAGAAGAAAAATGTAGTTTAGCTTTTGGTATGATATAATGAGGAGGATAGGGGCGTAGTACAACGGTTAGTATAGCGGTCTCCAAAACCGTAGATCATGGT
>CAUTNS010000002.1:0-35698 GCA_963540345.1 uncultured Candidatus Saccharibacteria bacterium | reverse complement strand
CGCGCCAAGACTCCTAGTTGACCGACCTCAAACATTTTTTAATGTGCCAAAAAGATACCTTTTTAACTGCCGCTCTTCTTCACCAAGCGAATTACTTCGTAATCCATTTCTTCTTTCGTTGTTTTTGTCGCTTGATTATTCATATTTAATCTTTTTGTTTGTGGGTTTTTGTTTTGTTATCCACTGACATTAGTTTAGCGCCATTACGCACATAATGCAAGTGCTTTTTCATATTTTTTCGGACATTTTTCAACAAACTTTTCCACATGTTCACATATAATGCAAATCTCCCCCGTTATGTATGTATATATAAGGACTAATCCCACCCCTGTTATTTTAAAACAATTATTTTATACAGTTTTCCACAACTGTGCAAAACTTTTTGTCTGTATCTATAAAAAATTTAATACTACAACTTTTCCCTTCTTGCGATTTTTCTATTTTATTTTCTAAATAACCGAACAATTTTAACTTGCAAAACCTAAAATCTTTCATTTACTTTTATTGCAGAAGTTTACATTTTATTTTTTAATAAAAACAGCTATTTTTTAACAAACATACGTATTTTTATTAAAAATCCACCCTCCGTCAAAAAACCAAATCTTTTTCTGCAGTCCCCCCTTATTTTAAAAACCGAACAAACCGAACAGGCAGAATTAAATCCAGCCCGTCTTTAATACAGGGCTTAGCAGCCTTGCATCACACTAAAAACCCCGGTCACCCGGGGATTAATTAATTTATTTATTCATATTTTCTATTAGTTCTACGCACTATTTTACTTTATAATATGCTCGCCCCTCAAGCCTCACATCCACATATCCTGCCATCACCCCCTGTTTTTTGAGGTATCCGATCATCCTCACAATATCTTCAACCGTTTCAGCCGTCCCCCTATCTAAATTACATTTATAATACTCATCCCTACCCTCCAGATAAATATCCACCTCTCGTGCCTTACCAGCAGGAATAATCGCCTTCGTTACTCTCATTCCCACATCCTTTACATCTTTTTCCATTAGAGCCACGTACTGCTTAATGCGTTCTGTAATCATATTCGAAGTGTCTTCATCAATGATTTCTACAGTTGGCGTATATTTTTCCACTTCCGCTCGCTTCTGGTTTACTGTTGGCGTTTTTTGCAGAGCCCCTCGGACTATTAAAGTTCCAGATACTACAGTCGCCACAATTACCGCACCCAACAAAATCAACTGTAATCGTTTTTTTCGTTCACGCTTCTCAATAAATTTTTGTCGTACCAAATCACTCTCGACTGCCTCACGACCACCCGCAATCGTTCTTCCTAATTTCATCTACGCTTCCTATTTTTTGTTTCCATTATAATTTCCATCATCCGTACAGACGCGTCAGACTTTGCAATTTTCTTTAAATTAAAAGCTAACCCCACGCGCTTCTCATCGTCATCTAGTAGTTCCTTAATCTTTGAAAGCAGTAGTTCTGGCTTTTCCTCCATTTTTGCATCCGAAACCACTTCCACAGCCCCAGCTTTCTGTAGCCTCTCCGCATTTTTTGCTTGATGCCCACCTGGTAGCTTCTCAAAAGGTACCAGAATTACAGGCTTCTCCAGTGCTGCCAGCTCGGAAATCGTCGTAGCTCCTGCTCTTGAAACTACCAAATCCGCTGCCCCCAATATCTCGTGCATTTTTGGCGAAAAACTCCACATTCGAAAATCTGAATCCAGCTTCGCTCTATTCCATTTTTCAAAATCCTTTAATTCTAGCATCTCATCATAATACTTACGACCAGCAATCAGCCCCACGCTTGCATCTTCAAGCAATCTTTCCAGAATCGCCCTTGTTGCGGTGTTTAAATGCTCCGACCCCTGGGATCCACCGGTAATCACCACTAATTTCTTCCTCGAATTAAAGCCTAGTTCTCTTTTTAGCTCACTCTGCAAAGAAGGACTAACCGGCGCAAACTCCGGTGCCACTGGAATCCCTACCCATTCAATCTTAGAGGCAATTTCCGCCCCATATTTTTCCGCCTGTACTGGCACCCCAGTAGCAATCTTAGCTGCCTTCTTCATTAAAATACGATTAGTCAACCCAAATACCGCGTCAGATTCATGAATCACGTATGGAATTTTCAAAAACCCAGCCACCATCCCCACCGGCAAGCCCACAAATCCACCTTTCAAAAAAATTACATCTGGACGGTTTTTCTTACTTAATAACCTCAAAAAGCTCTGCACCAGCCCCAACAAGAACCCAAACGCCCCCACCAAGTTTCCAAATACTACATCGAAAAATGTTTTCGCCCCATTATCGAAATAATCCTTAATTTTCAAACCATGATAACGCCTAAATTTTCCCGCAAAAATCTTACGCACTCTTATATATTGCTTATTTTTTCGGCTCACCCCTTCTTCTTCACCCCACGAAACCGCCATTTCGTTTGCTAAATTGGAAATATTTTTATAATACTTTCGATCAGTCCAAAATTCCACTTGCGTATTTGGATACTTATGAAAAATTTCACGAATCACCGACATAGCTGGCGTAATATGTCCACCTGAACCACCACCAACAACTAAGATTTTCACTTTATTTTTCTCCTTTCAGCATCCAAAACATCTGCTCTCATTGTATATTGTGAAATATTTAAAACCAAGCCTATGATTGCCATATTCATAATCAAACTCGTTCCACCTTTCGAGAGTAGCGGCAGCGGAATACCAGTTACCGGAGCTAAGCCCGTCATTGCAGCTATATTCACCACCACATGTCCAGCTAGCCAAGCAAATACCCCAATCGTCACCAATTGGTAATAGCTATCCTTCGTACAATCCGCCACTTTCAGCATCCTCGAAAGCAACATATAGTAGAAAAACAGCACCACCAAAATCCCCACAAATCCGATCGTTTCCCCAATCACAGCAAACATCGAGTCGGTAATTGATTCTGGCAAATATCCAGCCGTCTGTACATTATTGCCGATTCCCACTCCAAACAAACCTCCTGATCCAATCGCGATCAAAGCATTATTAATATGATAAGTTTCAGCATCCTTACTTTTATCTTCTGAAGCTGTCGATTCGCTACTAGTTACCTTCCCACTAAAGAAGGTCTTCAAACGCTCCCTACGGTGTGGTACTAATACCATCGAAAATACAGCTAGAGTTAGCCCCACAGCAAGCACCATCACAAAAGTTTTAAACTTCACTCCACTGACTAGAAGCATTGCAAAGGCCATCGCTGCCAGAGGTAATCCTGACCCTAAATCCTTCTGTGCGATCACGATAAAGTATTCAGCTGCCGCAAAAGGCACCAAAAATTTCACCCAAAAGGCCCAGCCGTCTTTTTTGGTCTTAAATGCCTCAATTCTTTTGTGTATCAACTTAAAATCAAGTCTTCTATCTACGATTAACATATATAGAACCGTACCCGGCTTTAAAAGTCCCCCAAGTCTTCTCGCTTTTTGCTTTCCACCTCTCACTCCATAGCCACCTAAGTTACGCCCGTTATTACTATAGCCACTAGAGAGCTCTACACGACTACTATTCTTCGCACTCACATTAGTCATCACTCGCTGCATTCCACCACGTCCAGCTTTCTTACCATCAAACCCGTCGACATTTCTACAATCCGTACAGACCTTTGCTAAATAAAAAATCGCACTAAATTTCACTAATTCTGCCACCTGTAGCGGAATCGGACCAATATTCAGCCACCTACATCCACCCAGTGCACATCTTACAAAAGGCACCCCTGGGATCATCATAATTGCACAGATAATTAAACTACTAAGCATCATGATACCCGGCAGATGTTCAAATACTCCAACAAAAGCTTGCCAAAATTTCGAGTTCTTCTTCCTTTCATTGCGTTCAGCCGAGCCTCTTAGCGGCATTTTTAAAAGCGCCATCATCGCAATAAAAGCTAACACTACAAACAAAATCTGGCTCTTAATTGTCGAGCTCGGATCATCATTTTTACCATAAGAAATATTCTGGATATTCGTATAGGATGGCCCAATAATACTCACCATAATCGTTCCGATTAATACCAGAACAAAGGTTGCAATAAAGATATTCTTATCTGTCTGATGTTTACGCATAAACCCTACACCACCTTATTGCGGGATGATTCCCCCTGACATCGCAATAAATATTCCGATAATCCCCATTACCCCAGCAATTACCCAAAAACGCATGACAATTTTTGCCTCCCCCCATCCACTTGCTTCAAGATGATGGTGAATTGGTGCTGATAAAAAGATTTTTCTATGGAACAATTGCTTTGAGGTCATTTGGATTAAGGATGAACCAGCCTCAACCACAAACAATAAGCCGATTACAGGTAGCAGAAAGAATGAGTTAGTCATCATCGACACCACACCAAGACCAGATCCTAAAGCAAAAGACCCCACGTCGCCCATCATGAAACGAGCTGGTGGTACATTAAACCACACATAAGAGAGTAACCACCCAACCACAGTCATACAAAATGCGAATAGTGCAATTTGCCCCCGAAATAACGCAATTACCCCAAAAGAACCATATGCCACCATCGCCAGTCCTCCGGCCAAACCATCTAGCCCGTCCGAAATATTAACTGCATTTGAAGTTGCCACTACAGAGAAGGCAAACAACAACATCATCGGAATCGCTCCTAGTTCAAAGTCTCCATGAAATGGCAAGTGAATACCGGTCCAGCCTAATTTATATGTAAAAAACCAGCCCAACATCAAACCCACGATCGTAATCATTGAAAACTTCACTGGAGCCCTTAAGCCTGCCGCCCCGGCTCCCGTACCAAAGACGTTAATCAGATCATCAATCAATCCCACCAGCGAACCACCTAAAAAGCCTGCAAACGTCAACCAAGTCTCTGCACGATTCCAGTTGCAAAACCAGGTCACCACTGCCACCACGACTACCCCAACAATTCCCGCCATCGTTGGAAAAGCTCGCTTGAATTTATGCGCATGCAGCTTCGTCATAATCGGCAAAGCATCACCCTGTACCGTGGTTTTCTTCTGTTTTTTCCAAAAATGATATTTATAGGCTAAATTTGTATAAAAAGGCGTCAAAAACATTGCAAATAAAAAGCTACCTAGCGCCAGCAGTAATCCATATAGAGCATTTCCATCCAAATTATTCTGCACAGTTTTTTACCTCCTCATCTTTAAATAGTTTACCATAAACTGACTAATCTCATCAAAAATTGGCTTGGCATTCATCCCACCGTCTAGTCTTCGATTGTCTTCCCAAACTTTTGTCATAATCACATATTCAGGATAATCCGTCTCCGATCTAGCCCCATAACCAATATAAGTCGCAATCGTCTCATCAAAGGTATATTTACCGTTTTTTACCACCTGCGCCGTACCAGTCTTACCGCCGACATAAACCCCCTCATCATAATATTTCACATTCGGAAAAACCAATCTCGCAGTATGCAGCATCTTTCGCATTGTCTCGCTAGTTGACGACTCAATCGCCTGATGATCACGTTCCTTCAAGATATCACGCACAAACTCCCCATTTTTGATCTCTCCCGCCACCACTGTTGGCGTGTAGTAGTCACCACCATTCACCACCGCCGAAAAAGCTGTTGCCACCTGTATCATCGTCAAATCCAAACTCTGACCAAACGTCATGTTCGCATATCGCGCATTCGTACCATCAATATCCGTAGGTGGAATCACTGTACCTTTAGATTCTGCTAGCTCAATTCCAGTATATTTCCCCAGTCCAAACCTGTTATAGTAATAATCATAAAGCTTTTCTTTCCCCTGATAAGTGATCTCTGTCTCCGAGCCACCAAGTAGCCTCAAAGCCTGAATCGAGCCAGTATTCAAAGAATACGTCAACACCTCTTGCATTGAAATGTTTCCAGTATGCCCTTTAATCGCATTCTGAATCGGCCAACCGTCAATCGTTACAAGATCAGTATTATTGTAAGTTGTCTCTGGTGTCATCACGCCACTATCCACCGCCGCCGCCAATGCAAATGTCTTGCAAACTGAGGCCGGATTAAAAGCCGACATTGTCACATCTGTCTGAAATGCACGCGCATCCGTTACTTTTGCATATTCGGCCGGATTATAGGTTGGAGTTCCTGCCATCGCCAAAATCTGGCCATTTCTTGGATTCATTACCACTGCCGAAGCATTTGTTACGTGAAACTTTTCTATAGTAGCCTTAATTGCATCTTCAGTTTTCTTCTGGATATTACGATCAATCGACAATACTACGTTTTTTCCATCCTGCGCTGGCACACGTACGTTATTTTTTCCGATTGTTAGTGGAATATTATTGACGTCTTTTACTGTCTTTAAGATCCCATTTACGCCAGTTAATTCCTTATTTAAGCTTCCCTCGATTCCATATTGCCCTTTTCCATCAGCATTCACAAACCCCAACACTTGTGCTGCCAAATCCCCCTCCGGATACACTCGCTTAGTTGAGCCCTGCGCATAAACACCAGTAATTTTTGCTTCCTTAATCTGCTTTGCTCTTTCATATGGCACATTTTTTGCAATCACAGCATATCGCGACGCCTCATTTGCGAATACTTTATCCCAAGTGTTTACCGCATACCCTTGCACCAGCTGATCGATTTTTGCCTCATCCTCTTTTAGCTCCTGCCCACCCTTGCTACGCAGCAAAAAAGGATCCACCGAAATTGTATAAACCTTCTCGTTCATCACCACTGGCGTAGTATTATCCCCATCCATCATATAGATTTCGCCACGTTTTGCAAAAATCGTATTCTGCATCGTCTGTTGCGACATCGCCAGGTCAACATATTTTTGATGCGATATAATCTGTAGGTCATACATCCTCGCAACAATCAAAATAAAACAAAGCGCAAGCAGTACCCTAATCAAGTCCGTTCGTTTCCGCATTTGCTTAACTTTCATTTAATTCTGATTATATCATAAGCGACATATTTTTTACTGAGTTTATAGAGATGAATTAACAAAAAAGTAAGCTAAAGCTTCTTCCTTTCCACTTAGCTTACTTTTTATTTTTTTATTAATTTAAAATTATTTTATTCCGCTATTGTTTTTTCTTTGAACCCATTATTGACTCAAAAGTTTTGCCAAGTTGCTGTTTAATTTTCGCCCTTGCATGTGGTGTAATAATTTTATCCAACCAGCTCGGCCTCACCATTTGATTCTTGCTTGTAATAATTTCCACCACGTCGCCGCTCTTTAATTTTGTGTTCAAATTAGATAATTTACCATTAATCTTTGCCCCCATCACATGTCCACCCAGCTCCGAATGCAGTCTGTACGCAAAATCAAGTGGCAAAGCCCCCATCGGAAGGTCGATAATGTCACCTTTTGGTGTATATACAAAGATTTTATCTGCAAAAAGATTCAATTTCAGCTTCTTTAAGTCGATTTGTTTACCGTCTCTTAGTTTTGCTGCCGCCATTTGCAACTCTGAAATCCACAATAAGTTAGTTGGCAAATGCTGAATCTTCCCTGTTTTATAGCTCTCCGTCAGCTTCTGCTCATTATAATAGAAGCTTGCCGCAAGCCCTCTCTCGGCATATTCATGCATATCCTTTGTGCGAATCTGAAACTCCACAATCCTCTTATCAGGGGTGATCACCGTCGTATGTAGCGATTGATAGCCATTTTGCTTTGGTACCGCCACATAGTCCTTAATTCTCCCCGTCATGGGCGTATATAGTGAATGAATTAAGCCTAGAACCAGGTAACAACTCGTAATATCATCCACAATCACCCTTAAGGCTGTCAAGTCATACACTTCATCAATATTTTGATTATATTTTGCCAACTTCTTGTGTAGAGAATAGACCGACTTCACTCGTCCGTTTATCTCAAAATTGATTTTTTCGCGTGTCAGTACTGTACTGACCTCATTTTTTATCCTTTTTAGGGCCTTCTCGGCAGACTGATTCCGCTTCTCAATGATTTCCTTTAGTTCTTTATATCTCTTTGGATCCACGTATGAAAAGGCAATGTCAGACATTTCTACCCTAAGTTTCCCCATATTCAATCTATCCGCAAGTGGCGCAAAGATTTCCAGGCTTTCCTTGGCAATTTTCTTCTGTTTTTCCGGCGAAAGCGCTGAAAGTGTCCTTAAATTATGCAATCTATCCGCCAATTTTATAATCAAAACTCGAATATCCGCCCCTGTTGCGACTAGTAACCTTAATAAATTGTCCCTGGTAGCCGGTAAATAGGTGTCAATATCTCGCATCCCCTGCCTTGCCTTACCAATTTTTGTCACTCCGTCCACCAAAAAGGCTACCGATTCACCAAACTCCCTCTTGATATCCTCAAGTGTCACCTCTGTATCTTCTACAGTGTCATGCAAAACACCGGCAATTATAGTATCTTCATCCATCCCCCAGTCCATCAAGGTTCGCATGACTGCCATCGGATGAATAATATAAGGCTCCCCCGTTTTTCGCTTCTGCCCCTCATGAGCCTTTTTCGCAAACTCAATCGCCTTTTTCACTCTTTCACCATCAGCCTCTGGTTGTACAACTTTTTTATTCATATCACCTTTAGCCTCTGGTCGTACTACCTTTTTACTCATATCACCTTTGGTCTCTGCATGTACAACTTTTTTATTCAAATCAGTTTCTTTACCTACGTCTACCATTTTGTTTTTCGCAAAGCTCCTTATATTTTTTATTGAACAACTTTCTTATTCAATCCAGAGTCTTCTCAACTAGTCCGAAAGTCTATCAATCAAACGTTTTAATTCCTCATCATTTTTGCATGCCAAAGTTAAAGTCCTCCCTCGCACTCTCACTCTTGCCCCATATTTTGCACTCAAGTCTTCTTCCTGTCTCAAAAAAACATTTTCCTTCACAATTTTCGCCGAGCTACGTTTTTTGTGTTCCGCGATATAACGCTCTACCTGCCTTGCTGACCACCCCTCCTCAATGATTAGTGGTAATACTTTCTTTACGAGTTCCGCATCTGCCGAGATTAATGGCCTCATCACGCCTTCAGTAAGATTGTATTCAATCATCGCATGTTTAACTTCATCTGGAAGGTTTAATAACCTCATAGTATTCACGATCGAAGATTCGCTTTTTCCTACTCTCACTGCAATCTCTGATTGACTCAAATTAAATTGGTTTTTTAGCTTTGCATACGCGGTCGCCATTTCAATCGCGTTCAAATCTTCGCGTTGAGCATTCTCAATAATAGAAAGCTCCAGTCTATTTTGCGCGTCGAGCGTACGAATAATTGCCGGAATTTTCTCTAAACCAGCTAGTTTTGACGCCCTATATCGCCTCTCGCCAGCAACAATTTTATATTTAGCTCCGTCCTTAACGACGACAATTGGCTGCAGTACTCCGTGCTCACGAATCGAATTAGCTAGTGCCGCTAATGCTTCCTCAGAAAAATCCTTGCGTGGCTGATCTTCATCCGGAACAATCAGCGAGAGGTCAAGCTCAATCAACTGGCTTTCTTTTGCATCCTGAGATGCAGTAATATCAAAATCATTCTCTACAATATCTGTAGGGATCAAACTATCAAACCCTCTCCCAAGTCCTCTTCCAGCCATTATTCTTCTCCTTTTTCCACGCGCTTAATTACTTCTTTAGCTAAATCCTTATATGCACGCGACCCCTTGCTAAATGGATCATAAGCCCCAACTGGCACCCCGTGGCTCGGCGCTTCCGCCAGTCTCACATTTCTTGGAATTAAGGTCTTAAATACCTTATCCTTAAAATACTTCTGAATCTCCTCAACCACCTGCACAGAAAGCGAGGTTCGCTTGTCATACATGGTTGCAAGTACTCCTAAGAGCTTCAGATCAGGATTCATTGCCTTACGCACTAATTTTACAGAATCAAGCAACTGCGCCACGCCTTCCAGAGCATAAAATTCAGTCTGAACCGGCAATAAAAGGTAATCCGACGCAATCATTCCGTTTACTGTTAAAAGTGATAGGCTTGGCGGTGAGTCGATAATTATGTAATCGTATAAATCTTTTACTCGATTTATAGCGTTCCTAAGTTGAATAAATTTTTTATCCAAACTCGCCAAATTTACTTCAGCATTAGCTAATTGTGGTGTTACCGGAGCTAAATCAAGCTCTTTAAATTTAGTATTCAAAATAATTTCTTTAATCTCTTTCTGGCCAAGCAAAACCTCCGACATTGTGGCGCTAGTACCAGTTTTTTCATAGCTCTCTTCTAGTGGAGTTTTATCAATACCAAGACCAGAAGTCGCATTTCCCTGCGGGTCAAAATCAACTAAAAGTGTTCTCTTTTTGTCTTTTGCTAGAAAATACGCCAAATTAACTGCCGTAGTCGTTTTTCCAACACCCCCTTTTTGATTAGTTATACAAATCACCGTCGCCATATATCTATATATTACCATAAACACTAAAAAAAGACTCGAGTTCGAGTCTTTTTTCGTCCCCCAAGATTATTTAATTGAAGTGATTTCAATCAAACTATATTTTTGGCGGTGTCCAGTTTCCTTATGTACACGCTTCTTTGAGTGGTAACGAATTACGCGGATTTTATCACCAGCGATTTTCTCTTCAACCACCTTAGCTGAAACCTTTACGCCCTTGACTTCAGGAGTACCTACAGTAATTTTATCTCCATCAATCAGAAGTAATGCGCCAGTTTCGAGCTCTTTCGTTCCTGCCGGGAGGAGGTCCACCCGTAGGGTCTCTTGCTCAGCAACGACATATTGTTTGCCGCCGATGAGTACAACTGCCTTTTTCATAATATTCCTTATTTAGTAATAACTAGGAATAATTTTATCATATCTCCCTATAAAAAGCAACGCATCACTCTAAGTATCTAAACTAACTGCGAGAAAGTTAAGATTTTAAAATTTAAAAGTGAGAAAAATGAGTCATATTTTAATGTGCAAAATTGTATATAAATTCAGACAATACTACATGAATTATCTAAACTAATGTGCAATAATAATGTGCGCCCAAGTCCTATTCACAATGTCGAAAAATATTTTTTATTTTTCTGCGATACTCAGGTTTTAATGTACGAATAGTAAGCTGTATAAATATTTTATTCAATCTGGTTGTTCTTTATTCTCCCGAAGATGACCAGTGAAATTTTTCTTTATTTCCTACTATTTATTATTTCTTGCCTTTAGCGGCAGATTCAAGCTTATTGAGTTGCTTCATTGATGCGATATAGTAAGCACCACCAATACCAATCACGGCTGCGACCACGATCCCTAATACTACTTCTGAAGCACCAGTGTGTGGAAGTTCTTTTGGTGTCTCAGGTGTCTTTGGATCTGGTTTCGGAGTCTCTTTTGGCGTATCTTTACACTTACGGGTAACACGAACCTGAACTTTATCATGAATTGTAGCAACATCAATTGCTGCAGCAGAGTTATTCTCTACAGTCACAGTCTTACCACATGGATATAGCTTTTCATCATCCAAAATTTTTACCTTATAAGTAATCGTCGCATCGGTGCCACCTCTATAGTCTCCGATATTAAAACCATTCTTAAATAGGTTATCATTCTCAAAAGTACCATCTGGATGCGACGCATTGAAAATGCGAGTTGTGCCAGAGATAAATGTCATGCCGTTGCCAAGAAGATCATATACGGCAACATTCCTCAAGATGGTCGTGCCAGTATTTCGAAAATGAATTTTAAAATCTAGAGTTTCACCTGGTTCTGCATCGATAGAATTCTGATAATTATTAGCCAGGTCTTTTGAAACCGTCTTATTCATATCAAAACCTGCTTTATCTACCCTGATCCTAAATGTCACATTTCCAGAATACTCATTACACCCAGGGAGTAATCCACCCTGATTATAGCCGAGAAAAGTTCCGCCAAACTTCTTCCCAAACAACGCTTCATCGTCGATAATCTTACCGTTTAGCTTACCGTGGTTATTTATACGAGCAGATCCATTAATATATCTTAAGGAAACAGTTTCATTTGCTTGAATATAAGCAGTATCCCATACTTCTTTAGGACTAGTATTATCTGCAAAGATTGTTCCCTTAATTACTGCATACTGACCGCTTGTAATACTTTCTGCAATTTCATCCATTCTTAATCGAATATTTTGAGCAAATGTCCTTCCACTCGCATCATTAAGATTAGCTGCCGCATTATTATGGAAGAAAACTTGAACTTCATATTCCGCTCCAGGCTCCGCTACTACACGGTCACTATACTTATCCGAAGTCCCAACTTTTTTAATACGAACAAAGTTTCGCTCGTCTCCCATTACAGGATCGTCTGTTATGGAATTAATTGTTGCATGATCGGCTGGTTTCTGCCACGTGTACGTAGGTCTCTCAGGTCCCCACGCCGTAGATGCATAAGTTTCACCTACCGGGAATACCATCGCGGTACCCAACGATAGAAACCCTACCACCGGAAGGATACGATGTGCCGTTCGACGCAAGGCATCCCAGGTCTTAGTGTTTGTATTGGTTCTCATTTTTCTCCTTTTTATTTTTATTTATTTTTTATCTTAATTAAAAATTATCTGATAAAATGTCGTCTTGGAAATTCCATTCTGTTTTATTTGCTGCCGTTACTTCAGCATCACCCTGTACAGACTCATTTCCGCCATCGGGAATCACTTCCTTAGCCTTAGCATCCGACTGTTTTTCGTCACTTCCAGTATTTAGGTTGGCGTTTCCTTCAGTAGTACTAATACTCTTACCCTCATTTTCGACACCATTCTCATCCTTCTGGGTGTAATTCTCAACAACTTCCGTCTGTTCATCCTTTTTATCAGAGACTTCACCGCCTGCAGCATCTACCCTTGCATTCGTCTCATCATTACCAGCCAAAGCCTTTCCTTCTGTTATTTCATTAGTCTTATCACGTTGATCATCATCTTCAGTCGCGCCACGGACTTCACCGGTTTTTGAGTCTAGTCTCTGTTTCTTATCTTTATCCTTATGCTCATTTTCATCCTCTTTGTCCCGGGTTTTCTTATCCTTATCTTTTTCTACATCCTCGTGATTATCGCGTTTTTTATCCTCATGATCTTCATGATTTTCATCTTCATGTCCGCCAGAACCATTATCACCACCACCGTTTTCATTTCCACCTGGCTCTTCAGGTATTACTGGAGGAATAATCTCTTTAGACGTACTAGAACTTCTCTCACCATGCGTAATTCTCGTTGTCGTTATCTTTTTCTTTTCATATTTAACCTTGATAATAGCAAACTGCTTACATCCTACTTCACGCCCCAGAACAATATGGGACTCCATCACTTCTTGTTGTTCTTCCTCAGTCATATCCGGCCTCATTTCTCCGCTCATTTCCAAAATCGACTTCTTCACAGCGCCTTGATTATAGTAATTATTTCCATTCTTATCAAAAGCCTGTAAAATCAAAACACCTTTACTCCTATTTGGAACATAGCTATCGCTTTTGATAACAGGTTTGCCATTCTCAATTTCTACATACGTCGATCCATATGGAAGAGTCCAATTCATCACAGAGTAACTAATTCCAGCCTCTGCTTTGTCAATTTCTTTCTGCTGCCGCCACTCACGATCCTCATTATAGGCAGCTGTATTAGCCTTATAGTAATCTATTTTATCAGTAACAAAATCAGGCGTGGTAGCCTCACCAGGCCAACGCCCTTCAGCGGCAAGCGATTCCACAAATGCACCTAGATATGCCTCGTGGCTCAAAATTTCAGAATAACAATCTTTTGTCAGTTCTTGCATCTTTACAGGGTCATTTTCCGCCTCTCTATAAAGCCCTCCTTCGTCCGCAAATTTTGCACTTCGAGTAGTCAATGATTCTGGTGCTTTTTTATTAGCTATATCCGTAATATCCTCACCAGTATTCGTACCTCCAATAGTTAGATCCATAGACACGACCTCACCATTAATTAGCACATTTCTAGTATTTTTTATCCGCTCAGCTGTTTGACCAAATACATTACCCAGGTTCTGAATAGTAGGACTATCTGAGAGCTTAAAGCCTTCATTGCCGCTAGTTGTTACATCCTTTACCTCAGATTTATTACTTACTGCTTCACTAAAAACATCACTAACTTGCTCTCTGCTCATTGGCTTTACTTCAGCCCCAGAAGTTACTTTTGGATTCGCTATCGACATAAGAGAACCGACTGCCATACCCATCGCAATAGCCTTGGATCCAAAACGTCTGGCTTTCTTTGCAATAGTTTCCGATTGCCTACGCTTTTGTTCTAATTCAGCCTTATTAGCTACGGTCTTATCAAAAAAATCATCTTCATAATTAGAAAGACTTTTTTTCCAATCAGAAAATCCCTCCGGAGATATATCGTTTTTTGTTTCCGCAACATCATCACCAGAAACGCTAACTACCTCCATACTTATCTCATATCCCTCAGCCAACTTTGCTGCATACTCAGCCCTTTGCGCAGGGGACATAGCCTGAAAGGCTATCTCAGCCAACTTGTCATGTTTAAGGTTTTTTAATTCGTCAATACTGTAACCTTTTACAGGGCTGCCATGTTCAGCTGCCCCATCTTCGCTCTTATTTCCACCAGAAGTCTCAGTCTTATTAGGATCAACTACAGCAGCTATATCTTTATGAATCCCAGCCCCCTCCACTGTAGATTGTTGCATATTACCCGCTGAACCAGCTTGCCACTGATTTGGAGTATTGCCACCTATCTTTTCACCGTTCGCCATTTTATGCTTCCTCCTTACTATTATTCAAGTAATTCTCTCTAAATTTAAGCATCGCCTGCTCCGCAATCTTATTGGCGTCAATTCCAGATTCTTCAATTGCACCATCAATCAACTCATCAGAAGCCTCACCAGAATCCAAGCTATCATTAATCTTATTCACTAAATAATCTGGTAAATTCATTAAAATTTCAGTCATCACAAAGTCCTTCAGATTGTCAGCTATTCGATTCCTTTCAAGTTCAGAAGAAGGGCCTCCTTTTTCCTTTATTAAACGCTCAATGAATAGATTAATGAGTTGATCCTGTGTGAGCCCAGCCAAATCAGACTCATCCGGAAGATCGATAATCTTCTCCAACTGAGCCTGACTAAAATTCTGTGTTTTATCTTCCATCATAATGACAAAGATCCTTCCGTTATTGTTTGTGTTAAAAATATGACTTTTATGCCCCAATCATATCGCTAGAGCTTAAAATAGTCAATCTTTTTATTTAATTTTTTATACACTATTCTATCCCTAGTCTACATTACATTCGTACACCAAAAATATAAATCTTGAATACATTTTTTATTAATCATAAATCAATATAGCTATTCTAGAATAATCGTGAATAATTATTTTATACACAAAAATAGCACCTCTGTCGAGATGCTATCTACTTAATTATTTTAGTTATGCAAGCTTTAAAGTTGCACGTCCAAGTCTTGCGACTATTTTTGCCTGTGCCTCAGCACTAACAGTTTTCTTTAAAGTATATCCAGATTCGTCGTTGAAAAATTCAAACGTCATATTTTCCCCTTTTTTATATTATTTTTATTTTTATTGGCTTTTATTTATTGTAGCATATTTTTAAAATACTAGTGAATAATTTATTTAATTTTTCTAATTTAATTCGGTGCTTGCCGTTTCCAGTTCTTGTTTATTAATGGTCGACTAGAATCAGCCTCTTTCTATTTTTATCTCCTTTCACTGCTTAATCTATTTTTCTTATTCTTTAGATACGCTCCTTTCGTTATAATTTTATTTTTTCTTTTATCTTATATATATCCTCTCCGTTTATTCAATTATAATAAGCTACTTAACTCACTACATTGGTTCTATCCCTCCGTTATTAAAATTCAGATCTAATCTTTACCCCCATTCATCCCCCTTCTTTATCTTCCCCGCCGCTCCTATCTGTTAGATTTATTTATTTTTTGCTTTTTGTTTTTATTTATTATCTAACTAGTTAAAATACTATCATGTTTATGCTAATTTGTCAACACATAAAACCTACATATTCTGCCATTTGTCAAATATACTTACCCTATACATCAACATACTTGCCATTTACGTCAACATATATAAAAAGAAGCCTGTCCCGGCTTCTTTTTATCTTTTAGGTTTAGTTCTTACCCTATCATGCGCAACATTTTAAGTTTTCTACGCAGCCTTCTCTAATGAGATCGTCACATTTTCTCCATTCACTTTTACGATCTCGTCATAGGCAAAGTTCCCATCTTCAACAAGTTCAACTGCTAGAACTTCATTCTTCAGAGTCTTTTGCCACTCAGGCTCGACCTCAATATCTAGTGATAGCTTAATTCTATCGTCAACCTCAAGTCCAGCCTTCTTTCTAGCGGCCTGCACAAAACGAATTAGTTCTCGTACAAATCCTTCTGCCTGAAGCTCTGGCGTCAACGTCTTATCAAGCCACGTCTCATCACCATTTTCAACCGTCTTTACGTTCACCTCCTCGGCGATAATCTTCTCATAAAATTCACCAAGACTTTCACCCTTGTAGACAAACTTAGCTAGTGGCTGCCTGACCTTAATCTGGTCCTCAAATTCGTTTCGCTGCATTCTTAGCGCCAAACCTTCTGTAATTATCTCGCGAGTACGAGCCATCTTATCAAGTACTTCCAGATTAATTTCGCCCGCTTCTGGCCAATCCAGTAGATGCACAGATTCAACCATACTAGAATCAATTCCAGCTCCAGTCATCTTCTGATATAACTCTTCTGCAAGAAATGGCGTAAATGGTGCCAAGATTTTTGCCAAATACACTAAGACATAATATAAAGTCGAATAGGCCGCATTCTTGTCATTATCGTCTTCCGACTTCCAGAAACGCCTCCTTGATCTCCTAACGAACCAGTTTGAAAGATCATCAATAAAGGCCAATACCTCAGATAAGGCCCCCGGAATATTATATTCTTCCATTCCAGCCGTAATCTGGTTCCGCAACACATAAACCTTCGAAACCAGCCAAATATCTAATGGATTCTCTAATTTTGATACGCTAATTGCCTGATTTGAATCAAAACCGTCAACCGAAGCATATATTGTAAAGAAATCATATACATTCCAAATCATCGACAGTTTTCGCGCCACATCAGACACATCCTTATCGATCAAAGCGAAATCCTCACCGGCAAGTACTGGCGATGAAAGCATCAAGAATCTTAAAGCATCTGCCGAGTATTCATCCATCAGTTCGTTCGGATCAGTATAGTTTCCCAGTGACTTCGACATCTTGCGACCATCATTTCCGGCCACTGTTCCCGTCGTAATTACATTCTTAAAGGCATTATGACCGAACAAGGCAGTATTAATTACGTGAACATAATAAAACCAAGCACGCACCTGTCCCACATATTCCACAATAAAATCCGCTGGGTAGTTTTTCTCAAACTTCTCTTTATTTTCAAATGGGTAATGCAATTGCGCAAATGGCATCGAACCAGATTCAAACCAACAATCAAGCACCTTATCAATTCGCTTAAAATGCTCACCATCAATGTCAAACTCAATCTCATCCACCCAAGGACGATGGTAATCCTCAAGTCTCACCCCTGAGAGTTCATATAACTCATTGTAGGAACCAACTACCTTCACTGTGCCCTTGTCACCCTTCCAGACCGGCATCGCAGTCGCCCAAAAACGATCACGCGATAAATTCCAATCTGGTGCTGCTTCTATATTTTTCTCGAATCGACCATGTTTTAGATATTCTGGGAACCAGTTAATATTCTCATTTTCCTCAATCAGCTTTGGCTTCATATCCTTGACGGCAAAAAACCAGCTAGGAAAAGCTCGATATATGATCCTCTGTTTTGAACGAGGGTTAAATGGGTATTCGTGCTTAATATACTCGATCTTAAACACAATGCCTTTCTCTTCCAAAATCTTAGCAATAAACTTATTGGCCGACCAAATCTCAATTCCAGATTCATCGGTATCACGCACTCCCAGGTTATTCAACCATTCTTTAGCACTCTCTAAGTAATAACCACTTTCGTCTAGCAAATCGATAAAATCAATATCCTGATCCAGACTCAACTGATAATCCATTTCACCATAAGCCGGAGCAATGTGCACGATTCCCGTACCCTCCGTACTGGAAACAAAATCTGCTACCACGACCTTATAAGTATTTTTCTTACACTCAGACTTCTCAAAATTTCGCATCAGAGGCTCATATTCTAAGCCAACTAGATCTTTACCAGAAAGCGTCATCAACTCTTGGGCGCCACCCAATACTTTTGCAGCCAAACTGGAAGCTAAAATTAGCCTTTCATCCCCTACTGAGTACATTTTGTACTCAAGCTCTTCATTGATTGCTAGACATAAATTCGCTGGCAAAGTCCAAGGTGTAGTAGTCCAGGCGAGTAGCTTCACCCCCTTCAGCTTCCCCTCACTTACAATTTCAAACTTTACATATGCCGAAGGATCAGTCACGGTCTGATAGGCGTCATTATCCATATTGACTTCCATCTTTGAGACCGGTGTTGAGAATTTCGTATCATACATCAAGACCTTACGACCTTCATAGATTTTTCCCTGTTCATAGAGCGTCTTAAAAGCCCACCAAACCGACTCCATGAAGTTTTTATCCATGGTACGATAAGCACCGCGAAAATCCACCCAACGACCCACACGTTCGATCACCCCTTCCCAGGCCTCAGAATTCGAAACCATCGATTCACGCGCCTTAGTAATATAAGTCGCTAGTGGCCACTTTGTACCAATCTCACGGCGGTCCTGAATCCCCAACTGTTTTTCAACAAAGTTTTCTGCTGGCAAACCATGACAATCCCACCCCCAGCGACGCTCAATTCTCTTACCACGCATCGTCCAAAAACGAGGCACTGCATCCTTCACAATTGAAGAAAGTAAAGTACCGTGATGTGGTAAACCCGTAATAAATGGAGGTCCATCATAAAAAACATACGAGTTGTTTATATCACGTTGTTCAATCGACTTCTCAAAAACTCGATTTTTCTTCCAGAATTCTACAATCGCCTTCTCGTATTCGCCTGCTCTTCGTCTTGTATTTGCTTGATATTTCATAATTTTTCCTCCGTTTCGTCGGTAATTTGTTGTCTTTCTCTCATGATCCCATTAGGTTCTATCATCGTTGTTCGTATAATCTCACCCCTGAATAATTCATATATATTTATTCCGGCTTTTTTATCAAAGTACTGCTTTAGGTTATATAGCGCCCGCACATGATCTGTTGCGCTACGAATCCTGTGTCGACTCAAAATCTCACAAAAACGATCTGACACCGTCATAATCCCCGAATTATGTCCCATATTATCCGCAAGCTGTACCAATAAATCAATATCAGAAAGTGTCACAGTCTCCATGTAATCCTGAGTAAATTTTGTACTCGCCTCATCTATCTCCTCCCAGAACTCTGTTCGATCGATTTTATGATAATCATAATAAGTATGAGTCATCGAAATTTGTGCTGGAATCTCCAGCCCCACACTCTTTAAAAATTCATATCCGATAATTGGGTGCCTAAGTCCTGGATTTTCCTCCAAAGTTCGGCCAATATCATGCAAAAGTCCTGCCGCATAAGCCTCGTCCACGTTAATTTCACTAGGTAATTTCAGATATTCTTCCTGATATTTATTTACCGCCATGGCCACCGCCTCAGCGATCTTCGCCACGTTCCTTGAATGTTTCTCCCAAGACACAGAAAAACCAGGCCAATTTCTCGCCTCCAAAAAAATCATTAGAGCTTTCTCCCTGGTTTCCATCCCCTCTATTATACAATACTTTTACACGCTACGTAACACGTAACTCACTTGATCAAATTGTGGCAAAGGTGAACCGCTCCATTTTTTGACCACTTCACCCCCAGCTCCGAGTACCACCACACACGGATATTGCATAATATCTCTTGCCGATGCAAAGATCTCACCTTCAATCGTTTCTGGATCTACTATCTCCACCGTCTGACCAGTCTCTCGGCTAAATTCCACTCGCCATTCATCTGCCTCTCGAAAATACTCCGATTGTCTCTTGACTACAACTACAATTCTCATTAATCCTCCCGTTTTTCTCTCTGTTGTCTAATGATTCGCTCAAATTCATCTAGGGTTTTAAACTGCAAAAACACACTTGCAAAGCGTACATAGGCCACTTCATTTGTTTTTGCTAGAACATCAAGAATTGCCTGTCCAATTTCTTTTGAATACACCACATCTCGCCCCAAAGAATAGACTTTTTCAACTACCTTATTCACTACATCTTCAATCTCAAGCTCTGATTGGAAAAATTTCCCCACACTACGATTTACCGCCGTGTGTAGCTTATCTCGGTCAAATGACTCACGATTTCCACTTCGTTTCATTACCGAAAGTGGTGGCATCTCAATACGCTCGTAGGTAGTAAAACGACGACCATCCGCCGTAACTCGGCGACGACGTATCATCAGACCATCTGGAGTCTCGCGACTTTCAAGTACTTTACTATCTCCAATTTTTACACCAACTTGCATTTTTACCTCCACCAGTTTTATATCACCGTCAGTCTTAAATAGATATGGTCAGATTACTCCGACCATATTTCTTATTTCTTCCCGCGTAGTTTAGCTCTTAATGAAGGCGGAACTTCAAGATCCTCTTCATCGTCTTGCTTGCCAATCCTATCCCAAATGTTTTCTTTTGGTGCAGCTGCAAATTCCTCTGCCGTTGTCTGTTCGTTTACATTCTGTGTAAAGCTTGGCACATTCTCAACAACTTGTTGGTTTCTTAAGCTTTCAACACGAGACAAGGCCTCGTCGGTTCGTTTCTGCTCTTCCTCTTCTGCGCGTTTCTTGCGGTAAACATCAGAGTCAAATCCAGTTGCAACCACGGTGATTACAATCTCATCCTGAAGCTCTGGGCGAATTGAGGCACCAAAGATAATGTTAGCATCTGGAGAAACTGCACCAGTAATCTCTTCGGCAGCTTCCTGGATTTCAGACATAGACATATCATATCCACCAGCCACTGAGAAGAGTACACCGCGAGCCCCATCAATCTTAACTTCAATAAGTGGAGACTCGATAGCCTGTTGTGCAGCCAATTTTGCACGATTTTCACCAGAAGCACGACCAATACCCATAAGAGCAGAGCCAGCATCTTTCATAATTGCCTTCACGTCGGCAAAGTCGAGGTTAATTAATGCATGTTCAGTAATTAATTCAGAAATACCCTGAACACCCTGACGAAGGACATCATCAGCAATCTTGAAAGTCTCAAGAAGTGGAGTTCTTGGATCAATTGTCTGGAGCAAACGGTCGTTAGGAATTGTAATTAAAGCATCCACCGCCCCTGTCATCTCGTCAATGGCCTTATCGGCGTTACGTTTTCTCTGTGCACCTTCAAAAGTAAATGGGCGAGTTACTACACCAACGGTTAAAATACCCTGGTCTTTTGCTTCCTTAGCTACGATTGGACCAGCGCCTGAACCAGTTCCACCACCAGCGCCAAGAGTAATAAAGACCATGTCAGCACCCTTGAGTGACTCCTTGATATTCTCGCGGCTTTCTTCAGCAGCAGATTGGCCCTTCTCTGGATCACCACCAGCACCTAAGCCTTTACCAATATGTACTTTTGTATCAGCATTTGAATGGTGTAATGCTTGTGCATCGGTATTGATTGCAATAAATTCCACACCAGAAAGACCAACCTCTTTCATACGGTTCACTGCAGATCCACCGGCACCACCAACCCCCACAACTTTAATGCTTGCTTTTGTCTCCACCTCTGTCGGTTTTATTTCAGGCATCTTTTTTCCTCACTATCTAACAAATAACTAATTCTAGTTTAGCACATTTTTAGATCTAGTTAAGTATTTATTTGAGAAAAGATTTATTTTTTTCTAAAAATATTGAAGATTGAAAAGAATCCACCACCCTCAGACTCATGACCAGTTTCCCCGAGCATCATTCCGTCATCCATCATCATTAGTGCTAGGCCTACTGCCGTCGCGTACTTTGGATTATCCACTAGATCATAGACTCCACTTAGCTTCACCTCAGAAGTTCCAATCCTTACGGCCATTCCGAGTAAATCTTTTACAAATTTATCCAAATTTCGCATCATTGCACCACCGCCAACGATTACTAACCCCTCAGGCAATTTTTGCGCATACCCAGCCGTTTTCAAAATCTTTTCAACTCGCTCAAAAATATCAATTAAGCGCTCTCTTACGATTTGATTCACTTCATCTTTCGTGAAACTTACCGTCTCATCGGCAATCTTAGTCGTAATTTGACGATCGCTCTCTGGAAAATCCGCCGATACGTAGCGTAATTTTATCTCCTCCGCGATCGAAGGATTCACTGCTAAGCCAATAGCTAAATCATTTGTAATATTATTTGCACCTGCATTTAGTACTTCATAATGCTGCAAAAATCCGTCCATAAATACCGCAACACTAGTCGTCGAGGCACCAAAATCAACCAATGCCACGCCATTCTCCTTCTGCTGTTCGGTCAACACTAGTCGTGCTGCTGCCATTGCAGTTGGTACAATCCTGTCAGTTTCAATCCCCGCTTCACCTGTTAGTTTTCTTAAATTCACACAAGAAGGAGTTAACGCAGAAACCACACTTGCTTGCATCTCAAGCTTCATTCCATTCATCCCAAGTGGATCGCGAATCCCAGATTGACCATCAACGGTATAATTCAGTGGAATAATCGCCAACGCTTCCCTGTTATTTGGAATCACACCAGCAAGTGAAATTTCACGAATCCTGCCTAAATCATTATTCGAAATCACCTCTCCCCCCATAATCGAAATCATCCCTTGAGTTTTTACCGCACCAACATGCGAACCATTTATCGAAGTATAAGCATTATCAAGAGATTTACCGCTAATTTTATCTATCTCAAGCATCGCTCTCTGTAAAGCCGGCACCGGTCCACTCAAATTTGTGATAACCCCCTTACTCATACCACCATTGTTTCTCACCTCAGCATTTGCAATCACTGAGATTTCACCTAAGTACTCAGAAAGTGCCACCGCACGAATGTATTGCGTGCCGACATCGATTCCTAACATAAAATGAGGCGACTGGTCATTCATATTTCGTATTATAACATAAACATTTTAAATTTTATATCGGTGTTATAATTCTTCCATGGATATGCAAAAAATTAATGCCATGCGCGAGGGTGGCAAAATCTTAGGTACCCTCCTCGCCGAACTCAAGGGTTATGTTAACGTTGGTATGACAAAACGCCAACTTGATGCCTGGGTTCGTCAAAAAATCACCGACGCTGGCGCCCACGTGTCTTATGATGATCTTCCGGAAAAATTTCCTGGCGCTATCTGTATCTCAGTTAACGACGAGCTAGTTCACGGGGCTCCAAATTCGGATTACGCCCTTCAAGATGGCGACAAGGTTTCCTTCGACCTCGTTATTGGATACAAAGGTTACCATACCGATGCCGCCTTTACTACCACAGTAGGTAAAGCTAATCCAGCTGTCAAGCAAATGATTAAAACCACTGAAAAAAGTCTTTGGGCTGGTATTCACACTATTGCCCCGGGTGTTCATCTTGGTGACATAGGCTATGCCGTCGAAACTGTCCTTCGCCGTGGTCATCTTGGAGTAATTGAAAACTATGTTGGACACTTCATTGGCAAATCCATGCACATGGAACCAGAGGTCCCAAACTATGGCAAACGCGGTCACGGTTACGTCTTAAAGCCAGGTGATACCCTCTGTATTGAACCGATGTCTTCCCTAGGTAAGCCATACAATCATGTTAATAAGGAAAATGGCTGGGACGTCGTCTTATCTGATGGATCTATCGGCTGTCACTGCGAGCATACTATTCTCGTCACCGAAGATGGCTATGAAGTTCTTACCCTGCCAAACTGTCCAGAAGAATAGAAAAATAATCTACAAAAAATAAGGCCTTACGCCTTATTTTTTATGCCTTTAGAACTCTTATTTATTTTCTTTGAATAAGTTCATTATACGCTCGTTCACTTCTTCAATAGACCCCACACCATCAACCTCAAAAATCTTCACATTTTTGGTCTTCATCTCTGTTAAAAATGAATAACTTTTTTGTTCAAAGTAAGTAATTTTTTGTTTCCAGACTTCAATATTATCATCTTCTCTCCCCCTGGTTGCCAGTCTCTTCAAAAGCTCCTCTTCTGGTACTTTTAATAGGACTACAAACTCCGTATGTCTGAAAACTCCGCATTTTTCCAACATTCCAACCTGTTCTACTGACCCAGGTTGCCCATCAAACACCACCTCGCCGCCACGATCAAAGACTGCCTTCATATTTTCCCAAAGCAGATCAACTAAAATATTCTCCGGAATCATCGCACCCTTACTCGTATATTCATCAAAACGATGAGAATCACGGATTAATTGACCCGCTGAAAGCCAAGTCCTCCCCAATTTTTCCGCAAGTAGACGACCTTGAGTTGACTTCCCTGAACCTGCTGGACCGTAAATTAGAATCATTTTCTCTCCTTTCATAAAAAACGCCCCCATAGGCGTTTTATTTTAAATTATTATTAATTTCATTACGGATTATTGAAACCGTTCGCTTATAAACTTCATCAACCTCTCCCACTCCATCTACCGTCAAAAGTTTTACACCGTTCCCCACCAAGTACGCCACAATCTCATTACGACTACGTTCATAATCTGCCTGACGTTCCTCAATAATTTCCGGCACATCCTGGCTGCGGCCACGAAGCGACAATCGTCGCATGATCTCTTCAAATGGCACTACTAGCTCAACAATATAGTCAATCTTGAGTCCTCGGTCAACAATAATCTCCGCCTGCCTTAAAGTACGAGGATATCCGTCAATAATCGCATTTTCTATACCTGAAAGTCTTGAAAAAACCAGTTCAGAGACCATTTCGTCATCAAATAATTGTGCAGTTTTTAATCGCTCGATCACCCACTGTTCCTTGCTCTCCCGAAGGATTGCCCCTGATGAAATCCATGGCCAGTTTAAATCATTCGCTAGTCTATTCCCAACTGTACTCTTGCCAGTTCCGGGACCCCCTAAAAATAATAGTTTCATACGGAAATAGTATACCATAAAAAAGACCCCTCTAGTGGGGTCTTCTCATTACTTTAAACCAAGTTTGATTCGCTCAGTTTTTTCTGCCTTGCGGATTTCGCGTAAAATTGCTTTACGACGACGTTCACGCTTTGAGATTGGCTTTGAAAAACGAAGTTGTGATTTTGCTAGTGGCATAATTCCACTCTGTAAAACCTTACGATTAAAGCGACGAATAATATTTTCGTTTGCCTCTCCCTGGTCTTTTCTAGTTACTTTGATTGCCATATGCCGAGATTATACCAGATACGCTACATTTTTTCAACAGAGGACTTTTTAATTCTTAAAATTCGCCCTTCCACGCTTCGATTTCCCTGCCACTCATTCTCCACTAAGTTAATCCAAATATCACCTCTCTCACCCACTACCAAATTTAGCCACTCTTCCGGCGCATTAAAAGCTACCAGTTTTATCTGTTTCTCAGACGCATCTGCCACATCAAGTCGCAAATGCTGCCCCTCTGCCCCCATTTTATTAACTCGTACTATTTTTACATCTACTAGTTGAAAAATCGGTTCTAAATTCCCATTTCCAAAAGGTTCCAGACTCTTAATTTCATCCATCAAGGCCAAATTCAGTTCTGAAAAATCTTCTAATTTAATATCCGCTTGCGGCTCTAAATATTTTTCTTGTTCAATAAGCCCCAGACTTGCATAATATTCATTCACCTTCTTCCGAAAGTCATCCAATCTCTGTGTTTCCACTTTTACCCCGCACGCTGCCGCATGACCACCTCCGCCAATAATCACATTTTCGCAAGCTTTCAAAGCTTCCGCCAAATTAAACTCACCAAACGACCTCCCTGACCCCTTCAGTATCCCCTTCCCCACCTCCGACAAAACAAATGCTGGCTTATGATATTTTTCTACCAATCTACCCGCGATAATCCCAAGCACCCCCTCATGCCACTCTCCAGCCACCACAATCACATCATCCTCTGTCACTGCAATTTCAGAAATCGCCTTCTTCTGGCTCTCCCGCCTTGCCAAATTTAACTCATTCAATTTCATAGCCAATTTATTCGCATCTTGATGATTTTCTGCCATCAAAAGCTTCAAAGAAATCTCCGCAGACTCCATTCTTCCACCCGCGTTTAATCTTGGCCCAAGCTGAAATCCAATTGTTTCTGAATTAATTTTATTTGCTTTTGAGGCTTTTATTAGTTCAATTAAACCTGGCCTTCTAGTTTTCTTCAGAACTTTCATGCCATAAAAACTCAGCATCCGGTTCACGGAATCTATCGTCATCGAGTCACACAGAGTTCCGATCAAGACTAGATCCAAATACCACTTCTCCCGCCCCTCTGGAATATAACCCAAGTTCACCATTTTCTGCATAACCAAAAACGCCACCCCGCATCCACAAAGCTCCCTTATTTCCGACTGCTCATCCCGCTTCGGATTCACTACCGCGATCGCCCCCTTTGATATTTCTTTCATGATTTCATGATGATCCGTCACAATCACATCCACCCCACGTGCCTTTAATTTGTCAATCACTTCCGCATTATTACTGCCGCAGTCCACTGTAATAATCAACGTAGCGCCCAGTTCCTCCGCCCGCCCTACTACTCTCTCCCCCATTCCATATCCATCAATAAAACGATCCGGCAGCATCACCGACACATTCTTGATCCCAGAAAGCCGCAAGCAATCATACATTAACGTGCTTGCCGTCACTCCATCCACATCATAATCACCATACACTAATACGGTTTCTTGTTTTGCGATCGCTTCAGCTATTCGACTTGTTGCTACCTCAATATCCGGCAATTTTTCTGCAAGATCCAGCCTATATTTTGGACTCAAAAAATCATGATTCACCCCCCGTTTCTTCAGTAATTCCTCAAAAATCCTCGTCATGACGATTCTTAATTACTGAATTGTTTTATTTTGTTTTGAGCCCGGCACCATCTGCTTGCTCTTGATCACAATTCCCTGAAGTTCCTTCAGAATTGGAAATTGTTTATTGGTTTGGTAAATTGTTGTATTTCCTTTTTTTGTCACAATCAAAAAATTACCTTTTTCGAGTCGCTTCAATTCCCTCTGAATATTTCCTGGATCTTCATGGATCAACTTCGATAACGCTCTTACGTGTGTCTTAAAATCTGGATACTTCGCGAAAACCACCAAAATTTTCCGTCGGACCCTGGATGTAATGAATATATCCAACATTTTTACCTCACTTTTCTTTCAAACCAGTATACCAAAATTTTGTATTTCTCACAACAAATACCTCATCTCTTCACTTATGCTAAAATAGTTCCAATGTATTACCAGGTCATCCCCACCAAAATTTTCCGTCAGACTACCGACCCGTCGGAGAGTTTGCTAACCTATAGCTCGCCCGATAAACTTACACCTGGTCAAATCGTCCTCATCCCACTTGGTAAAGCTATCACCCCCGGCATCGTTTATAAATCCACTACACCACCAGAGAATCTCCCCTACAAAATCAAATCCATCCACACTCCCCTAGACCTACCACCGCTCCCTAGCCACCTCCTAAAATCAGCTCTCTGGCTTAGCCAGTATTACCTTTCTCCTCTTCCCGCCATAGCCAACCTCTTGCTTCCTAAAGGCCTCACCAAGAATCGTCGTAAATTATCCGAAGAGAAAATTAACACAAATTTTACTCAATTACCTCAAGATATCCCTCTTAACCAAGCTCAGAAAGCTGCTCTCGAAAATCTCAAAAAAATCAAATCCCATACCAAGCTCCTGCACGGAATTACTGGTTCCGGTAAGACCAATCTCTATCTCACTCTCGCCATGGAGCAGTTCAAAAAATCCCATTCCAGCATTATTCTCGTTCCCGAAATTTCTCTCACTTCTCAACTCGTACAGGAGTTTCAACGCTTTTTTCCTAATTCTGTTATCACCATACATTCCAAACAAACTGAAGCTAGTCGTCATCAAACCTGGCAAAAAATTATAAGTAGCAACCAGCCACTCATAATCATCGGCGCACGTTCAGCCATTTTTTCTCCACTCCAAAATCTTGGCCTTATTATTATTGACGAAGCTCACGATCCCGCCTATTACCAAGAAAATCAGCCTCGCTACTCCGCCCTTCGTCTTGCTAGTTTTATAGCGAACACTAAAAATATTGACTGTATATACGGAACCGCCACTCCCCTCATCGAAGATTATTATCTTGCAGAAAAAAATCACGCCTATGTTTCACTAAACAAGCGTGCCAAAGAGACCGCCTTCACCCCTAAGATCGAACTAATCGATCTAAAAAATTCCAACAGTTTTACAAAAAACCGTTACTTCTCTGATTCCCTGATTAAAAATATTGTTCAGAACCTTGAAAAGCATCAGCAGACCCTTATCTTCCATAATCGCCGTGGTTCCGCTCCGCTTACAATTTGTACTCACTGTGGCTGGCAAGCTCTTTGTCCAAACTGCGCCCTACCACTCACTCTTCACAGTGACAGTTTTAAATTAGTTTGCCACACTTGTGGCCATACTGAGCCAGTACCTAAAGTTTGCCCAGTCTGCTCTCATACTGACATTATTCATAAAGGCTTTGGCACTAAATTACTCGAAACAGAGCTCAAAAAACTCTTCAAAAATGCCAAAATCGCTCGCTTCGACGCCGATAATACTACCGAAAATTCCCTCAACCAGCTCTATCAACAAATTAAAGCTGGCGAAATCGACATCCTTGTCGGCACTCAGTTGCTCGCCAAAGGACTTGATCTACCTAAACTTGCCACGGTTGGCATTGTTCAAGCTGACGGCGGTCTTAGTTTACCAGATTACTCCTCGGAAGAAAGAAGCTTCCATCTCCTCACCCAAGTCATCGGCCGTGTTGGTCGTGGCCATTTAGATGAAGCGTCTGTTTTTATCCAAACCTATCAACCGGATCACCCCATTATTCAATTTGCCATCAAAAATGATTATCTTTCGGCCTATCAATATCTCCTAGCCAAACGTAAACAAGGTCATTTTCCACCATACTTTTATATGGCCAAACTTTATATTACTCAAAAAACCGAACAAACTACCATTAAGAAAATTCGCGAACTCCATACCCTCCTCCGCTCCGAAAAGAATATTTTTCTTTCCGCACCTACTCCAGCATTTCATGAGTTCTCCCCTAGTGGGTATACCTGGCAAATTATTATTAAAGCCACCTCAAGACAATCTCTTATTTCCGCTATTCTTTCTATTCAAACCCACACTTCTCTCTCAAATCTCCGCTACATTCTTGATCCACCTTCCCTCCTCTAGACATAAAAAACACCCCTCCCTGGGGGTATTTTTTATAGTCTCAAACCTTAATCTAATGTGAAAGAGAATAGAAATTTGATTTATTTAGATGAGCTAGGATCATGATTTAAATCCTATAAATCTAATCCTTATTCGCAGAAAGTATATAAAGGGTTTTAATCCTTCATATAATTTTTTGTAAAGATAAGTAAATACCTCGTCTCTACATATTCTCTTTCACATCAGAGTAACGTTTATATTGTCTACTTTTATCTATGTAGCTTATCTCTCTGTCTTGAATATAGTCCTTTTTCCCAAAAACACAAGCATAGCCTCTTTAAAATCTTCACTTTTCTTATTTTACCCCTGTTAGGAGAATACTGCTTATACTTTATAAACAACCAAAAAAGGTTATAATATAGATATGAATATTATTACTGTACCCGACCCACGTCTTCGCAAGGCTTCAACCAAGGTTAATCATGTTACTGAAGAGACTCACCAAATCATCAAACAGATGGTTGATGCCAGCCTAGAATGGGAAAAAGAACATCCACACGAGCTTTCTGCAGCCATGGCCGCACCTCAGCTCGGTATTAATAAACGCATCATTATCATTCGTGATGATCTTGACGATAAATCAAATGCCAGCTTTACCGCCCTTATTGATCCTGAAGTAATCAAGGCTAGCGGCAAACTAGTTAGTGACTATGAAGGTTGTTTATCCGTACCTTTTATCTACGGCCTCGTTCCCCGCTATTTCAAACTTCGCGTAAAAGCCAAACTTATTAATGGTACCGAAGTTCGTATCAAAGCCGAAGACAACCTTGCGCGTACCCTTGCGCATGAAATTGATCATCTCGACGGCATCCTTTTTATTGACCACATTAAAGATGATAAAAAGGCCTTTTTTGAACTCGATAAAGATGGCGACCTCAAACCGCTTGACTATGACTCACGTATCAAAAATAATCCTGAATTATTCGGCGATGAATAAAGCTAAGCAAAACAAGATTATCTTTTTCGGCAACGGCCCTCTTGCCGACTTCACAAAACAATGTATTGAGAATTCAGGTACTTGTGAAATTGTTTTTCATGCCAAAAATAAAGCCGACCTCGATGAAGTCAAACGCCTCAAGAGTGCCAACCCATCCCCCTTCGGGATCCTCGCAAGTTTCGGTGTTATTATAAAATCTGACATCCTTGAACTTTTTGAGCCAATCGGCATTCTTAATATTCACCCATCATTACTGCCAAAATATCGAGGCGCTTCACCAATTGAATCCGCCATTCTAAATGGTGATCAAGATTTTTCCGTCTCAGTTATGAAACTCGTTAAAGCCATGGACGCCGGCCCAATTTATTACCAAACCACCATTAAATCTGATGAATTCAGTTCTGCGTATCCTGCAAAATCCGAGATCTATCAGGCTCTCTCATTCCGCGCCACTACATGGTTGGTTGAACACCTCAATTCTCTACCAATTCCAATACCACAAAATGATAAGGAAGCCACCTATACCTCAAAATTCGATACTTCAATGTCTCAACTAGATCTCATAAAGTCTGCAATGAATCTCTTAAATCAGATTCGCGCTTTTCAAACTTTCCCAAAAAGCAAACTTAAGATTGGTGATCATGAATGTATTATCTTGGAAGCCCATCTAGATACAAAAACAGAAGCAGATAACCGCGCCAAAATCAAATTCACGTGCGGCGACAATCAAAACATCATCATCGATCGTTTGCAGCCGCTCGGTCGCAAACCCATGGATGCAAATTCCTTCTACAACGGCTACATGAAATAATCAAAATCAAAATCAAAATCAAAATTTGAATCCTAAATTCCCAACAGAAAACCCAGAATCACTTCTGGGCTTTCTACTATTTTTTCAGTTTTTGTTTAACTAAACTGATATTGGCATCGGCTCGGTCGCTGTCTCTTGAGCTTCGGCTTGTCTAAGCACCTCAATTATCTCATCATGACTTCGAATAATTTCCTGCTTAAACTCGCTTTCGATATCTTGTGCAACTTTTGCATAATCCGGTCGGTTCAACTGTATCCACTTCACACTTAAATACTCCCCCAAAATCTCTAGTGTTCCTTCTGTGACATTATATTTCTGCAATAATTTCTGATAAATTTCATCTTGTCGATAGTCGCCAAGCTTCGATAAGAACCTGATCATCACATTGCGGTCTTTTCGCATAATCCCGTCAAATTCTTCAAGTTGTTCAGGAGTCATCCCCTCACTCATTTTTTCACCGACGCGATTTTCGAGCTCAACTTGAATCTCAGCCACTAGCGCCTCTTTCTGTGGTTCAGGAAGATTTTGTAATCCCACCTCCGCCAAGAACCTTTCGTCCACCTTTATCATTTATTTCTCCTCAAACTAATCCCATTATAAGTCGCGTGGGCTATAAACACAAGCTTTTTATGACTTAAAAACTTGCCAAGCTAATTCCGCACATTTTACCCTCGCTGGCATCCTTGAGACTATTTCTAGAGCTCTCGCCTCTCCCATTTTTTCCAACCCGCCGTCCGCATTAAACTTCTCATTTTCAAGAATCATTTCTCTAAATAAATCACTCAATTCTTTCGCTTCCTCTAAAGTCTTCCCTCTCACCGTCTCAATCATTAAATCTGCCGAAGCTAAAGAAATTGCACATCCATGCCCAGTAAATTTACCATCCACAATCACTCCATCCTCGACTTTTAGTTGAACAAAAATTTTATCACCACAACTGGCATTTTTTAATTCCTTTTTTATCTCTGCCCCCTCCAACTCGCCCCTATTCTTTGGGTATAGATTATGCTCTAGTAATATCTCATCATACATTTTTTACTCAATCCCCTATCTTTAGCTTACTTCTTGCTCAAAAATATTTTAATTTAAAGAATAATTAAAGCCCCATTTCCTTACGAATCTTTCCCAAAATTGATACCAAATAATTAATTTCGGACCTTGTGTTATAAAACATCAAACTCACACGCACCGCAGGACCAATTTTTCGCTTCGTCAATACTGGTTCTGCACAATGCCACCCAGCCCGCACCATCACACCATAATTACTCAAAATCTGAGCCGTATCATGTGGGTGCACTCCCTTAATATTAAATAAAATTATGCCATTTTTACCATGAAAAAGCTCTAAGTCTGAAATTGCAGATAGTTTCTCTACGGAATATTCAGTCAATTTTCTAGTCTCAGCAAATAGCTCCTCGCCTTTATTATTTTTATTCCAAAAACTAATCGCCTGTAAGAGTCCAACCACTCCACCCATATCAATTGTTCCACCCTCAAATTTCTGTGGCCCAAACGCATAATCCGCCCGCACTATAACAGAATCACTAGTCTTATTTGCCGCTTCTCGCGAATTCTCAGCAATCTCTACGGCATCCACCATCTCCCCGCCATAATTCAATGGTTTGACCTTTTCCATAAGCTCTCGACGCATATAAAGCACTCCTATGCCCATTGGTGCACCAATCTTATGTCCCGAAAACGCCAAAAAATCCACATCAAGCATCTCAAGGTTAATTTTTCGATGTGCAATCAACTGCGCTGCATCAAGCAAGATCAATCCATTAAAACCTACTTTTCTTAGTTTTTGTACCGTCTCAATCTGTTCATTACCAGTAACATTTGAAAGTCCTGTCAAAGCCACAATTTTCACATCCGTGCTTTGCTCCCCCACCGATTTCAACTTCATGTATTCCGTCACCACATCTTCACAGATCAAAACCCGTTCACCATATCTCTCGGTGAATGGCAATATATTACTATGGTGTGAATCTAGACTAATCAAGATTTTCCCATCCCCAATCAACTCTCTTACTCCATTTGCAACCAAATTTATTGCCTCAGTGGCATTCTTAGTAAAAATCACCTCATCTGCCCCTGCGCCTATATACTCAGCTACCTTAGTACGAGTCTGGTTTAGCAATCTCGTAGACTGTTCACTTATTTTATACAATCCTCTTAATGGATTGGCGTTTAGTGTCTTATAGTACTCGGAAACTTTCTCGATCACCTGTTTCGGTCTCTGCATAGTTGCCGCACTATCTAGATATACAAAAGGCATCATTGGATCGATTAATTCCGGCGCCAACTCAAAAATTTCAAATTCCTCCCGATACATTATGCGGTTCCTTCCATTTCCATCTTAATTAAATTATTCATTTCCATTGCATACTCAATTGGTAGTTCTTTCGATATATCCCCCGTAAATCCTCGCACGATCATAGCCCTCGCCTCATCCTCAGAAATTCCTCGTGTCTTCAAATAGTAAATTGCCTCATCTGAAATTTTCCCCACACTAGCCTCATGTGAGACCTCCGCATCGTCACATTCCACCTTCACTTCCGGAATCGCGTTTGAGATCGATTTATCATCCAAAATCAGTGATTTACAGTCCGTATATGACTTTGCTCCCACCGCCGTTTTGCAAATCTTAGCCAATGTTCGTGTAGTTGAAATTCCACCATCTTTACTTAAAGATTTTGCCATCATCATTGAATAAGTATTTGGTCCGATATGAACAACTTTTGCACCTGTATCAAGATTTTGTTCAGCACCCGCAAAAGTTACACCGGTGTACTCCATTTTTGCTCTAGCCCCAGCCAGGATTCCCATTGGATAAAGCATTGAAATTCGCGATCCAAATGATCCAGTAACCCATTCAATCGACCCATCCTCCTCAACGTATGCTCTTTTTGTATTCAAATTGAATACATTTTTTGACCAGCTTTCTACGGTCGAAAATTTTAGCCTACTATTTTTCTTCACATAAAGCTCAACGCTGCCTGCATGTAAATTTGAGACTGTGTATTTTGGTGCTGAACAGCCTTCGATAAAATGCAAGTCCGATCCCTCATCGACAATAATCAAAGTATGCTCAAACTGCCCTGCCCCCGGTGCGTTCAAACGATAATAGCTCTGAATCGGAATTTCTACACTGACATTCTTGGGTATATAAATAAACGAACCACCACTCCAGACTGCCGCATGTAACGCCGCAAATTTATGGTCAGATTCAGAAATTAATTTCATAAAATGCTTCTTTAAAATCTCCGCTACATCCACACCATATTGACGAATCACCTCTTCCCTAGGCTTCTGAGTTGTTGCCACCGCCTCTTCCATCGGCAAATACACTACACCCTTCTTCGCAATCTGCTCCTTCAGATTATGGTAAATCACTTCCGAATCATATTGTGCTCCCACCCCAGCCAAATGCTCACGTTCAGCCTCTGGGATTCCAAGCTGCTCAAAAGTTTCCCGGATCTCCGCCGGCACTTCATCCCAGCTACCTACCATCTCTTTCTTCGGCTCCACATACATCAAAATGTCATCAAGATTTAGTTCTGTAATATCCGGCGCCCATGCTGGCATTTTCAATTTTTCCCAATATGAAAGCCCCAAAAGCCTGAGATCCAACATCCATTTTGGCTCTTTTTTTCGCGCAGAAAGCTCCCGGATATATTCCGTAGTTAAACCTCTATTTTTCTTTATCACTTTCATCATCTTTTCGCCCCTATCATTTCTGAATCCTCCTATTATAAATTCTGAAACCCCTCAGTCTCCACTTCTTTTACGAGCTCATCTCCACCCGTTCGCACTATTTTCCCATCTTTCAAAATCAACACCTTATTCACAGATAGATGTTTTAAGACTCGCATATTGTGTGTAATCACCAAAAATGCAGCTCTAGTTTCTTTTGCAAGTTCCGCTAGCATCTCTGAAATTTTCTCTGTCGCATCCACATCAAGCCCTGAATCTATTTCATCCAAAATCAAAAGCTTTGGCTTTAAAACCATCGCTTGCAAAATTTCATTCTTCTTCTTCTCACCCCCAGAAAATTGCACATTCAGATCTCTTTCCGCAAAGAAAATATTTGTTTTTAACTTTTTACACACCGTCGAAATTCGCTCCCGGACCGTATCAAGTGGCAACCTCTCACCCCTAGCCATCAAAGCATTTCGAATCACCTCAGTTGTAGAAATTCCCGGAATTTCTACTGGGTTCTGCATTGTCATCATCATCCCAAGCAAGGCGCGTTTGTCAGTATCCATCATACTAACCTCTTGCCCGCAAAACTCAATCTTCCCCCTCGTAATTTTATACCTCCTGTCCCCCATCAAGGCTGCGCCTAGAGTCGATTTTCCCGCCCCATTCGGCCCCAAAATCACTACCGTCTCACCCTCATTAACCTCAAAAGAAATGCCATTAATAATCTTTTTCTGTTCCTTTTCTGTCTCAACGATAATATCCTGGATTTTCAACAATCTCTCAAGCTGTTTCATTTTAACCTCTACTAATCTCTAAAAACTATTATATCATTTTGCATCAACTATCTCGTTTCAAAACCCCTTGCATTGCTGCGCCGGTTGCGTTATAATCTCTTCATAGATTCCCCTGTAGCTCAATGGTGGAGCAAGAAGCTGTTAACTTCGAGGTTGTCAGTTCGAGCCTGACCGGGGGAGCCA
>CAUTNS010000001.1:0-38430 GCA_963540345.1 uncultured Candidatus Saccharibacteria bacterium | reverse complement strand
TATAATCAAAAGAAAAATGATTCTATATTGGATGATGTACGTAGAAGACAAAAGAGTGGTAACTTTTTTGTAAGGTTTGGAAAATATGGTGAAAACAAATTTGAGATATACAATAGATTATTAACTTTCCTAGAAGATTTAGAAAATGAGAATTTTGCAAATAATAATATATTAATCGTATCTCATGGAAGTATAATTTCATCGCTAATGCGGATTTTGAATATAAAATCAACTCATTTAAATAAGGGTGAATTTATATGTATTGATAATGTTGATTTTAATGAGGCTAGGAGGACTAAAAGTGAACTTATTAAGATAACACAGGAACATATTAATTATAGAGAATATATAGTTAGCCGTGTTAATCATTCAAGATCAAAAGATTATTTATCTTTAGTAGCATCGAGGCGATACAATGATATTACTTTTAGTAATATGGTTTTAAAGGAGCTATGTGAAGGATTTAATGATGATCTTAGATTAGTGTTCAGTACTAATAAAAGTGTAAATATAGCACCAACTAATGAGGTTGTATGTGTCTGTATATTTAGAAATTTTGGGAAATTTTTTCAGAAATGGATTACTCATTATGTAGATATTGGTGTAAATAAATTTGTTTTAATTAATTGTGGTGATCCCGAAGAGCTTGATTTGATTAAAAGATACATTGACAGCCTTGATATAGATGTTGATGTGTGGCGATGGCTGGGTATATTTAATTGTAATAAGGAATGTGCAATTAAACAGAGAATAGTCGATTATTATGGAATTAATAAATGGTATTTGCTTGTTGATTCCGATGAACTATTTATCTTTCCTCATTTTAGAGATACGAATATAGGTGACTACACTGTAAAATTGGAGCAAGATAAGGTTTTACTAACAAAAAGCTTGATGATTGATATTTATCCTAAGGGTAATATTTTATCAAAAAGGAACCTGGATGAGTGGAGATATGTGGACAAAAGTGGATATTGTTGCGAGTCGAAGCCTGGTGATTTTTTACGATTTTATGGTGGAATGAGAACAAGGGTGTTCGGGATTAAGTCTAGTATTCAAAAAATATCATTATTTAAATACACTGGTAATGAGTTTATTTTCAATGATCATTTTATCTATCCATATGAGTTAAATAATACTTCACTCAGACATATTTTATTACACTATAAGTTTCAACCGGATTTTCTTGACTATTATAAGAGTTTAGCTAGTGAAGGAGTCCACTGGAATGGATCTAGTGAGTATAAAAAGTATCTAAATGTTTTTGAAACAAATAACGAGGTTGATTTATATGATGCTCGTATCTCAATGGAAGTTGATTATGATGAAATTTTTGAATTATTAAAATGAAGCAATTTCATATTAGTTTCACATTGACGTAGTATTTTAGTGGGGGAAAGGAAAAATATGGAAGTAATACTACGTGCGTGGCGGTTTGTTACGCGAAAGAGAATGAAGTCGGCAATTATGGCGTTTATTTTGCTTTTAATGTCGACAATGATTTTGTCAGGTCTTGCAATTAAGAATGCGACAGATCAGGCGGCGGGGGAAATTGGGAAAAAGGTTCAGAGTGCCTTTGTTTTAGAAAATAATGCTAGGTACAATATGGGGACTCCAAGGGGTGCTGGCACTGTGAAGAATAAAGACATTGAGCAGATTGCTAAGCTTGATGGGGTGACTGGCAGTGTGAGACGGATGGATTCTTTGGTTGATCTGAAAAATGTAAAACAGATGAGACTACCGGATGGTACTAAAGATTACGATGCGAAAAAAGAAAAAGATTATGGCGAGGCAGTGAATTTTATGGGGGTAAATGATTCGGCGCAAGAATTAAAATTTAGGACGGAAACCTTTAAGCTAGTATCAGGGCGACATATTAAAAGTGATGATAAATTTAAGGTCTTAATACATGAAGATTTTGCGAAATTAAATAACCTGAAGCTAGGAAGTAAGATCAAGGTGCAGGCAAATCCGCATGATCCAGATAATTTACAAAAGTCTCACGAGTCTGCGGAGGTAGAAGTCGTGGGGATTTTTAGTGGAAAGAATTCGAGAAAGGCAGCAGTTCGATCGGAGTTATTTGAGAATATTTTCTATACCGATCTTGCAACTACGCGGAAGACGAACAAGGTAAATTACGATAATGAGATCTATCAGAATGTGACATTCTTTGCGAAGGACGTGAACGCTATGTCAAGGGTTCTAGAGCAAGCAAAGAAGTTGCCGATTGATTGGAAAATGTATCAGTTAACAAAAAGTGAACAGGAGTTAGCTGGAATTACGAGCACACTAGGTGGAATTTATGGATTAGTATTTGGCGTGATGATGTTCGGGGTGATTCTTGGGGTTGGCGTATTGTCATTGGTGCTATTTCTCTGGATTAATGAGCGTAAGAAAGAAGTGGGAGTGCTGCTTTCGATCGGGGTTTCAAAAGTAAAGATTGTTTTACAGTTTGTGGCTGAAGTCCTAATGATTTTTGTAGTGAGTTTTCTTCTTTCATTCTTTGTGGCTGGCAGCGTGTCTCAGAAAATCGGTGACAATTTAGTGTCTCAAGCGTCAAAAAATACGACGAAAGAAATTAATAAATCTTTGAATGGAAGTTTTGGCGCGGATGCGGATTCGTCGGTGACAACAAAAACAATTGATCACATTGATGTGACGGTGAGGCCAGAACTTCTGATAGGGACTTTTGGATTTGCGATGGGGGTGATTATGGTGGCAGTTCTAATTGGGGCATCACCGATTCTTAGATCAAAACCAAAACAACTATTGATGGAACTAGAATAAAATGAATGTATTTTCGAGAGCAATTATTGCAGTTTTAAGAAAACCTTCAAGAAGCTTAATTTTATTAGTGCTAATGATATTGATTTTTACGGCATTAATTTCTGGTGCAGTGGTGAGAAATTCAATTGGCGACCTGAAGGGAAGGCTTGATCGGAATTTTAAAGCTGGTTTCGTAATTAGTACTAAGGGAATGAGCGCCGGTGGTGCAGCTATTGGGGGAGCAGCTGCTGGCGGGGTGGAGACTGATGGCGGCATGGGCGTTGAGAAGACACAAAGTGGAATAAATCTTGGTGGGTTAACTTTGAAACAGGCGGAGTCGGTTAAAGAGATTAAGGGAATTGAGTCAGTAAATTTTATACAGAATGAGATTGTTGTAAGTGATAAATACCAGCCGGTTGAAGATGCGCGCGGTGGGGTGAAACTTGATGGGGTGAGGTCTAATTTTACTGCAACATTTGTAGATGGCAGTCAGCTTTTTCCAGAGTTCTTAAATGGACGATATGAAATAAAACAGGGGCGCGGAGTTTTGCGAGAAGGAAAAGATGAAGTACTAATACATGAGGAGTTTGCTGAGAAAAATCATTTAAAACTTGGCGATGAATTAAGTTTCAAGATGCATGGTAGAAAAATTAAACTTGTGGTGGTGGGCATTTTTACGGGTAAGGATGCTCAAATGAATGGTTTTACGTCTGAAGCTCAAAATCGGCTATTTGTTAGCTTTAAGACACTCGAGAATATTTCGAGGGATTTGCGATTGCAACAAGTTAGTTATTTTGTAAGTGATCCGAAAACAATTGAAGAGGTAATCGCAAAAGTTAAAACAATGAACCTGCCTTGGGAGAACTTAGTGATCGCGAATAACTTCGAAAAGAATAAAGAGCTGTATCAAACGATTGAGAGTGTAGAGAAGATGCTGAATATGATGCTGGCCGCAATCTCTGTAGCGAGTATGTTAGTACTTGGTTTTGTATTGATGTTTTGGTTCAGGGGTAGGATACATGAAATTGGTACATTGCTCGCAATAGGAAAGACTAAGCTGGAGGTATTCTTGCAAGTTGTAGTTGAACTTTTAATTATTGCGATGGTGAGCTTTATTCCGGCAATGCTTGTAAGCAACTTAACTTCAGACACAATGACTAAAACGATTTTAGAGCAGGCGGACTCGGCGGAAATGAGGGGTGTAGATGAAATTAATGTGAAACGTAAAGAACTTAATGTGAACGATTATGTAGCGGTAATGAGTTTGGGAGTGGGGGTGATTTTGCTTGCAACTGGTGGTGCGTCAATTTCAACGATGAGGCTGACGCCAAAACAAATTTTAACAAAGATGAAATAGGAGGAATATGACGGTATTAAGTATGAAAAATGTTGGATTCAAATATGATAATACGGGTGTGGAGGTTTTGAAAAATGTGGATATTGAATTTGAATCAGGGAAATTTTATGCAGTGGTGGGAAAATCTGGTTCTGGTAAATCAACGTTTTTAGGACTCCTGGCAGGACTAGATACTCCGACAACTGGAGAAATATTAGTAGATAAATTTGATATTGCGGCGATGGGGTATTCATATCATCGGAAGAATAATATTGCGTTAGTATTTCAGAGTTATAATTTGATTGACTATCTAACTCCAATGGAAAATTTGAAGCTAGTTAATTCTCAGGCGAGTAACGAGGTGCTTAAAAGAATGGGACTTGAGGAGTCGATTCATAATCGAAACATTATGCAGCTTTCTGGTGGACAACAACAGAGGGTGGCAATTGGGCGAGCACTGGTTTCAAAAGCGCCAATAATCTTGGCAGATGAGCCTACGGGAAATTTGGATGAGGAAACAACCGGGGATATTATAAAAATATTGAAAGAGGCAGCACACAAGGATCATAAATGCGTGATTGTAGTGACGCATAGCGATCAGCTTGCGAAATCTGCGGATGTAGTATATCAACTAAAAGAGAAAAGTCTCGTGAAGAAGGGGAAATAAAAGATATAGCTTCAAGGATATTTTGCGTGCTATAATCTTCTAAGAAAGGCTTAAAATGTGTGCACAATTTGTAACGTCGAATAAAGTGACTTGTCCGAACTGCGGAAGCACAAATGTAACTCCGATGGGGAAGAGTGGTAGTTCTGCAGCGGAACGTATGATTTTCGGGAAGATGGTGATGGGACTTTTGGGTGCAATTTTGGGCTATTTTGCTTCGGATGAAAAGTATAATTTTCATTGCGGAAATTGCGGTGAGGTGTTTTCGATAAAGAAATCATAAAAATGGCTAGCTAGCGCTAGCTATTTTTAATGTTTATGCTAAAATGAAGTTATTGATTCAGAGGTGAATCTTGTTAAATAAATTAAGGCGTGGGCGAAAGGAGAGGTGTCCCATGGTAAATAAAAATATTGAAACAAAAACTGAGGGGTCGAGAAAAAATCCAGGGAAGCCATGCAAATACATTTTTGTGACTGGTGGTGTGCTATCTGGTGTTGGCAAGGGGATTACTGCAGCTTCGATGGGGGCGATTTTGAAGGCAAAGGGCTATAAAGTGACCATGCAAAAATGCGATCCATACTTAAATGTTGATGCAGGATTATTAAATCCAGTGGAGCATGGTGAATGTTTTGTGACACATGACGGCGTGGAGACTGATTTGGACTTGGGTCATTATGAACGTTTTTTGGATTTTGAAACAAACCGTTATTCGATTACTTTGTCGGGTTCAATTTTTAAGGAATTAATTGAAAAAGAACGTGCTGGCGGTTTTCATGGCAAGACTGTACAGTTGGTGCCACATTTTACAAATCTGGTGCAGGAAAAAATCGAGAAGGCTTCGAAAGATTCGGATATTCATATTGTTGAAATTGGCGGCACTGTTGGTGATTATGAGGGGCTGTCATTTATCGAGGCAATTAGACTTTTTGCTAATAAAGTGGGGCGTCGAAATTGTCTCTATGTGAGTGTGGTCTATGTGCCTTGGATTAATACTTCAAAGGAATTGAAAACGAAGCCTGCACAAAACGCGTTGAAGGACTTGCGCGGTTTTGGGATTATTCCAGATGTCGTAGTTTGTCGTACTGAGAATCCAGCACCTCGTGAGATTTGTGAAAAGATTGCACGTTTTTCTGGAATTTCTGATACTGCTGTATTAAATTTGCCAGATATTAATTCGGTGTATGATGTGCCATTTAATGTTTTGAAATCTGGTGTGCTTGAAATTTTGAATGATTTCGTCGGGGATACTAGCGAGCCTGATATGTCTAGATGGCTGGAGTTTTCGAAACGCCGAGCGGAGAAATATGAAAAAACTGTGAAGGTGGGGTTGGTTGCAAAATATGTTGGAAATGAAGATACTTATATTTGTGTGACGGAGGCCTTAAAGGCAGCTGCGGCATGGAGTGGGGTGAATCTTGAAATTAAATGGATAAATGCCGAGAAGGCTGAGGATAAAGATTTTGCGGCCGTGGACGGATTAGTGGTGCCTGGTGGATTCGGTGCAAGAGGTGTTGAGGGGAAGATTCGTGCGGCGGAATTTGCTCTTGAGAACGATAAGCCATATCTTGGTCTTTGCCTTGGCATGCAGGTAGCTTGTATTGCAGCAGCGCGAAGAGCCGGGCTTAGAAGAGCAAACTCTGAGGAATTTGATGAAGAGACGCCTGAAAACGTGATCTATATTATGGATGATCAGAAAGGGAAGGAATCGACTGGTGGAACGATGAGGTTGGGGGATTACAAAGCGAAGCTTATGAAGGATAGTCAGACTGCCAAGATTTATGGAACAACTGAAGTGGTTGAACGCCATCGTCATCGCTTTGAAGTGAACCAGAAATTTTTGGATGCAATTTCAAAGGGCGGGATTGAAGTATCCGGTACTTCTCCAAACGGAAAGTTGGTTGAATTTGTGGAGGCACCTGGACTGAAATTCTTCCAAGGGACACAGGCCCATCCAGAGTTTAAATCTCGCCCACTAAGTGTACATCCTTTGTTCCAAGCCTTTATGGATTCCTTGGTCTAGATTTTGTTTACAGAGATAAAACTTCTTTGTGCTAAAATATAGGTATGGAGAAGATTAAACAATTACTTAAATTAGTGATCTCTACTCTTTATGGAGTGGAGATTGAGGCTAATGTGGTTGCAGCGCCAAAGGATACTGGTGCGGATTTTGCAACGAATATCGCAATGAGTTTGACAAAAACTTTGAAGCGGAATCCACTTGAGATTGCTGAGGAAATCCGTGGTGAACTATTGAGGCAGGCTGAGTCTGAAAATGGAGTTGTTGACAATGTGGAAGTTGCGAAGCCTGGTTTCATTAATATTAAGCTTGGTGACGGGTTTTATAAGGCTGAGATTGCAAAATATCAAAAAGATTTCTTGGATAATATATCACAGGATGAATATTTGGATAAAACCGTGATATGTGAGTTTTCCGATCCAAATCCGTTTAAAATTTTGCACGTTGGTCATCTTTATACTTCGATGGTTGGTGATGCAATGTCGAGAATTATTGAGTTCGCTGGCGGAAAAGTTGTGCGAGCAAACTTCGGTGGTGACGTGGGGCTACATGTGGCAAAAAATATGTATGCACTTTTACAACATGTTGACAGAATTTCGGACGAGATGACACCGACTGAGAAGGCAGAGCTTATGGCTGAGTCATATGTTGAAGGCTCAACGGCCTATGAAGAGGACGAAAAAGCTAAGCAAGAAATTGTTGAAATAAATCAAAAGATTTATAAAATTGCTGCTGCAGGAGAAGAGATCGTTGCAAAGCTTGAGGAAGAGCTTGAATCCAGCGAGGGGGGAGCGAAGAGTGATGTCGAGAAAGATCTTTTGATTGCAAAAGTTTATTACTGGGGACGCAAAGCTAGTTATCAATATTTTGAAGATTTTTATAGAAATATTGGCGTGAGATTTGATCGATATTATCCAGAATCGACGGTGGCAGGAAAAGGTCTTGAGGTTGTAAGGCGAGAACTTAAGAATGGCGTCTATGAAGAATCAGATGGCGCAGTGGTATTTAAGGGCGAGAAGTATGGTCTGCACACCCGTGTGTTTATTAATAAAAATGGGTTGCCAACCTATGAGGCAAAAGACGTTGGTTTAATCTTTACAAAATGGGCTGATTACCACTTTGACAAATCTGTGATTATCACTGGCAATGATATTATCGACTATATGAAGGTAGTTCTAAAATCGATTGAACAGTATGCACCGGAATTGTCGTCAAGAACTTTACATATTACTCATGGACAGGTGAAATTACCAGGAAAAGAGAAGATGTCTTCAAGGAAAGGGAATTTCTTGAAGGCTGTTGATGTGATCAATTTAATTAACGATGAACTGTTTGAAGTGCAAAAAAATGTGAACAGTAGTCGCGGTAATAGTAGTGAGACTGAACAAAAAAAGGTTGACCCAAAGATTTTGTTCGGTGCAATTCGTTATGCATTTTTGAAATATAAGGTTGGTGGTGACATTATATTTGACGTTGATGAGTCGGTGTCTATGACTGGTAATTCTGGTCCTTATCTGCAATATGCCGCAGTGCGAGCACAAAAAGTACTCGGAAAGATTTTTGAGTCACAATCAAAACAAATGAGTAAAGAAATTACTCAAAATTCGTGGATCCTGAATGATTTCGAGAAGAGTTTGATCAAAAAAGTTATGCAGTATAAATCAGTACTTGAAGAGGCGGTAAAGGAATTAGCTCCTAGTAAGATTTGTACTTATCTTTATGAAATTGCGCAGGAATTTAGTAGGTTTTACGAGAATGTTCAGGTTGTGGGGAGCGATTTTGAAGTTGAACGTGGTGAAATCGTTCTTGCGTATCTAAAAGTATTAACACATGGGCTTAGTCTGTTAGGGATTGAAGTTCCAGAGAAGATGTAGTTAAAATGAAAAAGGCTAAATTACTTTGGGTGGATTTAGAAATGACCGGACTTGATCCTGAAAAGGATAAGATTCTCGAGGTAGCGGCAATTGCCACAGATTGGCAGTTCAATGAAATTGACCGGATGACAGCAGTTGTGAAAGTACCGAAGAAGCTAATCGAGGAGCGTATGGTGGGGGAATTCTGGGAGGCTAATCCCGAATCGTATAATTCATTGGTTACTCAGAATGAGAAAGGGGAAGATGCTGAGGTCGTGGAAGATAAAATCTTAGATTTTATTGAGAAGAATTTTGGTAGGGAAGTATATCTTGCAGGTAATTCAATTCACCAGGACAAGAGATTTATTGTGAAGGAGTGGCCAAGATTGGATGCAAGGTTGCATTACCGAATGTTTGACGTGTCTGCTTGGAAGATTTATTTTGAGAATGCTTTAAAAATTAAGTTTACTAAACGGGAAAATCACCGTGCCTTAGATGATATTGAAGGTTCAATTGAAGAAATTAAGTATTATTTAGGTTACGTGAAGAAGGATCGAAGTTAGAATGGAATTTAGAATTGAGGATTTGACCGGAATTGGAGAATATAGCGAGAAGGAATTCCTCTCAAAGAAAGGTGAGCACGAGGGGAAGCTATTTTTAGCGCCTAATGGGAAGGTGTTTCTAGTTCAGAGAAAGAATACAATTGAAGTGAGAACCGATAAGAACTTGTCGAGGTTATTAAGAGAGCAATATGAATCGGTGATGACATCGCGTTATTTTGGCAATGGGGGAATTGAGGTGGTGATGTCTGGACAGATGTCGCTTGATGAAATTTATGATATGGCGAGATTGAGTTATAATCTTTCAAAAGAGTTTGAATAAAAATTTAGTTTGAGTAAATAATTTGTTCTAAAAAAACTGCAGATGACTGCAGTTTTTTATTTGATAATTAGTTTTACCTAGAATTATGCTATCGAAATTAATTCTTGTATTTATTTGAACTAAAATATTATTTCTTGCGCTGGTCGCGGATTTCTTCAAGAACGGTGAGAATTTTCTCATCAGTGGTTGGTTCAGTGGCTGCTTCGGCTTCTTTCTTTGCAGTGAATTTATTAATAATGCGAATGAAGATAAAGACACAGAAGGCAACGATGAGGAAATCTACGACATTTTGGATGAAGTTTCCATAGCGAAGGTGGGCTGCACTGGAGCCGCCAAGGAAGTTAGGGATGGTGATTTCGAGATTGGTAAAATCGATACCACCGAGGATGATGCCAACAACTGGCATAATGAGGTCGTTGACGAGAGAGCTGATAATTTTATTGAACGCTCCACCGATAATGACACCAACAGCTAGATCAATAACGTTGCCGCGATTGATGAAGTCGCGAAATTCTTTGAGAATCGGATTCATCTTTTTGATACTTTTCTTGAGCTTTTTTAAATCTGGATTTTTCATGAGGCTATTATACCTTATAAAATATTTCTGGTATAGCAGGGATGATCAGTGGAGGATTAGGCTTTGTGTAGTTTTTTGTATTTTCTTCGGAAGTTTATGAGTGAGCTGAAGGGGGGCTAGACGGATTTGATATGAGGACTAGACGGCTTTGATATTAAAATTTTCAAAATTTTCTTTAAGGTTAGTGAGATTTTTAATTTCTGTTTCTGTAGCGGATTTTGCGGCCGGTTTTTGAGTGCGCTGATTGGTTTCGGTTTGGTAGTTAATGAGATAGGCTAGTTGTAAAGTAAACTCGCGAGCCAAAACGCGATCGAGATCGGCTGAGATGCGGGCGGTTTCGAGGGTAGAATTTAGTTTATTATTCTTATCTTTTTCATCAGTCGCAATTGGCTCCTCTGAGAGCGAGTCAACATCCTCTATACCAAATTCCTCAGTGAGGGATTTTTTCTCGGTGAGCATGAGTTCGTGAAGAACACCTTTTAGGGACGAACTATAGGCACGGAGGTCAGAGGATTTTAAAAGATCTGAATATTTACCCAGAGTTTCTTCATTGAGATATTTAGCCATGAAGTAGCTGCGAATTAAGTAATCGCGGTCACGAGTGTCTATGGTCTTTTTGGCATTGAGAAGTGTACTGGCGCCAATAAGGAAAAATAGAGATACTACAAAAATTACAATATTTTTTAGAGTGAGATATTTAAGAAAGTCAAAACCGCCATTTGGAGTTTTGTTATGATTTTTATTTTCGCTTGCGATCTGTTGCAAGTAAGCCATCTTATCCATGAGAATATTATAGCATAACAGATTTGAGATGCTATAATTTAAGAAATGAGATACAAGTGGAGGAAGAACTTTAGTGCAGGATGCTAAAGAGGAAATACGAGCAAGACTCCCGATTGAAGATGTAGTCTCACAATACATCGAACTAAAACGGGCTGGTAGGACGCTGAAGGGGCGTTCACCTTGGGGCGTGGATAAAACGCCGTCGTTTATGGTGTCGCCAGAAAAGGGAATTTGGCATGATTTTTCGGCAAATAAGGGTGGTGATATCTTTAGCTTCATTATGGAGGTGGAGGGGATCAGTTTTCGGGAGGCGCTAGAAAAATTGGCAGCCCAGGCTGGGGTTGAGCTCAAGAAATATGACCGTAGTGACGAAATAAATGCAAGATTAAAAATGCGAGCAAAGGAGGCCTGGGAGCTGGTTTGTAAATATTTTCAGGTGTGTTTGGCGAAAAATAAGGCGGTTTGTGAATACGTATTTTATAAACGTGAGTTGAATCGGCCGACGATTGTGGATTTTCGTGTGGGGTATGCGCCAAATAGTAAGAATAGCTTGGTGCAGTTTTTAGAAAAACGTGGATATTCTTTGGCGGAGTTGAAAGAGGCGGGTCTTGTGAATCGTTTTGATGGTGATTTATTCAAGGGGAGAATGATGATTCCGTTTGTGGATGCAAATAGTGGTGACGTGATTGGATTTACGGGGAGAATTATCGATAAAGGCGAGCCGAAATATCTGAATACACCGGAGACGAGGTTGTTTAACAAGGGGAGATTCATTTTTGGTTTGGCGCAGGCGAAGGAGGCGATTCGAAAGAGCAATTTTGTGGTGATTGTTGAGGGGAATATGGATGTAATTTCGTCGCACCAGGCTGGGGTGAAGGAGGCGGTGGCAACTTCTGGAACGGCGATGACGGAAAATCACTTGAAGATTTTGTCGAGACTAACTTCGGATATTCGATTGGCCTATGATGGAGATGAGGCAGGGGTAAAAGCAGCGGAGCGAGCAATTATGCTGGCTGGAAAAATCGGCATTTCATTGTCGGTGATTTCTGGCTATGGGCAGGCAAAGGACCCAGATGAGTTAATTAAAATCGATCCGAAATTATGGCAAAAATGTGTGGAAGACCGGATGCCGGCAGTGGATTGGATTCTGAAAAAATATGAAACGAAGTTGAATCTAATGACGGGTCCAGGGAAGAAAGAATATTCGGATTTGGCAATGAAAATTATTTCTTACATTGAGGATCCGGTAGAAAAGAAGCACTATGAACAGATGGTGGCCAGAAAATTAGACGTGACGGTTGAGGACTTGCAGGCGAAAAAGATCCAGGTGGAGACAGTGCGCTTGAAACCTGTGGTGACAAAAGGGCAAGGTGAAGTTTTGGATGAGGGGAGTGAGGTGCTAAATACGCTGAAGACTTTGGAAGATAGTTTGCAGGCGATTTTGGTGTATGGGGGTGCGGTGGGACAGGAAATCGGGCTGGAGATTCCAGAAGATGAAACAAGGCTTGAGGAGTTGTCATTGATTTTTGATGAAAAATATGCGGGGATGAGTGAGGACGCGCTGAAGAAGGAAACGATGAATTTGAATGCGCGATATAGGGAAGAGCTGAGGAAGCGGAAGATTTCGGAGCTGACCGAGCAGCTGACGCAGGTTGAGAGTGATGAAGAAAAAACCATGGAAATTTTGAAGCAAATTGAACAACTGAGAAAAGAATAGTGAAATGAGTAGCGAAAAGAATAGCGATTGGCTCTTGTGAAATCTGGACATTTATAAGGATTAGCGGTATAGTTACATAAAAGTCATATTTTTAAAATTGAAAGGGTGTAGTATGGAAGACAACACAGGATCGGTTGCCTTATCTCAGAATGGGGCACTAGATAGATTTGTTGAACAGTTAATTGCTGAAAAAAAGGTTCCACGAACGGAGCAACTGAAAGCTGATCTTTTACAAAAAGTTAGTGATGCGATTATGACTGAAATACTTATGAGTTTACCAGATTATCTATTAGATAAGATTAACGCTGCTCGTAGCGAAAATAGAGACAGTATCGAGTTAATTGATGGAATCATCAGGGAATCTGGTGTCGATACCAATCAGGTGGTTCAAAAAACTCTTATAAACTTTCGTGATGAATATTTAGCTTAGGTGCTAATTAAAAATATGACTAATACTTGAAAGATTGGGAGATAAAAATGGTAGAGAAAATTGGTAGCAGGCAAACCAGTATGGCAGCGGAAGCAGTACCTGCGGTAGTGAATGAGACGAAGGGCCCGGAGGTGCAGGAGAAAAAGAAAAATCCGGAATTAGAATCCGGTGCAGAATTTTTTGAAGCTATGATGACACACAGAAAAGAGCTTCTAAATCTTCTGCGCGAAGAGAGTGAGTCTATCCTTAAGCAAACGGTTGGCTTGGGCTTAATGGATGAAGCGACGGCGAAAAAAGAATCTCAAAAAATTAATGGGGATTTAAAAACTCAGGAAGAAGCCTTCTTTAGGGCCAAAAACGGTGTGAGTAAAATACGTGATTTTAACGCGGAAAATCGGGAAAAATCTAAAGCGATGGGTGAGGGGATGGTTTTTACTAGAGAAATGACTACTGAAGAAATCGCTGAGGATAAAAAGGAGGCTACAATTAACTTAATTAGTGGTGTAGGTAAAGTCGCGGAAGACATGGATCATTTGGAGTCTGAAGTCAAGTCAAAGGTTGACTTGCTTGAGGCGCAAGCTAGTGAAAAACTTATTGATGTTGGAAAGCTAAAGGGTTTTGGAAATACACTCAAAGAACGTTATGAGCGTGGTGAGATTGATAAAGGGATTTACCGTCAGCGATTGGAGGTGGTAAAAAAGCAGATTGAAAAAGCTGAAAAGGAAAATAAACAAATTATGGAGGGGGTTGCGGTTGAAAAGTATGGTGTCTACGCAAAGAGGGAAGTTGAGGCTGAAAATAAAAAATATGACAGTCTTGAAGAGGAACGTAAAAAGATCGATGCTGAAATTGAAAAGAAGCGTCAGGAATTTGCTAGTGATGGAAGAAGAGGACTTAATCCTGAGCAGCAGAAGGAACTTGATGCACTTGAAGACCAGCGTAAAGGTTTACTTGAACAGCAGCGCGGTATGAATGAGCTGGTTTCGAAAACCGATGAAGAGCGTATTAGGGAAAAATCGTTACAGATTGAACATGAGGAGCAAGTTAAGGCGGATGAGAGAAAGAAAAAACTTGCGAAAATCTTAACTGGTTCTGTCGATGGGGCAGATCATGAGGCGAGATCTAAGGCCGACGCGGAGGCGGATGCTAAAACCAAAGCAGAGGCTGACGATAAGGCTAAAGCGGATGCAGAAGCGAAAGCAAGGGCTGATGCAGAGTTGAAGACAAAAGCGGAGGCGGATGCTAAGGCTAAAGCGGATGAAGAAGCTAAGGCTAAGGCAGGGGCTGATGATAAGGTAAAGACCCAGGGAACTGTTCAATCTGGTGACGTAATTAGCGGACAAGTTGATTCTGATAATTCTGCACATGTGCAATTGCCTGGAGGCGCATCTGTGAATCTATATAGAATGATGAGGCGTTTCACTACTGGCAATAATCCGGGTAAGACGAAACCGGATCAAGCAGCTGCCGTTGATAATAAAATAAATACAAGTATTGAGGACAATGACACTTCTGAAACTAGTCCATTATCCCTAGGTGAAGAGATAGCCTTATCTAGGCGTTATGGAATACACCCGGTAGCGAGAGATAAGATAGAGACGAAACCTCAGGACGATCGTCTGCCACTTGGGGATGCATTGGCTTTAAATAGACATTTTGGAAGATATGTCGTCCCAGGGAGTGTCTCAGGCGAGATTAAACCCAATGGTGATCAAACTGGTGATAGTGGTAAGGTTAATGTGAAGCCTGACGTGGATAATACGGTTGACGGTAAGACTCCTGAACTTGATCAAGAAAGTGAAAAAGAAAAGAGGAGAAAAGAGATTGACGACCGATACATTAGAGTTGGGTCAGATTTTGATTCTTATAAGAATTCTTCATTAAAGGGGGCTAGAACAATTGATCTAATCATCCACGGTGATGATGGTTTGCAAGGGAATATTGATGAATTATCTAAAAAATGTTTAGAAAATTTATTCTTGAAAAATGATGGTATTACACGGGGAAAAGATATTGCTACGAGACTTTTATGTAATGCAATTAATATTGAAGAATTAAATTGGGTTAGAGAAAATCACCCTAAATTAGTAGATGCATATATGATGTCACGAGTTGTTATTGCATCTAATAATCTTGGAGTGTTGTTCGGTGACACCAGCCACGTGGATAAAGGCGAACTTTGGAGGAAGAACTTTAAAGAAGATTCCGGGGAAAAGCGAACACCGGATATTTCGGGATTATTCTTATGGGGAAAAGTGGGGGATAGTGCGTCCGGCGTCATACGAGGAGCAAAAAAGGCATTATTATACGATGTAATGTCGAAACAAGGTATAGATAGATTCTGTGATGCATCGGATCTTATTAAGAAACAAATGATGGAAGTTGGCGGATTCATCGAAGCGGAGCGTGCGAGGAGGGGTGAAGAAATGGCGTCTGCAAGACGTGAGTATCTAATTCGTAGTGAAGATGCGGAAAAATATAATTACTATGTAAGTCAGGGTAGTAATGTGGCCCGTGATTTGATTACAGGTTTCTTTGATGCCGAGAATTATAAGATGTATACGAAATTTATGTCTGGTGAGGATCCATATGAAGATGATTGGCAAACAATGAAAAAAAATCTCGCACCAACTTATGATCAGCAAATACTTGCTAGGGAAGTAAAGAGATCACTCAAAGCGGATAGCAATTTGAATAACATTTCTTTTGACGAGAGTCCAGAACCGCTAGTTAGTAAGGAACGCAATGAGAAGATTAGGGGTTTTATTAAGGAAATCGTCGATGGTGAGATTTTCAGGAGTGCTAGGAACTTGAATAGTACGGATGACTTGTTTGAGTCTGATTATCTTTATGAAGAATTAGGCAAGAAGCTTGAGGAAGTTAAAAAGCAAAAAGAAGAACTACAGAAGACACTAACTGGTAATGAACTAAAGATGGATAGCGTTGCTGATATTGACGTTCAGGAAAAGATTCTTGAATCCATGCAAGAGGCTATTCTGGATCGTCGTAAAGAAATTATGAAAGAAAAAGGCATTACGGAAGAATCTGAAGAGATAAAGGCTGATCATAAGAGAAGAAGTGGGCTTCGCAACCTGTTTCGTAGATTTACTAATATCTTTGGTAAAAAACGTCCTGTTCAATCTATGGTCCGTAATTTCTAAATTTGTCTTATTTGACAGTTTATGTTATAAATTGATGTGATGGTAAAGAGTATTGTGGATGAGAATAATAAAATGAATGATGATGAAGAATTATTTGCTCCTCGTGATGCTGATTTTGGGCCGCAAGAGCCAGGATTAGATGATCTTTCCGAGGACGATGAACTCTCAGACGAAGATCTTGAGATTACTGCGGAAAACGTGGACCAGTTTGCTGATGACTCGGTCAGGCTTTATCTCAGGGAAATCGGAAAAATTCCACTGCTCTCAAATGAGGAGGAGACCGACCTTGCCTATCGCATCGTGAAGGGCGAGAAAAAAGCAAAAGATAAAATGGTTGAGGCGAATATGCGTCTCGTTGTGTCAATCGCAAAACGCTATTCTGGCCGTGGACTTGATTTTCTGGATTTAATCCAGGAAGGAAATACTGGTCTTTTACGCGCCGTTGAGAAATTTGATCCGGATAAAGGATTCAAATTTTCGACCTATGCTACTTGGTGGATTCGTCAGGCGATTACCCGTGCAATTGCCGATCAGGCAAGGACGATTCGTATTCCTGTACACATGGTGGAAACCATTAATAAAGTTTTGCGTGCAACTCGAAAATTGACAAATGAATTGAATCGTGAGCCGACTACTGAAGAAGTGGCTAAAGAAATGGGGATGGAGCCGGATAAAGTTGACTACGTAATGAAGATCAAGCAGGATATTGCTTCGCTTGATGCGGCAGTTGGTCACGATGGGGAAGATGAGGATTCTGTACTTGGTGATTTTATCGAGGATGAGGGTAGAGTCTCTCCTGAGGATGCAGCGGCAGCGCAAATGCTAAAAGAGCAGATTGCCGAAATTTTAGGATCGCTCTCGGAGCGTGAGCAAAAAGTGATTAAATTACGCTTTGGAATTGGCGGCGGACGTCCACATACTCTCGAGGAAGTGGGCGCGGAATTTGCGGTGACTAGGGAACGTATTCGTCAGATTGAAGCAAAGGCTTTGTCTAAGCTTCGTAAACACAAAGATACGAAGAAATTACACGAGTATATACATTGAAAGCTGGCAAACTTTAATAATATCTAGTAAGGTAAGAGAAAACAGGATATAATCAGGTCATGAAGAAGAAGATTTTAAGTCGGATACAAGCTTATTTGGGGGTATTCATGATGCTTTTTATGACTTCGTTTGGTGCGCTCTTGACGATGAGTCCTGTATTTGCGGAAGGGGGGACGTCGCCTACTGGAAAGGATTGTGGAGGCGTTCCAACTTCAGTTTTGCAATGCAATGCTGGGGATGCTAAGGAAGGGATTTTTTCAGTTCTCGGGATGGTGCTTAATATCTTTACTCTTGGAATTGGGGCAGCTGCAACGGTTGGTTTTATTTGGTGTGGTTACTTATACATGACTTCAAAGAATGAGCCTGCTGTAATTATGAAAGTGAAGACGAGAATTTTTCACATTGTGATTGGGCTTGTGGTTTATGCAATGTTCTGGGGGGTCGCAAACTTCTTGCTACCTGGGGGAATTTACGCTGGCAGGTAGTGAGGCGGCGGAGTAGGATTTAGTGCTTAAATTTTAGAATAGGTTAATATAAATGAAGAAGAGCGGTGAGGATTTTTGGCGTGAGCTGAGGAAAAACCGCTTTTTTGATGAATTGAAATATTTTTTAAAGAGACTTCAGGAGGAATCGGAAGCAAGACGAGTGAGGTTAGTGCTGGTATTGAATCCGCGTTCGACTCAGGCAAAACGAGCGGAAGTCGAGATTTTAAATCCACTAAACCGTTTTATATTTGAGGAGAAACTGGTTTCAAACGTTACAACGTTTCGTTATGAGGTGCAGCCGACACACGTTGATGATAATGCGAAGAAGCTCGCGAGTTGCTTACTTGATGGTGACATTATTCTGGTTGTTGGCGGAGATGGTACAGCTTCGATTGGGGTGAACGGTGCAATTTTATCGGGGAAGAAGGTAAAATTCTATTCGATTCCTTATGGAAATTTCAATGATATTGCAAGGACTATGCAGCGAGCCCGCGGTCAAAAAGTGTATGCGATGGAAGCCTTGGTGAATGAGAAGCATTTTCGATATGCTTTGTGTTATTTTACGGCGGGAATGTTGGCGGAATCGACTAAAATTTTTAACGAAAAGAAAAATCGAGAGAGATTGAGAAGGCGCAAAAAGAATTTGATATTCTCGCTTTGGATTTTATTTGTTTGGTTTATAAAAAATCGAAAAAAACAGTGGTTCTTTAGATTTAGGATGGAAACGCTTGATATTAATGGCAAGATTTTAGGGTCAAAGATTTTTGAGCCGAGATTTTTTTGGGGAGGAGTTTCGGACTTGATTGCATTAAATGGTGCAACGATGGCAAGAATTCTTGGTGGAGGTGAATATTATCTTGGAAATAGCTTTTTAGTACGATGCGCAAGACTAGGTAGCTTTCTGGGGGTGAGCGGGTTTATGTTGAAGGGGATTTTTGGAAGAGTAAGCGGTAGTGAAGTAGCTGCTTCAAAATACATTTTTGAATATCCAGCTAGCTTTGAGATTCAGGCAGAGGGGGAATTGAAGCGATTTGATGAAGTCTCAAAGTTGGAGTTTAGAAAGGTAGAAAAGTCTTTACAGATTTTATAGTGCTTGTGCTATAATCATATATAGTATGAGTCTATTGCATGGAGTGGGCGATTTCTTCGCGTTGGATATTGGTACTAATTCGATCAGGATGATCCAGCTTTCTGGTAATGCTGAGAAGGGGTGGACGTTGGATAAGTTTGCCTATGTGCCAGTTGATCAAAAAATTACTAAAGATGATTCAGAGACCGGAAAAAGGAAGCTCGGTGAAATTATTTTGGGGGCTAGGGAACAGGCTGGAATTAAAACTAAGAATATTGCGATTGGTTTGCCAGCGAGAAAGACTTACACGGCGATCATTGAAGTACCAAATGCGCCACAGCGTGAATTAACTCAGACCGTAAAATATGAGGCGGATCAATATGTTCCGATGTCGGTTGACGAGGCGAAAATTGATTTTGCCGTTCTGGGGATTAGTCCTAATGATGCAAAAAAGGCGGAAATTTTATTATCTTCAACTGATAACGCGTATGCTGAATCGGTAATGGAAAGCGTAGAACAGTTAGGGCTTAATGTGATTGCACAGGAGCCAGAACCGATTGCGATGGTGAGAGCTTTGGCGCCAGTTGGAGTGCAGGATGCGAGGATGATTATTGATCTTGGTGAGACTTCGACCGACCTCGTGGTGATGTATCAAGGATCTCCGAGATTGGTGCGCTCGATTCCTGGTGGACTCCTAAGTTTTGTTAGAACTGTAGAAAACTCTCTGAAGGTGCGCGACGATCAGGCACGACAGTTTATTTTAAAGTTTGGTTTAGCACAAGATAAGCTTGAGGGCAAAGTTTTTGAGGCCTTGAAATCGACGCTTGAGGGATTTGCAATGGAGATGACAAAGTCGGTGCGTTTCTTCCAGAACCGCTATGTGGGGGCGCAAGTCGGTGGAATTGTGCTCTCTGGTTTTTCGGGAATTATTCCGTTTATGGCTGAGTATATTGAGATGCAAACTGGCGTGGCGACTACGCAGGGTAACCCATGGCAATACGTTAAGGTGACTCCAGCGCAACAACAAATGCTTTTGCCGGTGGCGTCGGAGTTTGCGGTGGCAATCGGACTTGCGGAAAGGAGTAATGAATAATGAAAAAATTTGATTTTAAAACGATGAATTTTTCCGATATTCCAGCATTTGTGAAGAGTCTTTTTGAGGGTGATAAAAATGACAATACGATGATGACGGGGCAGACTGGAAAGTATGAAGTTAACTTAGTCCCAGACGTGAAGCTGCAGATGATTAAAATGCAGAAGATGCGTAACTTAGTGTTTTTCATTTGTATTGCAGTCTCGATCGCTTCGGTTTCGACAGTGGCGATACTTGGTGGTATCAAGGGGACGCAAGACCTTATGATTTCTGGGCAAGAGGATCATATTAATAAGTTGAGCGATAAGGTGACGACATATAAGGAGCTGCCGGATTTTTTGACGATTCAGGATCAATTAAAGAAGTTGTCTGAGATTAATAAGAATCGTCCAGTTCTTTCCAGGGTCTTCCCAATTCTTAAAAATCTTTTCCCAACCGGTGCTGATACGATTACAATGTCAGAACTGAACGTTAATCTTGAGACATCAACTTTGAATTTTGATGGACAGGCAAACGCTGGCGAGGATCCAAAGATTGACTATCGCGTGCTTGAATCGTTCAAGAAATCTGTGAATATGATGAAGTACGATTTTGGTCGCTTTGTGACGGCGAGTGGAGACCTGATCCCAACACGTTGTATTAGAGAAACTGATGAGAACGGCAACTTATTATCTGATAATGGTAATGTCTATGTGATTTGGAAGCGTGGAACGGCTGATTGTGATCCGGGACGAAATGATCATGCAACGACACAGGCTGAAGAGAATAAAATTACGGACGATAAGAAGGTTGACTCTTCGGTGTCGAATACGAATTTAAATAATGGTCAAATTGGTCAGGTTGGCGATAAGGAAGGTGGAGAAGCTACCAAGAAGACAGTGACAAAGGTAGAGACCGTAGTGCCAGATGAAAAGATTTGGCGTACTCCACAATTTGATATTTGGAGTAAGGGCACGGAAGTGAAAACTTCAGAAGATGGAGTAGCTGATGACCTGAAGTCTAGTTCTGAAACGAAAACTACAATCGAAAATGGTGTAGAGACTGATACTACTACGATTAAGAATGTAAAAAACTATGTTTATAAACCAAGCATGGATTTGAAGGGGAAGATTACTGGGGTACCACATTTTGAAAGTGAATGTATTAAATATAGCGGCCAAGAAGTTTCAACGAATGAGGGTAGCTCTATTAAGTGGAGTGCGGAAAATAACTGTAAGATGGTGCCTGAAGGGACACAGATTACAGATTCTTCGAACGGACGTGATGCAAATAATAACTTAGTACTACGTTTTACTGCGGTACTTGCAGTTGATCCTGTGATTTTCGCATACAACACAAAACATGTGATGACGATTGGGCCTACTGGTCAGAATGTGACCGATTCATATCAACAGATTAAGGGTATGTTTGCGGCGGCAGCAAAAGATTGCCGTGCGGATGACTCTGAATGTATCAATACGAGCACAAAACAGACAAACGACACAAATAAAGGAAATGAGGGTAAAAAATAATGGCAGCGAAAGCAGTTGGCAAGCGATTTAAGATTAGTAAATTGCAGCAACAGATGATGATGGCGGTGCTAGGAGCCTCGTTGGTGCTTGGTGTAAGTATTGTGGTGTCGGTCCATTTGTTAAAGCATATGAGCTTTAACGCAAAGGTGATTAGCAAACGTGATGAATCAATTGCGAACTACAACCTAGCAATTAAAAATGTGGGGATCTGTAAGCCATCTAGTAAAGATGGAAGGTTTTCAGATAAGGATTTGGAAAAATGTAATCCACAGTCGATTGATGTTTCAACTATTCCTGGCACTCTACGTTATAACGTTATGGTGAATATGGCAAACAATACGGATCTCGAGTCGGTTGGTCGTAGTAGTCAGAAACAGTGTTATGATGATAACCATAAGCGGGTTGATTTTACGGCTGCATACTCAAAATCTACTTCGGATGATGAGCGATCATATAACCTGAAGATGATGAAAATGTGTTCGGCATTACGTGTAATTCCAGATGCTTTGCCAGCACAGAAGAATGATGAAGCTTTACTTGCGTCTTTAAATCAGATTTTCTTGCTTTCCGGTTTTGAACCTGAACAATTATCACCAGGTACCAATTATAAGCAGAGTAAAATCAAAGGTGTTTCGACGATTCCAATTGCATTGACCGTGAAGAGAAACGAGGCGGAGACGATGTCGATTATTTCAAATATTGAGCGCTCAATTCGTGCCTTTAGTATTAACTCTGCTCAAATTAAGTGGGGGAGCAATGCAAGTGATGGTAGTTCAAAACTTGAACTATTGGCGCAGGGTGTAGCATATTACAGCGCGGAGACTTCAGTCCAGGAAAAGACAGAGGTTGTCACTGCAAAAGAAGAAAAGAAGAAAACTGGCGATTCGGGCGGTATGAGTAAGAACGGAACATCAAAAACAAATACCACAAATAGTACAAAAACCACAAATAATACAAATAATACAAATAATTCAACCAAGAAATAAGGAGAAGGAGGAATAAAATGAAACAATCAGACATCTTTACGATCATCATTATTGCTTCGATTGGGATGGTTGCTGCATTTTTTGCCTCCAATGCCTTGCTGGGTAATCCGGATGAGCTAAGTTTAAAACATAAGACGATTTCACCAATTACGACTGAGGTTGTGGCGCCTGATCCTGAAACTTTCAACCAAGACGCGATAAATCCTACAGTTGAGGTTTATGTGGGCCAGTGTGAAGACGTGGATCAGAATGGAATCTTGGACCGAGCAGAGCTTGTGGCTTGTGGTAAGGCAACGCCGGAACAGGCTGCCGAAGAAGAAAAAGCAAACGAAGAGAAGAAAAAGGCGGAGGACGAGGCGAAGAAAGCTGCTGAAGAGAAGGCAAGCGAGGAGTCAAAAAACTCAAGTAATGAATCGACTAATTCTACAGGCGCCTCGGATTCAAGTAATGTAAATGGCCAGTCGACTTCAAACAGTCAAAACGAAGGAACTTCAAATAATACAAATAATTAGGTGGGACGATGACATTATTAACTCATGAGGCACAGGAAAAGGTTGTAGCCCTATTAATTTCGGAAGGGTTGGTTTCTCGTGAGAAGGTACAAGAGGTGGTTGAGGAGGTTGCAAAAACCAAACAGCCACTTCTTGCAACTTTGACGGCTAGGAAAATCACGGATGCAGAAACGATAACGCACGCTACTGCAGTGGTGATGAATGTGCCGTATGTGAGTTTGAAAAATGTATTATTTGATCCAGAAATTTTGGCGCTCTTGCCACTGGATGTGATTTCGCGCACTATGGTGGTGCCACTGGGTGAGAAGAACGGACAGCTTTATGTGGCGATGCTGGATGTGTCAAATGTGCAGCAGACAGACTATCTTTCACAGCTGACCCAGAAGCCGATTCGGATTATGATGGCTTCAGAAGAAGGGATTAAGTCGGCGATTGCGCAATATCGCGGTGATTTTACGGCGGTAGAACGAGCAGTCAAGACAAGTGAGGAAAGTGAAGTTTCGCATAGTGCGGACGTGAAAATCATTACACAGGATTCGCCAATTTCAAAAGCGCTGTCAACAATTCTAACTTTTGCAGCTAAATCAAAGGCTTCGGATATTCATATTGAACCACTAGAAAAAAGTCTGGTAGTACGTTGCCGGGTGGACGGAGTGCTGAGGAAAGTCATGGAGCTGCCAAAGACGATTGAGCCAGCTTTAGTATCGCGTGTAAAGATTTTGTCAAACCTAAAAATTGATGAACACCGTATCCCACAGGATGGTCAGTTTACTGTGTTGGTGGACAATAAGGAAATTGATCTACGTATTGCGATTTCGCCAGTGATTTGGGGTGAACAGGTGGTGATTCGTATTTTGGATAAAAGTGGGACGACGCTTGATATTGAGCAGATGGGAATGACTGGGCATGCGCTTAAGATGGTGGAGCGAGGTTTGGCGAAGCCGAACGGAATGATTCTGACTTCGGGACCAACTGGGTCTGGTAAGTCGACAACTCTATATTCTTTGATTCGTCGAATTAAGTCGGACGGGATTAATATTGTGACCTTGGAAGACCCGGTTGAATACAAGATGGATGGAGTAAATCAGATTCAGGTAAATGTGGATGCTGGATTAACTTTTGCAGCGGGCCTTAGAAGTATTTTGCGTCAGGACCCGGATGTGGTAATGGTTGGGGAGATTCGTGATGCGGAGACTGCAAATTTGGCAGTACAGGCGGCCTTGACTGGACATTTGGTATTTTCGACATTACATACTAACTCAGCAGCTGGTATTTTGCCAAGGCTTCTTGATATGGGGATTGAGCCATATCTTTTAGCTTCAACATTGAATACGGTGATTGGTCAGAGATTGGTGCGACGAGTGGCGCCAAAACGCGAGGCGGTTCATTCAAATGAAATGGAGACCAAACAGATTAATGATTTGGTGGGGAACATTTTGCCACAAAATCAACAACAGGTGGCGATGGTATCTGAGGATTTGGGATACACGGGGTTGCCGGTAGTTAATCCGAATGGATATACACTGGTGCGCGGGATTGATGATCGGGAAACGCCAGGTGGTTATAAGGGGAGGGCCGGTCTTTATGAGACGATTGAAGTGGATGATGATATCCAGAAAATGATTACAAAACGGGCGACTTCGAGCGAGATTATGAAATTGGCGCGAACAAAGGGGACTTTAACGATGCGTCAAGATGGAATGATGAAGGCTTTGACTGGGATTACAACCGTAAGTGAAGTGAATCGAGTAGCTTCGGACTTGACTTAATATATAAAACTGATAAAGGTTATGCTAAAATAGCAGGAGAGAGGAAACACATGCAGGGAAATACACAGCCACAAGCAAATATGACAACGATGCCGGGCGCACAGGGTGCTCCGATGGCGGCAGCGCCGATGATGCCTGGGCAGACTTCGGTGAAGACGACGGCAGCACAGCAAGCGGCAGCGGCTTCAACGCCAACAGCTTTGCCTACCTCTGTGAAAATCGAAACCTTGCTTGAGGAGTGTATTAGAAGGAATGCCTCTGATCTACATATTCAGGTTGGCTTACCTCCAATTTTAAGGATTGATGGTGCACTAACTCCAATTCCAAATACACCGGTTTTAAATAGTGAAGCGGTTGATAAGTTGATTTTTTCAACGCTTGATTCAATGCAGCGTGAAGTATTATCCAAAGATAAAGAATTTGATTACTCTTTCTCCTTTGGTGAAATTGCGCGTTTTCGTGTGAATGCCTTTAATGAGAAGGGAAATTTAGCGGCAGCTTTTCGTTTAATTCCAACTAAAATGCCGACGATTGAAGAATTGGGGATGCCTCAGGTGATTTCAAGTTTTGCAGATTATCCACGAGGCTTAGTACTGGTGACTGGTCCGACTGGCTCTGGTAAGTCGACGACTCTGGCGGCAATCATTAATAAGATTAATACTGAAAAAGCGATGCATATTTTGACAATTGAGGACCCAATTGAGTTTACTCATAAGTCAAAAAGATCACTAGTGGCACAGCGTGAGGTGCACTATGATACCTTCTCGTTTTCAAGAGCCTTGAAGTCGGCGCTGCGTGAAGACCCAGATGTGGTACTACTTGGTGAGATGCGTGACCTTGAAACGATTTCATCAGCAATTACGATTGCGGAAACTGGACACTTGGTGTTTGCAACTCTTCACACTAACTCTGCAGCACAGTCGATCGATCGTATGATTGACGTTTTTCCAGCCGAACAGCAACCGCAGATCCGTTCACAGCTTGCAGGTATTTTGATGGCGGTTTGTTCGCAGCGTCTAATCCCAGCCATTGGTGGTGGGCGCGTGGTGGCCGCAGAAATCATGATTGCCAACTCAGCAGTACGCTCAATTATTCGTGAAGGTAAGACGCATCAACTTGATACAACGATTCAGACCGGTGCGAATGAGGGAATGCAGACGATGGACCGAACTTTGGCGAAACTGGTACAGCAAGGTACGGTAACTTATGATGATGCGCGAGATTATGCTGTTGATATGCGTGAATTTGAACGATTAGTGAAGGGGATTTAATGAAGCGATTTTTATACAAAGCACGCGATAGTAAAACTGGCCAGATGTCGAAGGGGGTGATTCAGGCCGAGAACGAAAGGACGGCGGGAAAACTCCTGATTGAGCAGGGGATGACACCGGATCGAATCGAAGAAGATAGCTCAGATATGGGGCTATTTCAGCGTTTTCAAAATAAAATTACAATGAAAGATAAAATTGTCTTTACTAGACAATTTGCAACTTTGATTGGGGCGGGTTTGCCGCTTTCAAACTCATTACGTACTGTAATCGAGCAGACTGAAAGTAAGCCAATGCAAAAGGTAGTGGAGTCGATTTTAGTTGATGTGGAAGCTGGTAAGACCTTGACGCAGGCTTGTGAAAAATATCCGGAAGTATTCGACAAGGTCTATATTGCATTACTTAGGGCTGGTGAGGCTTCTGGTAGTTTGGATTCGTCTTTGAAACGTCTCGCAGCACAGCAGGAAAAGGATCATGCGATGATTACTAAAATTCGTGGTGCTCTTATTTATCCAGCAATTATTCTGATTGTAATTTTACTTGTTTTAGTATTCATGATTCTCTTGATTGTGCCGCAGGTGCAGTCACTGTATAAGGATTTAAAGAAACCTTTACCTTGGATGACATCGGTGATGGTGGATTTTTCGAATTTCTTAATTGCATTTTGGTGGCTAGTGACAATTGTGCTTGGTGTGGCGCTCTACTTCATCTGGCAGTTTAGAAAAACAACTGTGGGGATTGAGTGGGCTGCAACAATTAAGCTGAACGTACCGATTTTTAAGACGATGTTCTGGCGACTTTATAACTCTCGCTTTGCTAGAACGGCCGCGAACTTAATGTCTTCCGGCGTGTCGATTCAGGATACGCTGTCGATTTCGGGGGAGGCAATGAATAACGTAGTGCTGGAGAAAGAGATTGTTGAGGTCGCCGAAAAGGTGAAGCAGGGTAAACCATTATCATCTTCTTTGAAAGGATTAGACTATATTTTGCCACTTTTGCCGCAGATGGCCTCAATTGGTGAGGAATCTGGTAAAATTGATGAGATGTTGGGGAAGGCGGCACAGGTATATGAAGACGAGCTTGAAGAGCAGATCCGCACGATTTCGACGATGATTGAGCCGGTTTTGATGCTGGTGATGGCGGTGATGGTTGGCTTTATCATTATGGCTGTACTGTTCCCAATTTACGCCATTGTGAATGACGTACAAGGCAGTAGTTTGTAAGGAAGAAAAATGAAGAAATTATGGACGGACGGTAGTGCTTCACCAAATCCAGGCCCAGGGGGATTTGCGGTAATTTGTGATGGTAAACCAGTGCGACTCGGAAGGGAAGATAATTCAACAAATATTAGGATGGAGGGGGCAGCAATGCGAGCAGGCTTGCTGTTTTTGAATGGAGAAGAGGGGGAAATTCATTCAGACTCTGAATTCTGGATTAATGTTTTGACGAAATGGGCGCCAACCTGGGAAAAAAATGGCTGGAAGAAGAAAACTGGTCCAATTAAAAATCTCAATCTAGTAAAAGAATTGTTCGAACTGTATTCAAAATCACAAGTAAAATTGATTTGGGTGAAAGGACATGCTGGGATTGAAATGAATGAATTGACGGATTTTTGGGCAAATAAGGCTAGGGAAAATGAAGGGGCTCCGGGGGTGGATGTGGAATTAGTTTCAACTGAGTAAAAAATGTATTCAGTTAATTCTTAACACAGATATTGAATACATAATTTATAAAAAAGAGGGATAGAGGAGAAGGAGAATGCGAAAAATTATTTATAAAACTCAAATAAAAGATCGTGATGAATTTGAGAGGAAGCTTTCATCCCTCGATTTTGATTTTGGTCCAATGTACTGGCAGAATACTCGGGTTTTTGTTCCTAAAAATTATAAAAAGCATCAAAATTATCCAAGAATGAATCTGGTGATTGAGATGCGAGCTGTTAACCGTCCTGCAAAATATGAGCTAGTTTGCAAACGTCATATTGAGGACTCTGGTGTGACAATTGTGCATAGTACACAGGTTAGGGACTATGCTGAGGCAGCTAATATTTTATTGCAGTTAGGCTTTGAGCTGCAGGCGGAAGTACCTAGACGTCGTGCCGATGTTAGAATAAATGAGAGGACTGTGGTTTATCTTGACCGAATTGATACGTTGAATGAGGATTTTGTTAAGGTTGAGGTTGAGCTTGATGATGGAGAAAGTGTGCAACTTGCGCAACAAGAATTGGAGAGCTTACTAAACAATTTTGGACTCAGGGAGATGAATCGAGTAAAAGAAACCTATGCTGAATTAGCGTAGAAGTGGCCGAGTCGGATTATTTTGTGCTACACTAGATAGAAAAAGAGAGGAACTATGGAAACCGACGGAGGAACGGCAATTACAAATTCAGAGATTAAGAAGATTAGTGACTTTGATGTCTTTTTGTGGGCGAACGAGATTGATGAGGTGAAAAATAATGTTTCTTGTGAACTTTTCTTGTTTAATAAGAATTACACACCATTTAAAATTCGTTATTCAGAGAAGTTAACTAATTCCGTGAAACAGATGTTCATGGGGGAGGCTGCTGCTTTTGTAATTAAAGAGGCGGATAAGGGGCTTGAGTGTCGCGAATATGAAAAATCTGATGGCGAAAATAAAGTGATTTATCGTACCGATTTAAATAAAGTGATTAGGGCGGAAAGCTTAATTCGTTTAGTTGAAAAAGAATATAAAGATATTGATTACTTCACAGATAATGAGCACCAGTTTAAGAAAGTAAAAGGAATTTTAGCGAAATTTACTTATCCTGGGGAGGAGGGGATGAAGACTTTTTATATTGCTAAGGCTATTTCGGCATCGTCAGCCTTGAGTGCGAAGTCGTCTTGGGAGTTGAATGGTGAGAGTTTTGAGCCATTTAGCGCTGAGGTGGCTTTGAAAATGCCTGATGATAACCAGGTAGCAATTATTGATGAAAATGTGGTTATTTTTAATCAGAGTAAATTTGAGGCTTTGTTCCAGTATGACTATAAGGCGCAGATGTTGGCCGAGGCAAAGGCACGTGAGATTGAGGAAAAATATCAGTTATCATTTGCCGAAGGTTTGACCTTGAATGCATTGTTGCAGGATAAAAAGCCACTCGTGAAGAAATTGCAGGATATGGATATTCAGGAACAGATGTCACAAGAGCAATTAGTCGATTATGCGGATGAGATGAAGCTGGATTTAATGACCGATGATGACGGTAAGATTATTGTGATGGATGATAAGGATTTGACGATGTTCGTGAATCTTTTAAATGAAGATTATTATGTTTCACCAGTAAATGGTAAGCGCTATGAGATTAAATCAAAGAAATTACTTAATGAGCCAGAGGGTGAACCACCAAGGGGCTAGGATGCCGAATACTTATATTAGATGTACTCACTGTGGGAAGGTTGAATTAGTTAAGTTGAGGTGCGATGAGACTCATGGCGCGATTGTTTTGCCAGGAGTCTGTGCGGAATGTTTTTGTCGTATTTTGAATACTGGCCGAAGAGTGCTTCTGAGGAAGGATTGGACACAGGTTAGCTTGAAAGATCAACTTGATGATTGAGTAATTTATTTATACAGAATTTTTTTACTTTTAATGTATAAATAATTGACTCAAAGGAGAGAGATGAAAAAAGCTATTAAGATTGCGCTAGCAGCAGGTGTGCTGTGTGGCGTAGTGTTCGGCGCGATTAAATTACTCGAGCTAACGAAGAAAAAAGAAGTTACAAAGAAATATTCGGTGATCAGCACGAGTTTCCCGGGCTATGATTTTGCAAGGGCAGTAGCTGGGAATAATACAGATATAAATGTAAAGATGCTATTGAAACCTGGAGCAGAGTCACATACTTTTGAGCCGACTCCTCAAGATATTTTGGCGATCAAAAACAGTAATTTATTTGTTTATGTCGGGGGTGACTCTGATGAATGGGTTAAGAAAATTATTTCCGAAATTGATTCAAAAAAGACAAAGGTTATGAGACTAGTTGATCTAGTTAAGACCAAGAATGAGGAATTGGTTGAGGGGATGGAAGATGATGACCATGACGAACATGACCATGAAGACGAGCATAAGGGACATGATCACGACCATAACCATGAACACGATCATGACCACGATCACGAGCATGGTGAGCACAAACATGAACATAAGGACGACGATGAGGCGGAAGTAGACGAGCATGTTTGGACAAGCTTGAAGAATGCTAAGGTGATTACTGAGAAGATTATGAAGGAAATGATAACTTTTGACCGTGAGGATGAAGCTAAGTTGACTGAGAACGGGAAAAGCTATATGGCAAAGATCGAGGAAACTGATAAAAAAATTGCTGATATGGTGAAAGTAGCTAAGCGTAAAGAGATCATCGTAGCTGATCGTTTTCCACTAAGATACTTTGTTGATGATTACGGTATAAAATATTATGCTGCCTTTCCTGGATGTTCAGATCAGACTGAAGCAAATATAAAGACCGTAAGCTTTATCGTGAAAAAAGTGAAGGAAGATAAGATTCCAGCCGTGTTTAAGATTGAACTATCGAATGGGTTGATAGCTGAAACAGTAGCAAAAGAAACCGGGGCTAAGATTTTGGAATTTCAATCTGCACATAATATTTCAGAACGCGATTTTGGTTTTGGGGTAACTTATGTTGATTTGATGGAACGAAACTTTGAAGTTCTGAAGCAGGCTTTAAACGACTAGGACAATAAAATGGATACAGAGAAAGTGCCGTTGATAAGTGTAAAAAAACTCCAGGTGGAGTTTGAGGGGCATAAAGTTTTTTCAAACTTAAGCTTCGAGATTTTTGCAGCGGACTTTGTCTGTATTGTGGGGCCAAATGGGGCAGGGAAGTCGACATTAATCAAGACTTTACTCGGGCAGATTAAGCCAAGTAAGGGTGAAATTATTTTCACTGGATTGAAACAAAAGTTTATTGGGTATATGCCGCAGGAAAATAAGATTGATAGAAACTTCCCAGCTTCGGTGGAGGAGATTGTGCGATCGGGAACTCTAAACCAGATCGGTTTTCGGCCATTTTATAAGAAGACTGAAAAAGATATGGCTGAAAAATGCATGAAGCAGTTGGGGATTTTAGACTTAGCAAAGAGACATTTTGCGGATTTATCAGGAGGTCAGAGGCAAAAAGTTTTATTAGCACGCGGCCTTGCTGCAACGAGAAAAATGTTGATCCTGGACGAACCTTCGAATAATTTAGATTTTAAATCAAAGAACGATCTTTATAAGAAACTTATAAAATTAAATGAGGCTGGGGTGGCGATTTTGATGGTAACTCATGACTTGGATCATAAGAATCTAATTGGAAAGAAAATTTTGGCACTGAACGGTGAACAGTATTTCTTTGGCGATACAGAGTCGTATGTGGAGGAAATTCATCATGTTTGATATTTTTGAGATGTTTGGACAAGCTTTTATTTTGAGAAGTTTTATTGCAGGATTTTTTATTGTAATAGCGGCAGCATTGATTGGAACTTCTCTAGTTTTACGTCGTAATGCAATGATTGGAGATGGACTTTCACACGTGGGGTTTGGGGCATTTGCGTTGGCTACGGTTTTTAATTTTGCGCCATTAGAATTTGCTCTTCCGATCGTGATTTTGATGTCCTTTTTAATTTTACGTTTGAATGAGCAGAATAGGGTACAGCCTGATGCAGCGATAGCAATGGTCTCGGCGGGTGCTCTAGCGTTGGGGACTTTTGTGATTTCGATCACTAAGGGAGTGAATACGGATATTAATAACTACCTATTTGGTAGTATTCTTTCGATATCTGAAAGTGATTTAATACTGGCTGTAGTTTTCTCATTAGTGGTCATATTGTTGTTTTTGTTTTGCTATAATAAAATTTTTGCGTTGACTTTTGATGAAGATTTTGCGAGGGCAGTGGGGATCAAAACGGATTTTTATAATATAGTTTTTGCGGTATTATGTTCAATTGTGGTGGTGCTCGGCATGAGGTTAATGGGGGCGTTATTGATTTCTAGTTTAATTATTTTTCCAACAATGTCTGCAATGCAGGTGGTAAAAACATTTAAAAAAGTAGTGATTCTTTCAACAGTGATTTCCTTGATCTGTTTTGTGGTCGGAATGATAGTTTCTTATAATTTTGCTACACCAACTGGTTCAACCATCGTCCTAGTAAATGTTTTAGTCTTCTTGTTTTGTCGTTTTCTACGGGTGTAGAAACGAGGACTTTGTTTGATAAAAAGAAAAAATTGGGATAGAATATTTATAATTCTTTAGTCTATATCTTTGTCTAAAAATATTTGCGTAATGTAGATTTTTTAGTTGGGATAACTTTAAATGAATTATTAAAAGGAAAGGACTGAATGTTTAGATTGCTAAAGTATATGAAGCCATACGTATGGCAGTGTTTTGCTATTGTGCTCGCGGTAGGCTTGCAAGTATATGGGGCATTGATGCTCCCAACGATGATGGCCGAAATTGTGAATAGTGGAATTATGAAAAACGATACCAGCTTCATCATTAGGACTGGAAGCTTAATGTTTGCCGTAACTGTAGTATCGGCACTGGGAACTCTTGTGTCTTCATATTTTTCAGCTAAGGTAAGTGCGGCGATTAGTCGTGACATGAAACATGATGTGTTTTTTAAGGTTCTTTCTTTTTCAATAGCTGAAACGGAACATTTTTCAACAGCTTCTTTAGTTACGCGTACAACTAACGATATTTCTCAGGTACAGCAAACGATGGTGATGTGTTTATCGATGTTAGTAAGGGCACCATTAATGGCGATGGGGGCAGTCATGCAAGCTTTTGTGGTGGCGCCGGATATGACTTGGATTATTGCCTTAGCGGTTTCGATTTTGCTTGTTTTTTCAATCGTGATTATTTCAATTGCGATTCCTAAATTTGAGATTTTCCAAAAATTAATGGATAAAATTAACCTTTTGACAAGGGAGAACTTAACCGGTATTAGGGTAATTCGAGCCTTGAATAAAGAAGACTTTGAGGAAAAAAAGTTTGTGAAGGCAAATAATGAATTAACTAAGACCGATCTTTCAATTGTGAAGGTGATGCAGTTACAGACACCGGTAATGCTTCTGATCTTTAACGGTACTTCGCTTCTTGCGATTTGGGTGGGGATAGCACGTCTTGGTATGGATATTAGTTATCTTGGTAAGATGATGGCATTTATGCAGTATGCAACGCAGGTAATTATGTCATTTTTGTTCTTGACGATGCTCTTTGTGATGATTCCGCGTGCAAATGTTTCTGCAAAGCGTATTAATGAGGTATTGACGACTGAGTCAGAAATCCAATTTCCAGAAGAGATGACGGAAGAACCAACCGTTGAGGCTAGCGTGGAGTTTCGTCATGTCGATTTTAGATATGGAAAATCGGAGGGAAAGGTACTGGAAAATATTTCATTTAAGGCAGAGGCGGGGAAAACCACGGCATTTATTGGATCAACTGGCTCGGGTAAGTCTACGTTGATTAATCTGGTGCCAAGGTTTTTTGACGCGACTGCGGGTGAGATTTTGATTTCAGGTGTGGATATTAAAAAGTATCCTGAAGCGACACTAATGAAACGAATTGGTTATGTGCCACAGAAGGGCTATTTATTTGCCGGGACGGTACGCTCGAATATTTTGTTTGGTGTGAATGAGGGGTCGATTGAGTCAATGAAGAAGGCGGCAAAGGTTGCGCAGGCGGCTGAATTTATTAATAAAATGCCTGAAAAATATGAGTCAAAAATTGCGGAAGGGGGAACTAATGTGTCGGGAGGCCAGAGGCAGCGGCTCTCTATTGCTAGGGCGCTTGCAAAGGAGCCTGAGATTTTGATTTTTGACGATGCTTTTTCGGCACTTGATATGAAGACCGATAGTAAATTGAGAGAGGCGTTGAAAGCTGTGACACAAAATACAGTTACGTTAGTTGTGGCGCAGCGAATTAGTACAATTAGAGATGCAGAACAGATTATCGTGCTTGATAAAGGAAAAATCGTGGGGAAGGGGTCACATTATGAACTTCTAGATAAGTGTAAAGTTTATCTTGAAATTGCGAAATCGCAGTTATCTGATGATGAAATTGCACGAGAACTGAAGATTAGTAAAGAGAAAGCGGGGAGAAAATAATGGATAGTAGTAAAAAAGGAGCAGGGAATGTGACAACTGGTCCAAGGAATTTCAAGGTAGTATTAAAACGTTTTTGGCTATCACTTAGGGAATGGCGAGTGCAAATTATTGTGGCTGCGATTCTTTCGTTAGTGTCGACTGTGATGTCGTTGTTTGGGCCAATGATTCTTGGAATGATGACGACTTCAGCAACGGAGTCTTTGAAAAACAGTGGTGAAATTGCTTGGGGAGAAATTAATTTCTTGGCGATGATTTTAGCGGGGCTATTCTTATTATCTGCTGTGGTTGGGTATATTCAGGGTGTGATAACTTCGATGCTCTCTGTGAAATATGAGAAGAAGTTACGCGAAGAAATTTTGGCAAAAATCAAGAGATTACCGATGGAATATTTTGACCGAACGCCAAACGGTGATGTGATGTCAAGGATGATCAACGACGTGGATACGATTGCGAGTTCGCTAGCTGAGACTATGACTCAGGTTATTACTAGTGTAATATCGCTGGTTGGTTATTTATTGATCATGCTTTATCTTTCGGTGACGCTATCCTTAATTGCGATTATTGCAGTACCGATTTCGACAATATTTATTGCAAAGGTTTTAAGCAAGGCAAGAAAACATTTTGCGGCAGAGCGAGAAGTTCTCGGTCAACTTAATTCGGAAATTGAAGAGAATTACAGTGGTCAGTTGATCATAAAAGCAAACAATCATGGTTTACAATCGCTTCGAGATTTTCAAGATGTGAATAAAAAATTATATGAAGAGACTTGGCGAGCGCAGTATCTGAGCTCACTAACTTTTCCGTTAACGCACATTTTCTTGAATTTAGCCTATGCTGGGGTTTGTATGCTAGGTGGATTTTATGTAATTTCTGGGGTGATTACGATTGGTGGGATTCAGGCGTTTATTCAATATCTCAACCGTTTTAATAGGCCAATTACCGAGGTGGCCCAGCTTTCAAGTACAATTCAACAGATTATGGCTGCAGCGGAAAGGATTTTTGACTTTCTTGAGGAACCAGAAGAAACGGCGGAAGACTTCAAGAGTTTATATCCTACAATTGCAGGGGATAGATTTAAGGGCGCGGTAGAATTTAACAACGTAAGTTTTAAATATAATACAAAACCTATTATTAAACATTTTTCTGTAAAGATTGAACCTGGCATGCAAGTGGCAATTGTGGGTCCGACGGGTGCAGGAAAAACAACGATCGTGAATCTCCTGATGCGTTTCTTTGATCCAAATGAGGGAGAAATTTTGATTGATGGGGTAGATACAAAGAAGATGAAGCGTAGTGAGGTACGTGGTTTGTTTGGTATGGTGCTCCAGGATACTTGGCTGTTTTCGGGTACAATTATGGAGAATCTGAAGTATGGGGCAAGAAAAATTACGGACGAGGATGTCTTTAAGGCAGCAAAGTTGGTGGGGGTTGATCACTTTATTAAGTCGCTACCGGATGGTTATCAAACGATGATTTCGGAGGATTCTGATAATATCTCAGCTGGCGAAAAACAACTAATGACGATTACGCGGGCAGTGATTAGTAATCCTTCCATGATGATTTTGGATGAGGCGACCTCTAATGTTGATACGAGGACTGAGCAGTTGATCCAAGATGCTTTTTCAAAATTAACTAGGGGACGTACTTCATTTGTGATCGCACATCGTTTGTCGACGATTCGCGAGGCGGATATGATTCTAGTGATGCGAGATGGTAATATCATTGAGCGGGGGAATCATGATGAACTCCTAAAGCAAAATGGCTTTTATGCAGAATTATATAACTCGCAATTTAGTGAAGATATGTAGATAAACTGATTACTGTGGTACTATAGAACTAGTAAAAACTAGGAGGACTGTTGTGGCGAAATTGTATTTCAGATACGGGGCGATGGGCTGCGGGAAAACGATGCAGCTTTTGCAGGTGGCTTTTAACTATGAAGAGCGTGGACATCGAGTCTGTGTAATGAAACCAAAGACGGATACAAAGAATGGCGAAAAGCTTTTGACCAGGATCGGACCAGAACGAGTGACGGATTTCTGTTTTGAGAAGACGGATGATTTATTTGGTATCGTCGAGAAGTTACAGAAAAAGAAGAAGAAAAAAATTTCTTGCGTATTAGTGGATGAGGCACAATTTTTGATGCGTGAGCAGGTCGATCAGTTGATGAAAGTGACGACAGATTTAGATATTCCAGTAATGGCTTATGGATTGAGGTTAAATTTCCGTTTGACGGATGGTGGCTTTGAGGGTGCAACTAGACTTTTGCAGATGGCGCATGACATTGATGAAATTAAAACGATTTGTGAATGTGGGAGAAAAGCTACACTGAATGCAAGATTCTTAAATGGAAAGTTCTTGGCGGATGGCCCGGATGTCTTAATTGATGATGGAACTTCTGAAGTGGAATATCGGGCAATTTGTCCAAAATGTTATGCAGAATACGCAGCGGGGAAGAAATGTTAATCGTAATTGAGGGGCAGGATGCGACTGGGAAAGACACCCAGGCAAGGCTTTTGGCGGATTTTTTGCGAGAGCGGGGTGAGACAGTGACTGCTTATTCCGAATCGGGGACTGGATCTTCTGATCCTTTTGTGTCGGAGATTGCTAAATTAACTTATCGTACAAAGCAGGACATTAATCACCGAACAAGAGTTTTATTGTTTTTGGTGAATCGTTATGAGCAATGGCGAAAAATTGCGGAGCCAGCTCTATCACGCGGGGAAACAGTGATTTTGACGCGTAACTGGTTATCTACATTGATTTATGAAGGTTATGCGGGGGGTGTGTCGAGGACTTTGATTGCGCGTTTACATAAGGAAATAATGCCGGAATATTATTTTAAGCCAGATAGAATGGTGATTCTGACGCTTTCAGATGAGGAAAGGCAAAAGAGACTGGCGGTACAGGCCAAGGAGCAGGGGCGTGTGGGGGAGGTATTGAAAACTGAGCCTTCTGAGTTTCAGAAGAAGGTTAATGGTGCCTATCTAAAGATTGCTAAAGAAATGGGGATTGATACTTTAGATACGGGCGGGACGACTTCTGAGGTGCATGAGAGGCTATTGAAGCGACTTAAGTTAATATAGGATGATGGCGGAAGCGAAAATGAGCAGCTTTCACGCGAGTTGGAAAGATTTTTTGGAGCAAGAATTTCGACAAGATTATTTTTTGGAGCTTTCTAAGTTTTTGCATCTTGAATATGAAAATAAGAAGATTTTTCCGAGAAAAGATCAGGTTTTTCGGGCTTTTTTAACTGATTTTAATAAAATTAAGGTGGTAATTTTAGGGCAGGACCCTTACCATACACCTGGAGTAGCAGATGGTCTGGCTTTTTCAGTGAAGAATGGTCGGGAATATCTGCCGCCGAGTCTGGTAAATATTTACAAGGAAATTGATTCAGATGTCGGGAGGCGGAATAGTCGGAATGGAGATTTGACGTCTTGGGCTGAACAAGGGGTATTATTGTTGAATAACGTATTGACTGTGGAAGCGCATTTGGCGCGTTCTCATCGAGGCAGAGGCTGGGAGATTTTTACGAGGCACTCTGTGGAGTATTTAAGTAAGAACCGAGAACATTTGGTATTTATTCTATGGGGAAGGGATGCAAGAGAAAAGAAGAGCTTGATCGATGGAAAGAAACATTTGATTTTAGAATCAGCACATCCGTCGCCACTTTCTGCCTATCAGGGATTTTTTGGTTCAAAACCGTTTTCGAAGACGAATGATTATCTGAGTGAGCACGGCCAGGCACCAATTGAGTGGTAGGCTGCTTTTAATATAGGTAAGGGGGCGGGAGATGTTTGGTTTTGATGGCTGTTGCGACTATTTGATATTTTCGCTGTTATAGTTTTAAAAAAAGAACCCGTAAGGGTCTTTTTTTGTGAGGTTATATCGAGATGCGTCAATAATTAGATTGCGTTGCAGATTGAACCACCACCCTCTTTTTTGTAGAGGATAGCAACTTTACGTGAACCAGAGGCATGAACTGCGTCTTCACCTTCACAGGTGGCGTTGGTGATGATGCTGATGGTGTGGCCCTTGGAACCAGTTTGTTCATATGGGTTACCAGCGGTAACATCTTCGATGCCATTTGGACGACCTTCAGATTGTTCAACCCAGGTTGATTTTGAGCGCTGACCGTTATTGCAGATTTTGGTGGAAGCATCGTAGGAAGTTGCTTCGCGGCAGGAGGAAATGGAGAGTGAGTATGGATCACCATCTGGATCTACGAATTTATCTTTTGCTTCGGCGCTAATCAAGAGGTAAGAATCGTAGAAGTAAGCCCAAGATTGGTGATTGAGAGTACGAGTGATGTTTTGGTCGACTTCGGCGTGGCCAGAAACATAGTTACCATACTTGTCGGATGGAATTGCACCGCTGTTGTTACTTT